>JAUPKI010000416.1 GCA_030837545.1 Thermodesulfobacteriota bacterium | reverse complement strand
CAGGAATGAAGGATCTGGTTGATGGGGCAATGGTTGAATTTTACCTGAAGCGGTTTGGCAAAGTCGAGAAGCTCTGTGAGAATACGTTCCAGACGAATGACCTCCCGAACGGAAATATCAATACGTCGCTGATCGTTGCCCTTGAGCTGGGCGTTTCGGTTGATGATTTGAAGGTTCATCTTGACCGCGGACAGGGGGTTGCGGATCTCATGGGAGAGGGATGTGGTGATCTGGCCGATATAGGCCATCTTTTCAGACTCCCGAATACGCCGGTCCATCTCCACCCGTTCGCTGATATCCCGGCACAACGCGATGCTTGAGACCTTTTCCTCATATCGGGTGACCTTGGCTGTGATCTCCGTTGGATAACTCTTTCCTTCCTTGCTGATTCGAAGGTACTCAAAGGAGGCCGGGGCCGATCGCCCCAGAATGCGTTTGGCGTAGATGTCGATGACCTCTTGCCGGTTTTCCGGATCCACGAAGTCATAGAACTTTCTGCTGATCACCTCATCCAGGGCATAGCCGTGCATCTCGCAAAAGGCCTTGTTGGCAAAGACGATAATCTCGTCCTGGATCACGAAGTAGCCCTCGTTGATCTCTTCCACCAGGGTCTTATATTTCAGCTCGGACTCCCTCAGCTCGGCCGTTCGGGCCTTGACCTCTTCCTCAAGCCTCTGATTGTGCTCGAGAATCCCCTTTTCGTGCATGTCCTGGAAGTGATCGCTGAACCGGTGAATGGTGTAGGCCAGACATCGGTTGATCTTCTCGACATTCTCCTGAAACTCCTCGATGGTGGCTTCTTTGGCCAGGAGGGGAGTCACGATCATGCGGTAGAGTTCAAAGGCCTTCTGGACGTCCGACAGGAGAAACCCTGCCCCAAGCCTCATTCGTGTGATTTTATCGATAAATTCGTTGATGTAATGGAAATTGCCGTAGACAAGGACGTGGTGATTGGCCTCAAATGCCTCGGACACCGTACCGTAGAGTTCCTGCAACGGTCTGGAGGCATATTGATCCCCTACCTCTTGATGGAGCTTCTCAACCCATTGGTGGAGAATCATCGAGCGATTTCGCTGGTGAAATTCGGCAAGACGGAACCCCATAGCGTCTCCACGATAAGGGTTGTCGAGGGGGCGTCATGCGGCCTATTCCGCCCACTGGAGAAATTCCTACAGGACGCCGGTCAGCCCGCAAGAAACCATCCTGCCTTCAGGTCCTCAGTCTTCCAATGGGTGATGCAACAGCGAGGCCAGGAAGCTGGGAGAAAAGGGAGGCAGGCGACGAGACGTGCTTTTCAATGAAAGACGATACCCAACTTATATAGGGGTGTCAAGACAAATGGGGGAGGGCCTTTGAGAGTGACTGGGTGCAATTGTCGTTGGGAGTCACAGATCTGTCTCCAACGATCTCAACCGCCGAAGCATTTCCTCTGTCTGACGGGCAGCCTCAAGGGCCTCGTCCAGGGAAACGGCCGAGAAATGGACGCTGTTGCCCGGCGTCAACTGGGCTGCAAGGGGCAGGTCCGCCGAGATCACCGTGGCGATCTTTCTGTATCCGCCTGTCGCCGTCTCCCCTAAGAGGATGATCGGCTGAGCATCTCCTGGCACCTGGATGGCGCCCGGAACGACCCCTTCCGAGAGGATCGATTCATCAACCCCCTCCAGGGCTTTGATTGGGGGGCCTGCCAATCGAATCCCTGCACGGTCGGACTGGGGCGTTACCCTGAACAGGGAACTGAAAAAGAGATCCCTTGTGCGGATCGAGAAGTGATGGTCCTGAGGGCCTGGTATGACCCTGAGCCGTTGGTTCGTCGAGCAGCATATCGGCGGCGGACTGTCAAGAGATTTCCCTGTCGATGTGAGATGACGGCCTGGTGAATCGCAACACAGGACATCTCCTCCCCTCAGGGGCCTCCCTCCCAGTCCTCCAAATCCTGCTGTCAGGTTGGTGGACCGGCTTCCCATGACGTGCGGCACACAGATTCCCCCGCCAATGGCCAGATAGGCCCGGCACCCGCTCCGGCGTCCCTTGAAGGAGAGGATATCCCCTTTGCGCAGGACATGGGATCGCCACATCTTCATTAGCAGCCCATTGATTGCAGGCTGCAGGTCCGCACCGGTGACGGCGATGGCAACATTCCTCAGGGCCTTGATTCGAGCCCCGATCACGGTCATTTCAAGGCCTGCGTCTCCTTCGCGGTTCCCCACAAGGAGATTGGCCGCCCTGAGAGACAAAGGATCGGCTGCACCGCTTCGTGGGACGCCGAATCTTCCAAATCCCAGCCGGCCCATGTCCTGGACCGTGGTGAGCGGGCCGGGGCTGAGGATCTCAAGGGCTTTCATTCCTCCCATCCTTCCATCTCCTCCTCAGTGACGGCAATGAATCGGACCTGGTCGCCCATTTGGAGGAGGGCGGGGGGCCATCTGGAGGCATCGAAAAGACGGCGCGGCGTGCGGCCGATGATTTGCCATCCGCCAGGGCTTCGAGATGGGTAGATCCCTGTCTGGGCCTGTGCCAGGGCCACCGAGCCTTGAGGCACCGCGGTTCGGGGGGTTTCCTTTCGCGGGGTCACAAGGGCCTTCGGAAGCTCTCCCATATAGGGAAATCCGGGCATGAAACCGATCATATACACGTGGTAGACAACCGAGGTATGGAGACGGACCACCTCCTCGGGCGTGATTCCGTGATACCCGGCGACCCAGTCCAGATCCGGACCATATTCACCCCCGTACACCACCGGGATCTCCAATGTCCTGGCCTCGGGGATTCGGGAAGGATCCAGGGTTTTCAGGATGGCCCGGACCTGTTCCTGGACCAGCGAGGGGCGAGTCCTGAGGGGATCAAAGATGATCAACAGGGATCCATAGGCCGGGATGATCTCGACGACGCCTTCGAGAGGGGCATCGTTCAACGCCAGGAACAGGGCACTGACCTTCCTGTGCAGGTCCATGCCGATGTGATCCCCCAGTTCAACCAGGAGGGCGCGGTCGCCCATGATCCGGTATTCGGGGTTGGTGTACAGCATGGGAAGGCCCTCAGGAGGGTTAAAGGAATGTTCCCATGGGAACCACCTCGATCCCCGACTCGAGGAGTGCCTTTCTGACGTTCCTGACCAGAGATACCGCCTCCGGGTTGTCCCCGTGCACGCAGATGGTGTCGGCTTCAAGCCTGATCTCGCTTCGCTCCCTGGCCGTCACCACGCCCTCGGTGACCATTCTGACAACCCGTTCGGCCACGAATCGGGTGTCGTGGAGCACCGCCCCCGGCTCCCTGCGGGATACCAGCGACCCATCTGGGTTATACGATCGGTCGGCAAAAAACTCAAAGGCGATTCGAATCGAATGACGCCTTCCGATGGCCTTCAGTGTCTCCCGGTTGGGTCCAGCCAATACCACCAGAATCAGATCCCTGTCGATCCCGGCAAGAACTCCTGCTATGGCGTCCCATACCTCCACATTCCGGACCGCCATATTGTAGAGTCCCCCGTGAGGTTTGACGTGTTGAAGGCGTGTTCCCTGAAGGGCTGCGAAGGCCTGGAGAGCGCCGATCTGATAGGCGACATAGTCCTGGATCTCTTCCAATGTGGCATCCATGTATCGCCTGCCAAACCCCATCAGATCCGGGAAACCCGGATGGGCGCCCACGGCTGCGCCATGCTGGGTTGCGAATGCGACGGTTCGCCGCATCACCGCTGGGTCTCCCGCATGAAATCCGCATCCGATGTTGGCGGAGCTGATGAGAGGGATCACGTCCTCGTCGAGACCCAGCTTATAGATCCCGAAACTCTCTCCCACATCGGAATTAAGGTCAATCCTGCGTCGCTTCTCCATGTTTATTCTCCTGGTGTGTCATTGGGGTTCAGAGGTTCAGGGCTTTTTTCTCCTTCGATGTTCGATGTTGGACGTTCGATGTTGGACGTTTCCGGGGTTCAGGGTTAATGTCTGCATAATAACACAAAACCGGCCGGACGTCATCAGGATTGAGAGGCGGGAGGCTTGACTTTTCGACCTTAAATGGGTACATCCTTATCCTTAGGATAGACGCTGTCGATCCGAGATCAGTGTCTGAGATGCCTGGAGAGGTGAAGATAAATTCTTGAGACGGAGGTGGAATGGGAATGAAAGATCTGATGGAGATCATTAAGGGAAGACGGAGCGTCCGCAACTACCAGGAAAAGGATATTCCTGAGGAGACCCTGAATCAGATCCTGGAATCGGTCCAATGGTCGCCGTCCTGGGCCAACACCCAGTGCTGGGAGATCGTCGTGATCAGGGATCCACAGGTGAAAAAGAGGTTGCAAGAGGTCCTGCCCAAGAGCAATCCTGCGACCAAGCACTTTGCGGAGGCCCCGGTCGTGCTGGCCCTGTGCGGCAAAACGGGGAGTTCAGGATATTATAAGAACGAGGTCACCACCAAGTTCGGCGACTGGCTGATGTTCGATCTCGGGATTGCAGCCCAGAGCATCTGTCTGACGGCCTATGATCTTGGGATCGGTACCGTCATTATGGGTCTGTTCGACCATGACCAGATTGCCAAGGAACTGGGGGCGCCCAAAGGTTATGAACTGGTATCCCTGATACCCATGGGATATCCCACGAAGGAATCGGGGGCGCCCAAGCGCCGGGAGATCAGCGAGTTCACCCATTACGACCGATTTTAGACAGGCGTTCGGGCGCCAATGCCTAGGTCTCTTCACCCTTCCCTTGGGAGTCAGGAATTCTCCCTGTGGGAGAAGCTTCCAGCCTCGATCCTCGCGGCGAGCACGCTGCTCACACAGGGTTTCAAAGAAGGGGCTTTTCTTGTGAGAGAGGCTTCCAAGCCTCGAAGGTCGTGGCAGGATGCCACTCTCACAGAGAAAAGATGGAGGAAAGGTCAGGCTTTTTTGTGG
>JAUPKI010000052.1 GCA_030837545.1 Thermodesulfobacteriota bacterium | reverse complement strand
GAGGCCTTTGTACATCTCCAGGTAATCAAACTTGCGATATACGTTTGGAATGATGACGGCCGTGGCCTCGGTCCGTTCCACCATGTATTCCAGTTCCTTCTGGCGCAGATAAGGATAGACCGTCAGGGATATGAGCCCGGCCCTCTCGCAGGCGATCCGGGAGAGGAACCCATAGACGCTGTTGGGAGACTGGATGATGACCCGGGCGAACTTGGGGATCCCCATCTCGACCCACGAGATGGCCATGGCATCCACAAGGCGCTTGGCCTCGGCCCAGGTGACCCGGTATTTCTCGTCCACCAAGGCCTCTCTGTCGCCATACTCCCTGGCGTTCCTGTCGTAAAAGTCGTAAAATGTCTCGTTTGTCCAATATCCGTCCCTCAGAAACTCATCCACCATCTCTTTTGTGTACCGAATTGGTTTCACGTGAAGCCTCCTGATGTCAAGATTTAGGAATTGAGAATTTAGGAATTCAGGAATTGAAAGTTCAATCTTCAGATTGAACTGCTTTCCTTTTTGTTCTCTCTTTGATGCCGGCCCTGAATTTGTCCCAGAAGTCCTTATCCGCATCCTGCCATGCCGCGCCCCATCTTCTCTCGAAATAGGAGGTGGGCAATCGCTCCTGCCAGGAACCCCAGGGGTTCTTTCCCTTTTCTTTCGCCTCCAAAACATCGCCCAGGAAGGTCGTTATGTTGGAGATTTCCTCCTTGGGCAGATAGGAATGCGCTCCCTCCTTGATGGACCGCACCAGGTTTCTCGGGCTGAATGCATGGGCGGTCAGCATGATCGGGATGATCTTCTTCCGGTTGGCGATGTCGAGGAGGCCATACCCGTCCACGCCCATGATATCCAGGATAGCAATGTCAAACTTCTGAGATTCCATGAGTTGTTTTGCTTCTTCAAATGTGGAGGCCCTCGCCACTTCACACATCTCCAGCAGCTCTTCCAGTATGTCGAGGATATCGGATTCATCATCCACGATGAGGATCTTTTTGCCCTTTAGCCGTGCGCTTTCTGACATGATGAAAACTCCTTGATGCTTTAATAGGTCGGTTAATCGTTATGTCGCTGGCTGCCCAAAACATGCCCTTCATAACGATTAACCCACAATGTGTAATTAAAATCCCAGTTCAGACCACCTGGCCTTGACCTTTTCCACCGTGGCTGGATCCAGCTCAATGGGAACCGGCTTTTCTTTCCAGTCATAGGGGATGGTGGCATCTAAGAGGAGTCGGCCGGTAATATCTCTCGCATCGATGGGAAGGGAGGGATCGAGCGGCGTGGATCGTCCGCGCTTGATCACCTGACTCCGGTTGGGTTGGAATCTGAAACTGAGGGCATATAAGACCCTGGGGATATCCCACGGATCGATGTCCTCATCCACCACGATGACCGTTTTGAGCCCGTAGGCCCCCATCTCTGTGGAGATGGCCGCGGTCAGGACCTGATCCGCATGGCCCGGGTACATCTGCTTGATGGAGATAATGGCCAGGAACCTGCCGGAACCTTCGGGCGGACAGTAAACCGCTTTCAGCCCGGGGATCTTCATGGCGAGCAATTGCTGCCACAAGGTAGCGCCGTAGGAGAGGGCCATGGTCATGTGGGTATCGGTGACCGCCCGACCCACCGTCGTCCCCCACAGGATTGGGTTGTTTCGGTGGGTGATGCACTTGACATCGATAAAATTCCTGGGGTCCGTTCCCACCCCTGAGTAGTAACCGGTGTATTCGCCGAAGGGTCCTTCTTCCATGAACTTGTCCGCATCCACCTCCCCTTCGATCACGATCTCCGCATGGGCTGGGATCGGCAGATCCACGGTCTCCCCCTTGACCACCTCCACCGGTTCGCCGCGCAAGGCCCCGGCCACATCGTATTCCGATGTAAAGGCCGAGACCCGGGCCGCCCCCATAATGAAGAGGAGGGGATCGCACCCAATCACCGAGGCCACGGGCATCGGCTTTTTCATGGCCTGGTATTTCTTGAGCATGATGTCCGCATGCTTCCCTTTGATAAACTGGGTCCCCATCTTGTCTTTGCCCAAGAGTTGGCCCCGGTAGGTCCCGAGGTTGACCCAGCCCGATTCGGGGTCCTTGCTGACAATGAAATGGGCCGTACCGATAAAGCGGCCCCCGTCTAAGGGATACCACTGGGGAACGGGAAATTTATAAAGATCAATGTCCTTACCCGTGAGGATGTTTTCCTTGCAGGGCGCATTGGCGGCGTCCACCCACTTGGGCGGGATCAGATTCTCGCCCAGCCTGGCCCATGCCTTGTAAAGGTCCACCAAGCTCGATTCCAGGGGCTGTCCCATGATCAGGGCCAGCCGCTGCGTTGTGGTGCAGACGCTGGTGATGACCGGCGTCTTGTAACCCTTTACATTTTCAAACAGAAGGGCCGGACCGGCCTCCTCTTCATTGAGCTTGGCAATGTGTGACAGCTCCAGGTTCCAGTCCACCTCCGCGGTGATCCGTTTGCACAACCCTTGCTTTTCACTATCGGCAATAAAGTCTCTCATGCTTTTCATAGAATATCATACCTCCATAGCCTAAAAATTTTGTTATGGTTGTTTTTTTCATTGGTTAACCCGGATAAACCGGTATTGTGAATCCAGGGATTTAGGAATTCAGGAATTCAACACGATGTCCCCGCTCTGATCAGGATCTTTAATGTCCACGTCTGACACATCAGCCTTCAGGCATCTGTTTTTTCATTCGATGTTGGACGTTCGATGTTCGACGTTCATTCATATTGTTGCATGGCAGCCTCTCACTGGAGCTTGATCCGCTTCATGGCCTGCTCCATCAACAACTGATACCCGCTCTTATTGCCGATCAGGGGCCCCTTCCGGCGCTGGCTCCAGACCGTCTCAGGACGGGCCTGCACGATAAAGATGTTTTCCGGAAAAGAGAAGTCCTCATCAACGGCCCACTCGATATCCATGGGGCGACCGTAGTGGGTCTCGATGTTCTTGGCGATCCTCACGAGTTCTTTTATTTCCCGGTCTTCCAGACAGCACTTGGATTGGAGTTCTGCTTCCACATCCACGTCCATGGTGCCTTTACCATCGGGGTCATAGACGCATTTGATATGTTTGGCGGATATGGTCTTTTCGCTCGTCTCCATGACCACCTTGTCCACAACAAATTTGTCCGGATTCACGGAGCCGGAGACCACGGTCTCCCCCAGTCCCCAGCTCCCTTCTATCACCACCTTGGACGGGTCGCCATTGGTCGGATTGAGGGTGAACATAACCCCCGCGGTTCTGGAGTTGACCATCTTCTGAACCCCCACACTGATGAAGACCTTTTCGTGCGGGAAGTTGTTCTTGTTTCTATAATCAATGGCGCGGGGTGTGAACAGGCTGGCCCAGCACCGCTTCACACTCGCAATGATCTGCTCTTTTCCCGCCTGGCAGAGATAGGTATCCTGCTGCCCGGCAAAGCTCGCCGTGGGCAGATCTTCGGCCGTTGCGCTGGATCGCACCGCCACCTG
>JAUPKI010000415.1 GCA_030837545.1 Thermodesulfobacteriota bacterium | reverse complement strand
CCGGCTTTGTCAACAGGATCTTTGCACTGCCTGGGAAGCTCGCCGACATGAAGATTATTCCTCTGTCAAAGCAGACGACCCTCGTGCTGGATCAGATAGGCATCTGGGCCTTTTTCATTGTCATAGGCTTTTTTGGGGTATGGGTGATAGGAACCTTTTTCAAGAACATCAAAATGCTGAAGGGTCATGAGGTGAGGTGATGATAGCACATAAAAAGGAATTTTACTCTGGGTTGGGACTGATGGTTGCGTTTTTTGTCGTGCTGATCATATTCTTTTCGCCCATCTACCAGGGCAAGAACGGCCTTGACTTTCTTGACAATCTATACAATTCTATCTCCAAGGGGTCTGCCTATTACATCCCGGAGGCCAAAGAGAAGGCCATGCAGTTTAAGGACAAGCAATTTAGCGCCTCCCTTGCCATGGATAACGCCGATCAGGCGTCAAAGACCGCCCTCCTTTTCACAGCAGCGGGCGCCAAGGCCGAAGTCAAGGACAAGGGTCTCAAAATCACGGGGGATCTTGGCGCTGTTCTCCTGGCCTGCCTTAAAGACGCCGACGCCATGTACGGAAACAACGGGGAAGCGGTTTCCCGGAAATACGGCTATGATGAGCGCCAGGTCCTGTACAATTGGTGGAAGGCCTTTAAGGGAATAACAGCGAGCTTTAAAGATAACAAGCTCTTCAAAGAGGCTGACGCAGTGACGCTGGTGCTTAAGAAGGCGGTGGAGACTGCATATAATTACTATAAGATAGAGGCCCAGAAGATCGGCGATCGAATCGGAATTGTTATCTTCTCTCTGGTCTTTTATGTTGTGTATACGGTCTGGTACGGATTCGGCATCATGTTCCTCTTTGAGGGGTGGGGCATGAAGATAGGGCATTAGTATCTTATGACGGATTGAGGGATTTAGGAATTGGGGTTCTATGTCCGTAACTTGGGGACAATGGAGTCCCTCATTTTTGAACCCGCTGTAGCAAATACTCTTTGCGCCTTGGCGTCTTTGCGCGAGGCCTTTTTTTGGTTGCGGCTATGCCGCTTTTGAAACAACACTCCATAGACAGTGGCGGGGCCCATGGGGCTGATTGAAAGGCTGCGCAATGCGTTTGCAGGGTACAGGAGAAAGGCCGGTCCCCTCGATGCAGAAGAGCTTCGAATAGCCTTCAGGGGCCGCTACCACCAGTTCAAGCTTCTGCTCAACGCCAACAACAGGGCCCTTGAGATCATGGCCGAAATGGAAGAGGCCCTCAAGGGCTCCTGGCCTTTTGGAATGCATTTTGTGAGGGCCAGATGCACATCGGTCGCTGCCAGCGTATTTCAGATGGCCAAACACCTGAATGAACTGGCCCCCGGCCCTTATGAAGGGCTCTTCGAACGCTTCAGAGAAATACAGAAAAAGATCAATCCCTATATTGCCGCCGCCATCCGCAGCCGGGAAGGACCCCTGGTCGTATCCCTGAATGAGGTGGACAGGAACACGGCAGACCTGGTGGGCGGAAAGATGGCCAACCTGGGGGAGATGAAGAATCGGCTGAGCCTCAATGTCCCGGAAGGTTTTGTCATTACGGCCCAGGCCTACTTTCGATTCATGGAGGCTTCGGGGCTTCAATCCGAGGTGGACAGGCTGATTCAGGCAACGGATGCAGAACGTCTTGACGCATTTTTCGCCTTGAGCGCCTCCATACAGCAGCTCATCATTGGGTCGCCGCTTCCTCAGGACCTGGAACAGGCGATAGTGGAGCATTACGGGATTCTGGAACAGAAGGTGAAAAGAAACGTGGCCGTTGCCATGAGGAGCAGCGCCCTGGGGGAGGATGCCTCGGGCGCATCCTTTGCCGGACAGTACCGCTCCCTCTTGAACATCCGCAGAGAAAATCTGTTTCAGGCCTACAGGGAGATTGTTGCGAGCAAGTATGGGCTGACCGCCATGACATACCGCCTCAACAGGGGAATACGAGATGAGGATGTGGCCATGTGCGTGGGGTGCCTCGCCATGGTGGACGCCGAGGCAGGAGGGGTAGCCTATTCCAGAAATCCCTTGCGGCCCGGCGACGATGCCGTTGTCATCAATTCGGTCCTGGGCCTCCCTAAATCCGTGGTGGATGGAAGCGGCGCCGTTGATATATTCACCATATCCAGGAGAAAGGAACCCCGTGAGGTTCAAAAGGAAATCGCCATAAAGGATACCAAGTTCCTCTGCTATCCCGATGAAGGGGTCTGCAGGATAGAGATCGCTGGAGAGGAGGGAGGGAGGCCTTCTCTGACAGACGATCAGGCCCTGGAGATCGCCGCCGTGTCGGATGCGCTTGAGGAATACTACGGCGCGGCCCAGGATGTGGAGTGGGCCCTCGACAAGATTGGGAAGATTGTTTTCTTGCAGTCAAGACCCCTTCAGCAGAGGGGTGGAGAAGGGGCGGAGGTCCCTTCCGAGATAAAGAAGGAACTGAAAGATTCGGTCCTGCTTACGGGAGGCGTTACAGCGAGTGGAGGCGCCGGAGCAGGGGCTGTATTCATCGTCAGAAAGGATATGGATGCCCTGTCTTTCCCGGAAGGAGGGATCCTTGTGGCCGAGCAGGCACTTCCCAGGTGGTCGCCGCTCTTATCCCGGGCCGCCGCAGTGGTAACGGAGCAGGGGAGCCTGGCCGGGCACCTGGGGAATGTGGCTCGGGAGTTCGGTGTTCCTGCCCTTTTCGGGGTCAGGGGTGCGGTTCTGCGGCTTGGAGATCAACAGGAGATTACTGTGGATGCCGATTCACGGGTCATCTATCAGGGGTGCATGGATTCTCTTGTAAGGACATCCGCCAAGAGAAAAGGACTCATGGAAGGAAGCCCGGTCCTTGAGACCCTCAGCGGGGTTTCCCAGCACATCATACCGCTTCATCTCCTGGATCCCGAATCGCCAGGCTTTATGCCTGCCCGGTGCAGAACCTTCCATGACATCACCCGCTTCTGCCATGAAAAGGCCGTCCACGAGATGTTCGAGTTTGGGAAAAGGCATCGTTTTCCCGAACGTTCCAGCAAACAGCTTCTGTGCGATGTGCCCATGCAGTGGTGGATTTTGAACCTGGACGACGGATATCTGGAGGAAGAAGAAGGGAGGTATGTCAGGATAGAGAACATTGTGTCGATTCCCATGAAGGCGATCTGGGAAGGGATCAGCGCATTCCCGTGGGAAGGACCTCCCCCCGTGGACGGAAAGGGCCTTATGTCCATCATGTTCCAGGCCACCGCCAATACATCCCTTGTCCCCGGCCTCAAATCCTCATACGCAAACCGCAACTATTTTATGATCTCCAAGAATTACTGCAGCCTGACATCCAGGCTGGGCTTTCACTTCTCCACCATCGAGACCCTGGTCAGTGAGAGATCCAGCGAAAACTACATCAGCTTCATATTTAAGGGAGGGGCTGCGGATTTTGAAAGGAGGCTGAAGCGCGTCCTCTTCGTAGGAGATATCCTGGAAGAACTTGGATTCAGGATCTCTATTAAGGAGGACACCCTCCTGTCCAGGATGGAGGACAGAGACATGGACTTTATGAAAGGGAGACTGACGGCGCTGGGCTATCTGACCATTCACACCCGCCAGTTGGATATGATCATGCTCAGGACGCCGTCTGTTGACCATTACCGAGCGAAGATGACCGCAGACATTGCAAAACTCATCGGCGTTCAGAACCAGTCATCCCCTCCCCTTTACACTGTGTAAAAAGCGCTGACAGATGCCTGCCCCGATCTCCCTCGAGTGATGCTCCCTCAGTCTGTAATCTGCTTTTTTTTTGAATAGTTATCACCTATGACCCTCCGCTTTTCACTTGGCACATTAATTGCCTCAACCTGATACTATCTTTTCAAGGAGTGCGTTCACCTGTTGCAGGCTCTTCAGCACAGGATGTCAGAATAGTTGAGCCGATTCCGTCCCGCATTCTCTCTGAAAAGACCTTTCAGGGTATGGATGAAGAGGCTCTATCGGAAAACCTATTGGTCATCTTGATGTCGGGCATTGTGAGATGATCTTTAAGGTCGGTGTTTCGAGACATGGTGTAGACAAGGCAAGGAGGTCAAAATGGCACATCATTCAGGAGCAACAACCGCCGCTGAACCCGGCAGCATATGGAAGAGCAGACCGGGCTACAAGCCCTTAATAATCGTTCCGGCTGCCATACTTTTCATTGTTCTGGTCATCATGCCTCCTCCTCAGGGCATGATAGACCTTGTGAGTATGGAAAAGCCATCAGGCTACTCTTTGCCGTCCGACTGCAGGAACATCACGGACAGTGTGAACAGGAAACTCAGTCCTGCGGCCTTCAAGGCAGCTCAGAAGGGACAGACCCTTTCCAACTCCCATGAAAAAGGGCTATTATCCAAGGCAGATGCGGCGCAACTGGCCAAGGTGATGCTCCTTATCTTTTGTCTATCGGTGCTCTTTTGGGGCACAGAGGCCCTTCCCCTGGGGGCAACTGATCTTATGGTTGCCGTTATGCTATATCTTTTCAGCATCTTGCCCATGGAGGAAATAGGCAAGGCCTATATGAGCGATGCGGTCTTTTTTATATTCGGCATACTGGCGGTGGCAGTGGGAGTGGCCAAAACAGGGCTGGACAAGCGGATAGGACTCATACTTCTGAGTCGAATCCATAGCGCAAAAGGGTTTGCACTGATCTTCATGCCGTTGCTTGCAATCGCCGCAGCCTTTCTTTCCGAGCATGCCCTGGTTGCACTGCTCATCCCGGTCCTGCTGGGGGTCTACAAGGTGACGTGCAAGATGTATGGGGTGGAAAAGGACCGGGCCTTGGCCGTCTTTCTGTTGCTGGGAATATGCTTTGCGGCCAACCACGGCGGGCCAGGTTCCCCTGCTGCAGGGGGAAGAAATGCCATCATGGTAGGCTACTTCATGCAACAGGGAGTCCCCATATCCTTCCTGGAATGGATGAAGTACGGCATGCCCTTCGTGCCCCTTATGGGAGTTGTGATAGGGGCCTACATGTATATCATGTTCAAGCCCAAGTTCAAGGTCAAAGACATCAACCCGGGAGAGGTGGTCAGATCCGAGGTGGCCAGGATGCCCAAGTTTGGCGGCAAAGAGGCCCTCATGGCGGTTATCCTCGTACTCCTTGTGGCAGCGTGGGTCATCCTGGGTGAACACTCAGGCCTGGGGGGGCCGACCCTCTATGCGGTTATGGCGATGTTTCTGGGTCGAATCATTACCTGGGATGACATTCAAGAGGGGGTCGCCTTTGACGTGGTAGGCCTGTACGCAGCGGCAACCGCCATGGGCGCGGCCCTCAAGTTCACTGGAGGGGCCCTGTGGCTGGCCACAAGCTTTGTGAGCATCCTGCCGGATTTCATGGCGAAAGGAGATATGCTGGTGATCGGTGTGAGCATATTGACGGGCACCATGACCAACTTCATGAGCGACGGCGCCACGGTAGCGGCCCTTGGCCCCATCGTCCTTCCCATGGCGGCATTAAGCGGGGCGCATGTGTGGAAGCTGGGTCTCGCCTGCGCCTTTTCCTCTTCCTTCGCCAACTTCCTTGTTGTTGGAACCCCCAATAATGCCATTGCCTTCGGCATGGGAAGGGACCCCGTGACAGGAGAGCGGCTTTTGGATGTAATGGATTTTGTGAAGTACGGCTTGCCTGTTACGATCCTGGCATGGCTTGTGCTCTGGTTCTGGACCATCCTGGGGTATTGGCGGTTCATGTCATGGCCGGTCGTCCAATAGGGCATCTGCAGAGAGGCAACAGCAAGAGGATAGAGCCATGAGAAACGAACTTTACGCAGGTCTTCGAAGAAAAATAACGGCTATTACCCTCGTGGTCTCTATCACCCCTCTTCTCGCCTTGGGGGCAACTATCTACTTTCAGTTTTCCGGAATGTACCGGGATAAAATCAAGGAACAGATATATTACAGGGCAAAGACCCAGGCCGATGGAGTTGATCTGTTTCTAAAGGAAAGAACAGCGATCCTGGGAGCCATGGCAGATACAAATCAGTTCAATTTCATTGTCGAGGAAAAGAACCTCTTGCCCATCTTTTCCATTGTGAATCAGAGGGCCGGCGCCTTTGTAGACCTTGGCGTCATCGACAACGCCGGAAGGCAGAGCGCCTATGTGGGTCCCTATGACCTGGCGGGTCTTAATTACTACCAACAGCCCTGGTTCGGAGAGGTCATGACCAAGGGAATCTATATCAGCGATGTCTATACGGGATTCAGACAGATTCCCCATTTTATCATAGCGGTAAGAAGACAGGAAAATCAGCTTGGCTGGATACTTAGGGCAACCATAGACTCCGATGTGTTCGGGGCGATCGTAAAGGCGGCTCAGGTCGGCCGCACGGGGGACGCCTACATCATCAACAGTGAAGGTATCTTTCAGACGCGGCCCCGTTTTGAGGGCAAGATCCTGGAGAGATCCCATCTGGATCCCTCGCAGTTTGGGGGAAGAACCACCATTCTGGAACGGATGGACAAGCGAGGGAAAAGCACGCTCTATGCCGGAAGCTGGCTTAACAACGATAAATGGTTGTTGGTCATAAGCCAGGAGGTGGAGGAGGAAATGGCGTCATTCTATGCCACCAGGAGTATAGAAATCGCTATTATTATGGCAGGCGTGCTGGCGATCGTCATGGTCACCTTGTTTACCACAAGAACGACCGTAAACCGTCTTCGGGAGACGGACGGGAGACTGGATGAACTGAACGCCCAATTGGTACACTCAGACAAGTTGGCGGCCCTGGGCAAAATGGCTGCCGGGGTTGCTCACGAGATCAACAACCCCCTTGCGGTGATCCTTCAGAAGACTGGATGGATGGAAGACCTGCTGGAGGATGAAGATCTGAGCAAGTCCAATAGCTACGCCGAACTGAAGGCATCCATAGCAAAGATAGAAGAACACGTGGAGCGCGCCAGAAAAGTGGTGCATGGGATGCTGGGATATGTCAGAAAGATGGAGCCCAGGTTGGAAGACGTTGATATCAACGACACCATCATGCAAACCCTATCTCTCCTGAGCAATTATGCCAGGATCAACAACATAGAGATCAAAACAGATTTTGCAGTGGATCTTCCGGTGATAGCGAGTGACCAATCTCAGCTTCAGCAGGTCTTTTTGAATATCATCAACAACGCGATTGACGCGATAAGAAAAGACGGGTTAATATGGGTCAGGACTAAACGGGATGATTCCTGGCTAAGCGTCAATATAGAAGATACAGGGCCAGGAATTCCTCCAGACAAGCAAAAAAGGGTGTTCGATCCCTTCTTTACCACCAAAGAGCCCGGTAAAGGAACAGGGCTGGGTTTATGGATCAGTCACAGCATCATCGAAAAGATGGGAGGCAGCATATCTTTTGAGACAGATGTTGGAAAGGGCAGCACGTTTACAATAAGGATACCGATAGTGGTGCCTGAAAAAAAATAGACACGTTCGGCATGGTCATGTATTCAGGAGGGAGGGAGAAACAAATGGATCTTTTTAGGGTACTTGTTGTCGATGACGAAAAGGATTTCCTGGAGACCCTGGTCAAACGTCTGAATAAACGCAATATCGAAACGGCCGGCGTCGCAAGCGGCGAACAGGCACTGGAAATGATGAAGCAGAAGCTCTTTGATGTGGTCATCCTGGACATCAAGATGCCGGGGGGAATGGACGGAATCGAGGCCCTCAGAGAGATGAAAAAGATCCAGCCTTTGGCCGAAATTCTTCTATTGACCGGGCACGCGGCGGTGGAGACCAGCATTGAAGGGATGAAGCTGGGGGCCTTTGATTACCTCCTGAAGCCGATAAAATTAGAAGAGCTTCTTGTCAAATTGGCCCAGGCCTTTGAAAAAAAAGATTCACACGATCAGAAGATCCGGAGTGCCAGGATTAAAGAGCTGATTCGCTTTCCGGGAAGGGTCTTCGACCAGGAAAAACCATAGTTTTTCAGAACCACTCCATCATGGGGAGAAGGTGCCGGTGTTTGCCGTTAAACACCCGTCGTTATGGAAGAGAAGAAGAGAAACGAATTTAACGCCCAACTTGTCTTATCAGACAAGTTGGCGGCGTTGGGGAAAATGGCAGCCGGGATCGGCCATGAAATCAACAATCCAATGGCAGTTATTTATCAGATTACCGGGTGGATGAGAGACCTCCTAATTGAAGAGGAGGATCAAGAAAGCAAAAACAGGGAAGAATATCTAATCTGCCTGACAAAAATCGATGAGAATGTAAGACGGGTTCGAGAAGTTGTTCACAACATGCTTGCGTATGCCGGCAAATTGGAGATTCCTTCTGATGAAATCGATGTTAACAGCGCTATCAACAGGGTCGTTTCACTCTTAAATAATTTTGCGCGTATCCACAACATTAACATCTCAACAGATCTCTCCCTAAATCTTCCTGTCATCAAAGGCAACCGCTCCGAGCTTGAACAGGTGTTTTTCAATTTTATTTCAAATGCCGTTGACGCAATA
Organism: Thermodesulfobacteriota bacterium; assembly: GCA_030837545.1. Lineage (GTDB taxonomy): Bacteria > Desulfobacterota > DSM-4660 > Desulfatiglandales > Desulfatiglandaceae > AUK324. The sequence continues at coordinate 4,900 of JAUPKI010000415.1, read as the reverse complement.
GGAAAGGATGGCTCAATTCAAGTTGCGACCCAATGGATCGACTCAAACATAGTGGTTCGCATAGCGGATGATGGCCCCGGAATTCCAGCAGATCAGCAAAGTAAGATCTTCGATCCTTTTTTTACCACAAAGGTCACAGGGAAGGGAACCGGGCTGGGTTTGTGGATCAGTTACACCATAATGGAAAAGATGGGCGGCGACATCTCTTTTGAAACAGAGGTCGGGAAGGGCACTACCTTCACCATAAGGATGCCAGCAGTGGCGTCTGAAAAGAAATAAACATCGTCGGTTGGGTCGTGTGTAGAGGAGGGAGGGAGGAACAAATGGATCTTTTTAGGGTACTTGTTGTCGATGACGAAAAGGATTTTCTGGAGACCCTGGTGAATCGTCTGAAGAAGAGGAATGTGGACACCGTAGGGGTCCTGAGCGGCGAGGCTGCCGTCGACGAGATGAAAAAACAGCTTTTTGATGTGGCGATACTGGATGTGAAGATGCCCGGAGGAATGGATGGAATAGAGACCCTGCGAGAGATGAAAAAGATGCAGCCCCTCTGCGAGGTCATCCTGTTAACGGGTCATGCCTCGGTTGAAACCAGCATCGAGGGGATGAAGCTGGGGGCTTTCGACTATCTGCTGAAACCGGTAAGACTGGAGGACCTGCTGATCAAGCTTGGACAGGCCTTTGAAAAAAAAGACTCCCATGAGCAGAAAATCAGAGGCGCACGGATCAAACAGCTCATTCGCTTTCCGGGCAGGGTCTTTGATCAGGAAAGGGAGGATTCCTAACCGGATGGAGGAAGAAAGGCATCAAAGATACGCCCGTCTTAGAAAGATGATCTTGGGCAGCATGATCGGAGTGCCTCTCGTCCTGTTTGTCATCGTGCTGGGAATCGGGTATGCCTATTTTACCACCTCCATAGAGACAAGCACGGTCTCAACCCTGAAGCGCATTGTGGAAGATCACCGGCAGATGATTGACTCGTTTCTCAGCGAGCGGACCGCCAATCTCGAATTCGTGATCCAGTCCAACTCCTTTGAAGATCTCGCCGACCCGGAGACTCTGCATACTGTTTTTCTGAACCTTCAAAAGGAGTCATCCGCATTTGTCGACCTGGGTGTCTTCAATGAGGAGGGAACGCATGTGGCGTATCACGGTCCCTTCAAACTGGTCGGGCGAAATTACGGAAAAGAGTCATGGTGGAAGGAAGTCCTCAAAAAAGGATGCTATATCAGCGATGTGTTTCTGGGATACCGAAGGGTGCCGCATTTTATTATTGCCGTTATGAGGGATCAGGGTGGGAGGAAATGGGTCCTGCGCGCCACCATAGACACCTATCTGTTCAATGAAATGGTAAAGAAGGTTCGGATTGGGAAGACAGGGGAGGCTTATTTGATCAACGCCGACGGGCATTTTCAGAGCGAACGTCGTTCCGGCGGAGGTTTGATGGACCAAGACCCAGATATGTCAGACTATCCTGATCGGCATGAAGGAACCAGGACGTTCATATTGAAAAACCATCGCGGCGAGGAGTTTCTCTATGCCACGACTTGGCTTGGGGACAAGGACTGGTGCCTTGTGGTTCGACAGGAGAAGTCCGATGCATTCAGGGCCTTGAGGGCTGCGAGCTACATTATCTTCCTCATCCTGGTTGTGGGCATTTCAGGCATCATTGCCATTGCCTATCTTCTTACCAACCGCATCATCAGAAAAATGGAGCTGATGGACACGGAAAGGGAGCTGCTTGGGGCGCAGCTCATCCGCGCTACCGGGCTTGCAGAACTGGGCGAGATGGCCGCCGGGTTTGCCCATGAAATCAATAACCCCCTTCAGATTATCCGCGCAGAGCAATCCCTTATGGAAGCCATCTTTGCCGAAATGCGGGAGAAGGGCAACCTCCCGGAGACAGATGATGTGAAGGAACTGGACGACTCTATGGCCCAGATCAAGCTACAGGTGGACCGATGCGCCCAGATCACTCAGGCCATCCTCAAATTCGGCCGAAAGGGGGAGCCCATCTCGAAGGAAGTGGACCTGCGCGCCTTCATACCAGAGGTCGCCAATATGATAGCTAAGAAGGCAAGCGTCAATGGCATTACCCTCAAGGAAGAGATATCCGAGGAGACGCCGGCCATTCAAGGAGATCCGGCCCAGCTCCAGCAGGTCCTTATCAATCTGTTCAACAATGCCTTGGATGCCCTGACGGAAAAACACCGGTCCTCTGGCGGAGAACTGACCGTGGGCGCCCGACCGAAGGCGGATGGAAAAGTGGAAATCTGGGTAAAAGACAATGGATGCGGCATCAGCCCCGACAACCTTGGAAAGATCTTCTCCCCCTTCTTCACCACCAAACCCGTGGGGAAAGGGACGGGATTGGGTCTTTCCGTGTGTTACGGGATCGTGGACAAAATGGGGGGCAGCATGGCCGTTGAGAGTGAAAAGGGGATGGGGACGACCTTTAGCATCACCTTGCCGGCTGCCGTGTGAAACCAGCTCGAGATTGAAACAGACAGGAAACTTGAAATATGAACCATGGAGTTCTGGTCCATGGTTACGGAGGGAGATTCCCAAGTTGACTGTTCTTGCATCATTACCAATCAACAATCGTCGATCTGACAGGAGAGGATATTATGGACAAGATGCAACTCATGTTGGTGGATGATGAGGAAAGGTTTCTCTCCACCACGAAGAAGCTGCTTGCAAAGAAGGGTTATGATGTTCTGACGGCCACCAACGGCCTGGAGGCCCTTGAAATTCTGGCCTCTCAGACGGTGCATGTGGTGATTCTCGACGTCAAAATGCCGGGTATGGACGGCATGGAGACCCTTCAAGAAATCAAGCGGCGTTTTCCATTGGTGGAGGTGATTATGCTGACAGGCCATGCCACGGTTGAATCGGCTGTGGAGGGGCTCAAGTCCGGCGCCACCGACTACCTGGTAAAACCAACGGATATCAATGAACTACTGGAAAAGGCCCAGGAGGCCTTCGATAAGCGCAGGCACCTGGAGGAAAAGATCCGGGTTGCTCAGTCCAGGAGTTTTATGAAATCCCCTCGGGAAATCATGCGTGAAACAGGGTAGGGGGCGACTGACGTCGCAACTCACGGGCAGATGTCGATGGTGGGATAAAGACCTTTCATGGGTCCTTCCGGATAGGGCTGGATGATATTGAAGGCAATATGCTGGCCCTTTTGGGCATGGCCTTTTTTTTTGGACCCGTCGAAGTAGGCCCCGTTGGCCTCCAGGATATGCTCCAAGCGATGCTGAAAGCCACTTACGAAGCGGGAACCGCTTCCTTCAAATCGCATGGCCCCCCGCCGGAATTCCCCTTCGCACGTTGACATCACCGCGAGAGGAAGGCTGTGCTCGGCCAGGTCTTTAGCGTCCTGGATATACCCCCAGACGAGGTGGTCGGGAGGCACCTCCAGCGGCTCCTTGAGGTCGATAATGGTGTGGGGCATGATGATGCTCCCCTTGCCGATGCCCAGATGGCATTCGGGGGTCCCGTGCAGGAAGGCATTGAACCCGACAAAAACGCCTTCCCCCAACCGCGCGTTGATCACCTTTCCCCCATGGGCGGTAATATTCTTCCCCTGAAGACTCGACCGAATGATATAGCAGTTTTCCTGGGCGTTGGACCCCACCCCGAGCCATGCATCTTCGAGATAGGCCCTTTGGGCCACCAGTACGTTCTCACTGACCCGGGTTTGGCCCCTCACCACGGCATAACGGCTCAGCGCTGCACCGTGGGCCGCCGCTACAGCGGGTTTACATTCCACCATATCGAAGACCTTTTCAAAATCCGGTTTTCTCCTCTCCACAAAATCCATGAAGATGCCCTTCGGGGCCTCTCCCGGGTTGAGGTAGACATAGCGTTTCAAGACCTCCTCTGGAAACTGATAGCAGAAATCAAAGACATCGCCGTACCGGATCCATATCCGACCGTCTGGAACGAAATGATGTGCCAGTTCTCCTGCCTGCACATAAGCGAATGTCCCGATGACACAGTCGTGAAGGGTGGTGAGATCCACCGTGCTGAAGGGCCCGAGGAAGCTCCCTTCCACAGGGGATCCGTGGATATTGGCGTAATGGAGGGAGACAATATTCTGGATGAGAAATTCTTCAGGATTTTCCGGATCATGCGAATGGTTGTGCACCAGGTTCTTGACGAGGAAGCTATCTTTGATACGGATCACCTCGTCATCGTGGAGGGGTATTTCCAGGCCGGAATGATGGAAAACGTCTCCGCGTGCCTTGAGTTCATCGCCTCGAATGTCGCTCTTGTACAGGACCGAGTGATCTACAATGCACTTGCCGAGAAAATAGCTCCCGGCAATGCTCGAGTGCTCGAAATGAAAATGGAGGGGGTGGTGAAAGGTCAACCCATAGAAGGCATAGAACCGGGAAAACTTTGCCCAGGGGATCACTCCTCGAACATACGGCCCTACGTCAAAACCGGGTTCCCTGAGGTTTACGTTCACCCGGTCGATGATTCGATTCACAAGGCGATTCAAGGCACTCATGGCAATCCTCTTATCCTTCCGGATCAGGGAGCTTCGGTTCGCGGTCCAATCAGCCGACAACGAGCCGGGTTTCAGGACAAGGAGGATAAGGGTATTCGCTCTCGGGTGTCAAGTCAAATACGCCATGTCGGACGTGGCCGTCGCGGGGACGCAATCCTTGACACAAGGCCCCGCTTATTTTAAAATCCCTGCAACACGTTCGGCATTTGAAAAAGGCGGTCGTGCCCTTTTATCAAGAGGCTAAATTAGGAACAGTATTTGTAACCGTTCACGGGTTCAAAAGTTCAGGGTTTCCCGTTAGTTTCGGGGTCAACTGGTCCTAATGTTGAGGCTCAACGAACCATGCATGGGCCTTAACCCAGTACAGGGAGGCGACAAATG
>JAUPKI010000414.1 GCA_030837545.1 Thermodesulfobacteriota bacterium | reverse complement strand
GCCGCTGACGATGGCGGGATCGGTTCTTTTTTTTGTGACAACAAAGAGTGATGCATTCGTAAAGAGTCAGAAAATGTCCTTTTTCGTCATTCCGGCGAAATCCGGAATCCAGTAAAATCATATCGTTAACCACGCCAAGGCGTGGTTCTGGACCCCGGTTTTCACCGGGGTGAAGACTTTTTACGAGACCATCAAGAGTAGAACAACATCTTAACCGCAAAATGGAGGCCCGTGATATGGTTCAGGGGAGGGGACTCAAAGAAGGCGAGACCATTCTGAAGCTTGAAGATGTTCATATGTATTTTGGCAAGGTGGCCGCCCTGGCCGGGGTGAGCTTGAATGTCAGAAAAGGAGAGATTCATTCGATCATCGGTCCCAACGGGGCTGGAAAGACCGTCATGATGAATTGCATCAACGGGCTGTATAAACCCCAGAGGGGAGAGATCTATTTCAAGGGCGAGCGAGTGACCCATATGAGGCCCCATCAGAGGGCGGAACGGGGCATTTCGCGCACCTTTCAGAAATTGGAGCTTTTCGGCGGGATGTCGGTCCTCGACAATATCCGATTAGGACGGCATATCCACCTCAAGAGCGGGATTCTGAGCGGCTCCGTGTATGTCGGGAAGACCAAGCAGGAAGAAATCGCCTCCAGGCAGTTCATCGAGGAGGAGATCATTGACCTACTCGAAATCGAAAGCATTCGGGACAAGCCTGCCCATATGCTCCCTTACGGGCTCCAGAAGCGGGTAGAACTGGGAAGGGCATTGGCCCTCAATCCAGAACTCCTGTTGTTGGATGAGCCACTGGCCGGACTGAACCTGGAAGAGGTAGAGGATATGGCCCGGTTTATCCTCGACATCAATGAAGAGGAGCGCTGGAAGGTCACCTGCGTCCTGGTCGAGCACGATATGGGCGTGGTCATGGACATCTCGCACCGTGTCAATGTGCTCAATTTCGGCAACCAGATTATGGACGGCCCACCCGAGGAGGTTCAGGCCAATCCGGAGGTCGTCAAGGCCTACCTGGGCGAAGAGGATTTGTATTCCACAAGGAGGTAACAAAGGCGATGGGTGGAAACGGGATAGAAATCACCAAAGACCTCACGATCCCCCGGCTTTTTGTCAGTCAGTGTAAGAAGTACGGCAGCAGCAAGGTCGCCATGCGGGAGAAGGAGTTCGGCATCTGGATCCCTTTTACCTGGCAGGACTATTATGACAACGTCAAGTATCTCTCCCTCGGCATGGTCAGCCTCGGTCTGAAACGCGGGGACAAGGTGGCCATGATCGGGGATAACCGTCCCGAGGGCCTCTGGGCCGAGATGGCCGCCCTCTGCGCGGGCGGGGTTGCCGTATGGCTGTTCCAGGACTGCATGATGGAGGAGGTCAAGTATATCATTGACCATTCCGATTCCAAGTTCTTTTTTGGCGAGACCCAGGAAGAGGTGGACAAGGCCCTCTTGATCAAAGATGATTGTCCCAAGCTCCAAAATATCGTCTGGGATGATCCCAAGGGGATGAGAAACTACCACCAGAAATACCTCATCAGCATCAAGAAGGTCCAGGAGCTGGGAAAGGCCCTGGATCAGAAAGAGCCGGACCTCTTTGAAAAAATGGTCCATGAAGGGACCGGGGACGATGTCTGTCTCCTCTTTTATACCTCCGGGACCACAGCCCTTCCCAAAGGGGCGCTCCTGACCCACTGGAACATGCTGACCATGGGGCGTAATCTCATGGCCGTCGACCCCTGCTACGACACCGACGATTTTGTCTCCTATCTCCCCTTTGCCTGGATCGGCGAGCAGATGATGTCCATATCGTGCGGTCTCCAGATAGGATACACCCTCAATTTTCCGGAGGAACCTACGACCGCCCAGGAAAATATTCGAGAGATCGGCCCCCATGTGATGTTTGCGCCGCCCAGGCTCTATGAAGGGATGACGCGTCAGGTTCAGGTCAAATATATCGATTCCACCTGGATCAAGCGAAAGATTTATGAATTTGCCACAACCGTGGGATATAAGGCGGCCAATCTCAGGTTTGAGAAGAAACCGGTTCCCCTGGGCATGAAGTTTTTGAACTGGATCGCCTCCATTACCATGCAGAAAAAACTGAAGGACCATCTGGGCCTGTCGCGACTCCGACACTGCTATACCGGGGGGGCGGCCATGGGACCGGACCATTTCCGCTTTTTTCACGCCCTGGGCGTCAATCTTAAACAGATCTATGGCCAGACCGAGATCGCGGGCATATCCATTGTTCATAGGGATGGGGACGTCAAGTTTGATACGGTAGGGACCCCGATCCCGGAAACAGAGGTCCGGATCACCGAAGAAGGGGAGATTATATCCAAGAGTCCCTCGGTGTTTAACGGCTACTACAAAAACGAGGAGGCCACAAGGAAGACCCTTGTGGATGGCTGGCTCTATTCCGGGGACAGAGGGTTTATCGATGAAGACGGGCACCTCGTGGTGTTTGACCGGTCCAAAGACGTGATGACCCTCTCCGACGGCAGGCCGTTCTCACCCCAGTACCTTGAAACACGGTTGAAATTCAGCCCCTTTATCGGGGAGGCCTGGGCCATCGGCGATAAGAGGGAGTATATAACGGCTGTCATGTGCATCGATTATGCCGTGGTGGGGAAATGGGCGGACGACAAGAAGCTCAATTACACCAGCTATCCGGAACTCTCCCAGAAACCGGAGGTTTATGACCTGGTCCAGAAACAGATCGAGGAGGCCAACAGGGACCTGCCTGCGCCGGCCAAGATCCAGAAATTCGTTAATCTCTACAAGGTATTCGATGCCGATGATGAGGAGTTGACCCGGACATCCAAACTGAAACGGGCCTTTGTGGAAAATCGGTATAAAGATATCGTAAACGCGCTCTATTCGGATGCAGAGACCGTTCATATGGACACAACGATCACTTATGAGGATGGAAGAGAGCAGCGGATCAAGACCGATCTCCGTATCCAGAAGATCAATGTGTAGGAAGCAGGGAGCGGGGAGCAGGGAGTAAAGAAATAAAACAGGGAGGAAGTTGAGAATGGAGCTGTTCTTGATGAGTTTGACCACAGGAATCATGGTGGGGGGTATTTACGCACTGGTGGCCCTGGGGTGGGTCCTTATCTACAAGTGTTCGGGCGTCCTCAACCTGGCCATGGGGGAGCTGACCATCATCGGGGCGTATGTGAGCTATACCTTTCACTCCATCGGCGTTCCCTTTGTGCCTGCCGTCCTGTTGACCCTGATGGTGGGGATTGTTTTAGGTATCCTGACGGAACGTATCTTCTTAGACAAGCTCATCGGCGAGCCGATTCTGGCCGTTATCATGGTGACAGTGGGACTTTCTTTTTTCTTAAAAGGCCTTGTCGGATATCTATGGGGTTCCGACACCCGCGTTTTTGATCCCCCTGTTTTCGACATCAAGCCGATTTCGGTCGGATTCCTCCAGATATCCCCGGTATATCTCTGGTCTTTTATCCTGTCGATTGTCCTCTTGATCGTTTTCGTCTGCTTCTTCAAGTACACCCGGTGGGGCCTTTCCATGCAGGCCACAGCCGACGATGAGACGGCTGCGCTTTCCCTCGGGGTAAGCGCACGGTTTGTGTATGCGGCGGCCTGGGCCATTGCGTTCATGAGCGCGGGCGTGGGCGGGGCCCTGCTCGGAAACATCAACGGCATCAATGTCTCTGTCGGTTATCTGGGGTTGCTGGTCTTGCCCGCCGTGGTCTTAGGCGGGCTCAATTCCGTGCCCGGGGCTATTGTCGGCGGTATCCTCATCGGTCTGCTCCAAAATTTTTCAGGGACCTATCTCGATCAATATTTCCCGGGCGGGGTCAAAGAGATCGTCCCCTTCGCCTTTATGGCGGTGTTTCTCCTCTTCAAGCCCTATGGCCTCTGGGGCTGGGAGCGGATTGAGCGAGTTTAAATTAAGGGATTCCGAATTGAGGAATTGAGGAATTCATCTGGTAATTCCTTAATACCTAAATTCCTAAATTTTTGTCAATTACGAGGTTTCGCCTATGTCCAGTGTATGGTTGCCATGTGGGGATTACCACCAGAATTATGCCGAGGATCAGGGATGGTGGCAGAGTCGATTCATCAAGGGAAAGATGTTGTTGCTCCTCCTTGTGGTCTTTGTCGGCATTCCAGTGTTTGGCGGTGAATACGGGATGAGTGTCGGGACCATGATTGGATATACCGCCATGGGCGCCCTGGGGGTCCAGCTCCTCATCGGGTATTCGGGTCTTCTCACCCTGGGCCATGCCGCCTTTATTGCGGTGGGGGCCTATACCAGCACCATGCTGATACTCCAGTTCCCCTGGCCCCAATTCCTTCTGGACTTGGGGCTTGCCTATCCGGTCAGTCTCATCGTGGCCGGCATTGTGGCGGGGCTGTGGAGCGTCCTTTTCGGCCTCCCTTCTGTCAAGGTGAAAGGCTTTTACCTGATCCTGACCACCATGGCGGCCCAGTTCATCACGGTGGATTTTATCCTGACCCAGTATATCAGCCAGATCGGCGGCAGGGGCCAGGCCTTCTCCCTCCCCCCCGGCACCATCAAGATAGGGCCGTGGGTTGTCGATGATGAACTGAGCGTTTACATCCTTATGGCCGTTTTGCTGACGTTGATGGTCATCGTTCTGGCCAACCTGCTCCGCTCCAAGCCGGGCCGGGCGTGGGTGGCCATTCGGGACAATGATATCGCGGCCGAGGCCTTGGGCATCAATATCGTCTGGTACAAGCTCCTCTCCTTTTTTGTAGCCGGGTTTATGGCAGGCATTGCCGGGGCGTTCTGGGTATGCAACACCGCGGCCCTGAGCCCTGAACACTTCCAGTGGTTTTTGTCCCTCTGGCTGGTGGGCGTGATCCTGATCGGTGGGGTCGGTTCGATCCAGGGCGCCATCTTCGGGTCCATCTTTATGGTGCTGGTCATGGAACTGCTCCAGATGGCGGCTATTCCATTGGCTGCGTATTTCCCCAAGATCCTGGTGGACTTTGCCTACATCAAGGATATGGCATTCGGTCTGGCCATCTGCGCCTTTCTTATCTACGAGCCCAATGGGCTGGCCTACCGCTGGTGGCAGGCAAAGAACTACTTTAACCTGTGGCCGTTTTCATATTAGAGAGGGAGTTGGCTTTTGTTTGAAACGGCGCACGAAAAGCATCGGATATCCGCCATGGCATGAGTGATCGATGTTTTGACAATTCAACCTGGACTCGAAAGGAGGTGAAATCAGTTCATCGTTTCATTGGGTGAAAGAGCTAACAGGAATTTTTCACATTAGCGAAGGGGGTAAGATCTATGAAGAAAAGCATTTCTTTAAAGGTGTTGGTAGTGTTGCTGGGCGTGGCTTTCCTGGCAGGGTTTTCGACGGTCGCTTTGGCCGCGGAGGTCAAGATCGGCGGGATCATGGATACGACCGGGGCGACCTCGGACGTAGGCAAGGATTATGCTATCGGCATGTCGGACGCCTTCAAGTATATCAATTCCCAGGGGGGCATCAACGGCAAGGAGATCAAATATACGTGGTTTGATTATGGGTATCGTATTCCCGAGGCCATCACTAAGTATAAGATGTTGAAGCGAATGGGAAACTTCGTCATTATGGGATGGGGGACCGGGGATACCGAGGCCCTGTCCCCTACGGTCAACAAGGATCAGATTCCCTATGTGTCTGCATCCTATTCGGCGCATTTAACTAACCCTGCAAAGACACCCTACAACCTCTTCTTTTCATCCGACTATTCCACCAATGCCAGGGCCGCCATCACCGCCTGGTTTGACAAGAAATGGAAAGCCCATCCGGATTTCGGCAAGAGAAAGCCGAGATTTGCCTGCTGCTACATGTTCGCGTCACCCTATGCCAGCGCGCCGATTAAGGCCATAAAGGACCAGGCGACGCTCCTGGGGTTTGAGATCGGGGACGACCAGGACGTCTCGCTCTTTGCCCTGGATACCAAGAGCCAGATCATGGCCCTGAAGGCATTCAAACCCGATCTCCTCTGGCACGGCAACACCACCATGTCTGTTTCAGCTACCATAAGGGATGCTTACGCATTGGGTCTCGGTGCAAATCACATTGTCAACAACTGGGGGTTTGATGAAAACCTGCCCCGCCTGGCCGGAGAGGCGGCAGAAGGGGTCATGGGCGCCACGCCATGTGCCTTTTTTGGAGAAAAGGTGAAAAACATGGACCTGGTGGTTTCCTCAGCCGAGAAGTACAGCCCCGGCGTACCGTTGGCAAAGCGGCTCAACCGGACGATCCAGGCCTGGGGGGATGCCCTGATCACCTGGGAGGCCATGAAACGGGCGGATAAGAAGGGCGTGGACCTGACCAAGGAAGGCTGCGGCCCTGCCATTATGAAGGAGGGGTTTGAAACCCTCAAGAATTATGACATCGGTCTCGGCGCCGCCCCGATCAGCTTTACGGCAACCGATCACCGGGCGGCCACCGGGTGTATTATCCAGGAATGGAAGGGCGGAAAATTCCAGATAGTGGAAGACGTGGACCTCAAGAAGCGATGGCCTGAATTGTGGGAAACCAAATGGTTGGGATGGTAGGCAACCGGAAACATCACCCCTGGAGGTAGGGTCTTGGATAACGCAGAGGCAATACTGAAGATTAATAATATCGAGGTCAAGTACCATGAGGTCATCCTGGTGCTCAAAGGGGTCTCCATCGAGGTGCCCCGTGGGGGCATCGTTGCGCTCCTTGGGGCCAACGGCGCTGGCAAGAGCACGACCCTCAAGGCCATTTCCGGCCTGCTCAAGACCGAAGATGGCGAGGTGAGCGATGGCGGCATCCTGTATGAAGGAAAGTATATCCATCACGAAAGGGCCGCAAAGATCGCTAAGGCCGGGATCGTTCAGGTCATCGAAGGGCGAAAGGTGTTCGAGCACCTGACTGTTGAGGAGAATCTCAAGGTGGGGGCCCACCTGAGAAAGACCGGGTCCGTAAAGGACAAGCTTCAGATGGTGTACCACTATTTTCCGAGGCTTGTGGAGAAGCGGACCGAGATCGCCGGGTTCGTGAGCGGCGGCGAGCAGCAGATGACCGTTGTGGGAAGGGCCTTGATGACGGAGCCGAAGTTGGTTCTGTTAGATGAGCCTTCCATGGGCCTGGCCCCGATGCTCATCCATGAAATCTTCAATATCGTCACCAAGCTCAATCAAGATCAGAAGATTTCCATCCTCCTTGTGGAGCAGAATGTCAAGCTGGCCCTGAGGGTGGCGCCGTATGCCTATGTCATGGAGACCGGCAGGATTGTGATGGATGATGCCTCTGAGAAGTTGAGCCAGAACGAAGATATCAAGGATTTCTACCTCGGCATGGGTGCCGGAGGGAAAAGGAGCTTTCGCGATGTAAAGCATTATAAGCGAAGAAAGAGATGGCTGAGCTGAACCATACATATGGAGGTCTATTATGAAGAAAAGATTGGCCTTGATGACCGTGCTCATTTTTGGACTGAGTGTCGCTATGATGTCCTGTGTCACCACGCAGGTCAAACCCACAGAGAAGAAATTTGTTGCACCG
>JAUPKI010000413.1 GCA_030837545.1 Thermodesulfobacteriota bacterium | reverse complement strand
GGAGGAGATCTTCCGGGGACAATACTCGAACTGTTGTGCCGTTCAGATTTTCTCTCCATGCCCTTTCCCATAATCCTTCCATGTCGATGGCAAACGGGCTGGCGCTCCTTGCGATTCCCCAGTGCAGTTCCAGATTTCGTATCCCTCTCGGATTAAAGTAGTTCAGATGCATATGATCGCTTTTGTACCAGTCAATGACCGCCGCCTTGTCACCAACCTCCTTCCTCTTGCCCAAATCATCCCACACAGCGGCTTCCATATCCGGATATGCGTAGCCCATCCCTAACAACAGCTCATTGGCCTTTGGAAGGTCCTCTCTCCTGATCAGGATGTCGATGTCCGACATCCACCTCATACCGATATCTTGGTATACGAAGGGGGCCAAATGAGCGCCCTTGAGGAGCAGTACCTGGATATCCGCAGCGCTCAGCGCCTTGACGATGTCAGCCAATTCTGAAAAATTCGACTGGTTCACCATATAGGTTTTTACGTAGGCCGCTTCTATGCCTTTGAAAACATCAACAGGAATGTCTGACACATTCAGGAGACTCGACCTGTCTTTGATGAGCGGGTACAGCATGGGTGCGATGTTCCAGTTCAAGGCTGTTTCAAAGACGTTGTGCCACTTAATCGTCGAGCCAGCAGGCAATGTAATGGAATCCCCATTATTGGCTCGGCCAAATGCACTACGGAGAAGTCCCAGGATGAATGCTTCTTCAGGCAGAAAGTTTAACCCTCTAATGTTCTCTGATTCAGATACATGCTGCATCGTTGATTGCTAACCTCCCCCGGTCCGGAATGGTGGTTTTATTCGAGGGATTGAAGGCGCCATTCGTCTATTGAAAAGATAAAAACGGAGTCCTGACAGGCACCCTTGGATCTCAGTGTGCAAGGTGCGCTCCCTGCCGGAAAAGCCATTGACTGCTCCCTTGAGGGTCAATCCAGCATAATACCAGGGGAGACTGTTGAACAGGCTGTACAGATTTCCCCGATGGTGATGCTTTTCAAACTGAATCAGGAGGGCAGCCACGTGTCCCCGCATGTAATGATAGAGCTGGCGATCCAACGCCTCCATATCCCTGCGGTGATCGTGGTAAACCACCGCGGCAGGTTCGTAGCGGCACGTCCATCCCTGTCCAAGGATTCGATACCACATCTCCGAGTCGCCGCTGCACCCGGCCGCGCCCACATCCAACCGTTCATCAAATAATCCCACCTTATCAAACACCTTCCGCCGAAAGGCCATGTTAGCCCCTGCGCCGATCTCCCAGACCGGCGCGCCCCGAGACCGCGCCCTTTGGAAAAATTGCTTGCCGAAAGACTTTCTGAGATACCCCCTTCCAAAACCCCAATGGGTCTCGAACAGAAATTGCGCCTCGGTTTCCAGTTCTGCCGGAAGCACCAGGCCGGTGACTGCCATGACAGCCGGATCTTTAAATCCCTGGCAAATCCTTGCGATCCAGTCCGGATGAACAGTGGCATCATCATCCGTGAAGGCAACAATCTCGCCGCTGGTGTTGTCTATGCCCCCGTTTCGGGCCACATCCAGACCGGGCCGGGGTTCATGGAGGTACCGTATGCCAGGAAACTGCGAAACGATTTGACGTGCCGCATCCGATCGGGGGGCGTTATCCACCACGACTATTTCGTTGGCTTTCCGGGAAAGCCCTTGGAGAGAAGAGAGGCACCGCTTCAACTGCTCCGGTCTCTCTTTGGTGCAGACCACTGCGGAAACGGTTGGATAGGGTGTATCGACCGCAGGCGATGACAAGTGTGACTCAAGCCGCTGCAACGGTCTGTCCAGTTTTGGCAGGGTCTTGGAATCCATATGGTGCGTTTTAGAAGACCTGTTTGGTGATGACGCTGCAAAAGAGGTTCCCAGCAGATGGCTTGCCACAGCAGGTTCAATAGCTGTCAGGGCATACTCTCTCAGCTCGGCCGCACACATGGGGAGTTGTTTTGCCGCAATCCAATGTTGGCCCAAGGGGATACTGTGCCACCAGAACACCACAAAGGTCCCGCCGGTCTCCGCCCTTGAAGCGAGTTCCGGGACCCCTTGTCTCAAGTCAAGATGAAGAATTTCCCATGGCTTGAAATGGGCCATGTGAAATCGGTTCGTTGGGTTTATTGAGTTCGTTGAGTTTGTCGGGTTTATTGGGTTTGATTTTTTGCGGCCATGATCTCGCGTATGTACGTGTCGAATTTCCAATTTTTGGCCAGATTCCGGGTGGAATGGGAAGCGTTTGCGGATTCGCGCGATACGTTTGACGGATCGCGAGTATTCCCCCATGAGTCCGACAATAGCCCCTGCTATCTCTCCAACGACCATGTAAAAAGGGACGGGTGCCTGCCCAAGAAGGCTTGAAATCAATTCAGGAAGATGCGCACTGAACCAATTGCGTTTCAGATATCGCAGCTTAGAACCTTGGGAGGGATCGATTTTCCCCCATTTGTCCACAGAGGCCATGACCCCCAATCCCCAGTTCCAATACTGTCGAGTCAGCGTTTCGAGCCCCCTGCGATGTTCATGAAAAACGAGGAATTCAGGCTTATAGACAATGGAATACCCCGCTCTGATCAGCCGGTAAAAGATATCATGATCCCCGGCCGCAGGAAGGGGCGGTCCGGTGTCAAGGGCCTCATCGAAACCGTTCAGATGTTTCAGGATGCGTCTCTGAAACGCCATATTGGCGCCCGTTCCGAAGATACCGGCGCTGCATGGATTGGCGGGATGGCCATCCAGTGTCCGGCCGTACCTTACGGTGTCAAACCCTCTCCGAAAGCCGCCTCTTTTTTCAAAGATGATCTGGGCTTCTGTAGCCAGTTCATACGGGAGCACCTGCCCGGTGAAGCAGGCAGCATCCGGGTGCTCGATCCATGCCTCCATGAGCCCTGTGAGCCAGCCCGGATCGACGACCACATCGTCATCTACATATGCCAGGAGGTCACCCTGTGCCTCTTTGAGCGCCCGGTTACGCGCAAAATCAAGGCCGGGTCTGGGTTCGACAGCATAGCGTACGCCGGTGAGGGAGGACGCCAGATCTCTTGTTTTTCCGGTGGCGGGCGCGTTGTCAACAACCCGTATTTCCAGTGAGACGGGGGTGCCGAAGGCAGAGGGTTCCATGGCGAGCAAAGACCTCAGGCATCGGGACAAGAGTTCAGTACGGTCTCTCGTACAGACGGCCACTGTAATAGAAGGGAGTTGATTGACCTTAATGCGGGGCGTCAGTTCATCCCGAATACACGCCTTGAGCAGCCTATTACCGCTCTTCTCACAGATCTTACGCTCCAATTCTTGGGTGGTGAATGCAGGGCTTTTTGGCAAGGCCTCCATCCAGAAATGAACCGGCCTTCCGTTACGCCGGACAAGGACGGCAATGCCTGTCATATGACTGGGCAAAGGTATCTCAGGAAGGGGCTGCGTCGCTTCAATATCAAACAGGGCGTATCTTTTGCCAGATCTCTTTGAACGTATCATGCCATATCCCTGGGGAACTGCAATTCATAGAGCCTGGCAAAGAGGCCCTTTCGTGCGAGGAGCTGGTGGAGATCTCCCTGCTCACAGACACGACCTTCTTCCAGGACGATAATATGATCGGCCTGTTTGATGGTGGAGAGCCGGTGGGCGATGACAATAACCGTGCAGTCTTCACGCAGTTTATCCAGGGCGTCCTGAATCAGGCGCTCGGATAGGGTGTCCAGGACACTGGTGGGTTCGTCCAGGATAAGGATCTCCGGCTTGCGGAGAAAGGCACGTGCCATGGAGATGCGCTGTTGCTGCCCGCCGGAGAGGCGGACCCCCCGTTCGCCCAATTCTGTATCGTACCCATCAGGAAGTAGCGAGATAAACCCATGGGCGTCGGCCTGCCGGGCTGCTTCCACGATCTCCTCTGCGGTGGCGCCAAGTCGTCCATAGGCAATATTCTCCTTCACGGTTGCATCGAAGAGATAGACATCCTGGCTGACCAGGGTGATACGCTTTCGCCAGAGGGCGAGGTCCAGTTCTTGGAGAGGTTGATCATCGGCGAAGATATCGCCCCCTGTGGGATTATACAGCCGTAGGATGAGCTTGATGAGGGTGGATTTTCCCCCTCCTGATGGGCCGACAAAGGCCGTGGTCTTGCCCGGCGCGACAAAGATGGATACATCCTTGAGGGCGGGTCTTTCGGAAGCGCTGTAATGGAAAGAGACGCAGTCAAAACGGATTCCCTTTTTCAGCCGCGAGATGGAGACTTTCCCGGAACCTGGACAAAAACGGGCCGTATGGTCCAGCAGGGACATGACATCTTCAACAGAAGCGGACAATGAACTCAATTTGACGCGCTGTTCATCGAGTTCCTTGATCTTGGGTTGAAGCCTGTAGAGGACAAAGATGAATACCAGGAGAGGCGTCAATCCTGAGGGGGTCTGGAGAGTAGTAAAGAGGACATACAGCAGAAGTGCTCCTCCCAGGATTTCATAGACAGGGTTCACAAGGCCTGCGGCGACGATGAGTTTCATGACCAGTCTGCTGATGCGTTCTGAAACCTTGTCAAACCGGCCCTGCTCATAGGCCTCCCTTCCAAAGGCGCGAACGACCTTCATTCCGTCAACGGCCTGGACCATTCGTTTTGAAAACAGGGCGTTTGCATTCGTAAGGTCTGTGCTGAGATCTTTCACGTGGAGAGTCAGCGCTCGAATAACCATGGAAACCATGATCATGAACGCCAGGACCAAGAGCGTCAGTTTCCAGGAAATAAGGAGCAGAAGCGTCGCATAGACCCCGATCATGCATACCGAGATAATCAATTCCACCAATGTTGAAAGGGCGTCGCTGGTCCGCCAGGTTTCCGTGGAAAGGGTGTTGAACAGCTTGCCGGATGGGCTTTGTTCGATAAATCGGTATTCGACTTTCAAGAGCTTTTCAAATATGCTGGATCGCAGACGATGGGTAATGCGCATTTCGAGCCAGCCGAGGAGGGCGCTGGCGCTGAAGGAAAGGAGCGCCTTGAATAATATGGAACCGAAGATGCATGCGGCGATGACCATGAGGCGACGGTCAGGGGGAATATGGGTGAATAAGCTGGCGAGTGCGTCAGCGAGCCAGTTCCCTGTATCCGGATGAAAGGCCGGTTGCTCTAATCCGTGCAGAAATGGGATAAAGAGGCTGATGCCGAAGCCCTCACTCAATGACGAGAGGATCCCGAGTGCGATGATGGTGGGCATCGCCCAGGGGTGTAATCGAAAAAGAGAGAGGAGCTGCTTCAGCGTTTTGAAGTCTCTATTTACCATGAAAATACGCCTTCAACCACGAATCACACGAATGACACGAATAGATAAAGTCTCTGAATATGCTGTGCGAGAGGCTTTCCAGCCTCGATCGTGGCAATCCCGCAGGGCGGGACACTCACACAGGGATATTTTCATCCGCGGGGGCG
>JAUPKI010000412.1 GCA_030837545.1 Thermodesulfobacteriota bacterium | reverse complement strand
CTCCTTGCTCTTCTCTGCGCCTCTCTCATCGGTGCAGTCACAGCCCTGGTCATTGGTATTTTTTCCATCCGCCAGGTGGGCATCTACTTTGTTATGCTCACATTGGCCTTCAACCAGTTGGTGTTTTTCATTATTTACCAATGGAAAGGCCTTACTGGAGGGGATGACGGTCTGCTGGGCGTGCCGCGACCGGACTTGAGTATATTTCCAGGTGTGGAGATACCCATTCAGACAAACCTTCAGTTCTTCTTCTTTGTCTGGATCATTTTCATCCTGTCTATCATTGCTATTAGGCGAATCCTTAACTCTCCTTTCGGCCGTATCTTGGTGGCGGTGAAGGAGAACCCAGGGAGGGCCACGGCCGTGGGCTACAACATCCAACACTACAAGCTTGCCGCCTTTGTGATTTCGGGCTTTTTCACGGGTCTGGCCGGCGGACTTTACGCCCTGTTCATGAAGATGGTGCCCATTACCGCAGTGGAACTCTTTACCTCGACGGATTTCATTATCATGAGCCTGCTTGGCGGGATGGGTTCGCTCTACGGACCGGTCGTCGGCGCTGTTATCGTCAAGATTGCCTCGGAAATTCTCAGCGAAATCTGGGCACGGTGGTTATTGATTCTTGGGCTGGTTTTGATCATTTTTGTCCTCTTCATGAGAGGAGGCATCTGGGGCCTGCTGACGACGATTCTGGAAAAATGCAAGGCTGCCCAGGCCAGCAAGGAGAACCTACCATGATCCTGCGGACTGATGGTCTAACCAAGCGCTTCGGCGGGTTGACGGCGGTCAACCAGGTGAATCTAAGGGTAGAAGAGGGCCATGTCCATTCCATCATCGGGCCGAATGGGGCGGGGAAAACAACACTCTTTAATATGCTGACCGGGGAAATTCCGGTCTCCGACGGCGAAATCTATTTTCGAGAGAAGAAGATCACGGGTCTTAAGCCTTACCAAATTGCCAAAGCCCGTATCGGCCGCTCCTTTCAGCAAAACAGATTGTTTGGGAACTTGACTGTCTTGGAAAACGTGCGACTGGCCGAGCATGCCCACCACCGGGGCCATTTCAACTTTACGCGTCACTTCCTCTCTTTCACGGAGCCGGCTGAGAAAGCCTGGCAAGTGCTGGAAGAGCTTGGCATCACAGATATCGCAGCCAAGCAGGCCGGGGAACTGCCGCACGGCCACCAGCGAACGCTAGAATTAGCCCTTGCCCTGGCTGCGGATCCGTTGCTGCTCCTTCTTGACGAACCCACCAGCGGCATGTCGCCCGATGATTCCATAAGGATGGTTCGACTACTCAGGAAAATCGGAAAACGCCTTACGATGGTCGTCATCGAACACAACATGAACCTTGTTATGTCCATCTCATCTGTCGTTACGGTGCTTCAACAAGGGACTGTGATTGCTTGCGGAAAGCCATCGGATGTCGAAAGAGACAAAAAAGTCCGGAAGGCCTACCTGGGAGGACACGTGTAATGATCAAGCTGGAGGGCGTCCACACCTATTATGGAACCAGCCACATTCTTCACGGGATTGATCTGTCCATTGAACAAGGCGAGACCGTTGCCTTACTCGGTCGAAACGGTGCCGGCAAGACCACGACCATGAGAACCATCATGGGCCTGCTTAGGCCAAAAGAGGGGCAGATCAGCTTCCGGGGTGAGGTCATCAGCGGGCGGAAGCCTTTCCAGATCGCTCGCAAAGGTATCGCCTACGTTCCCGAAGAACGAGCCATTTTCGCTCACCTTAGCCTTATTGAAAATCTTCAAATCGCCCAAGTAGGTATGGGTCATCATCTAAGAGGAACGTGGACGATCGAAGCCATTTTTGAGAAGTTTCCAATACTGGCCTCACGAAAAAAACACCGGGGGGCTAACCTTTCCGGGGGGGAACAGCAGATGCTGGCCATCGCACGGGCCTTGATGAGCGAGCCCGTCCTGCTACTCCTGGACGAACCGTCTGAAGGGCTGGCCCCGATCATAGTCGAGCAGCTGCAGAAGATCACCCGCGAAATCGTGGCAGAAGGGATCACGGTTCTGCTGGTAGAACAAAACCTGGATATGTGCGCGGCGCTGGCTGACCGCCACTATGTCATGGACCAGGGGCGGATAGTCTATTGCGGCACCAACGAAGAATTCATGGCCAACGAAGAGGTCAGGGATCGCTATCTGACCTTGAGTTCGGTTGAGAGAACCCTTGAGGCTGAGGAGTGATATTGGGCTCAGCCGGAATAAGCCAACTGCGTGGAGGGCACAATGCGCTTTATCATCGCTCTTATGAAACATGAAACCAACACGTTCTCACCGGTTCCCACGCCACTTGAAAGTTTTGGAAACAGAGGTCCTTACTTCGGTCATGACGCCCTTGAGGCCTTTAGGGGCACCAACACACCTATGAGCGCCTTCATTGATCTAGCGGTAAAAGAAGGTGCTGAGATCGTTACTCCGGTGGCCGCCGAGGCGTGGCCGAGTGGCCTCGTTCATAGTGATGCCTACCAACGCATCACGGATGCCATCTGTGAGGCCGTGAAGGAAGGTTGCGACGCGCTTTTTCTTGATCTACACGGCGCCATGGTCACTGAAACGACGGACGACGGTGAGGGGACCCTGTTGGAGCGTATCCGCCGAATATCCCCGAAGTTGCCTATCGCCGTGACGCTGGATCTGCATGCCAACCTGACTCGAAGAATGGTGGACAACTGCTCAATAATCACAGGCTACAAGACCTATCCCCACGTTGACATGTATGCGGCTGGGGCAAAGGCCGCAGATATCCTCATTCGCGCACTCAAGGGCAAACACAAGCCGATCATGGCCTGGGACAACCGTCCCATGCTTCCACATACTCTTCGCATGGGGACTGAAGAGCCCCCGATGAGAGATTTGGTTGCTTTAGCAAATCAGGCAGAGGCGAGCGATGTCTTGGCGGCCACAGTCTTCGGGGGTTTCCCCTTGGCAGACATTCATGACGCTGGATTGAGCGCTGTTGTGGTGGCAGATGACAATCAAAATCGTGCCGAAAAGATCTGCCGCAATCTTCTGGATAAGGCTTGGGAGCTGCGGAGTGCTTTCATCTACGATGCGGAGCCGCTTGCTAAATCAATTGCTCGCGCGAAGCAGTTCACTGACAGGCCGATCCTGCTAATCGACCACGCGGACAACTGCGCCTCCGGTGGGACTCAAGACACCATGGCAGTGGTGAAGGAGGTCATGCGGCACGGCCTGGAAAACGTAGCCGTTGGAGCCATCCGTGACCCCGAGGCTGTTGATCAGTTGATCCAAGCCGGAGTTGGGAATCGAGTTACCATACCCTTGGGAGGCAAGATGGATATGCCTTCTATCGGCCTTATCGGGGAGCCTTTGCAAGTGACCGGTATTATCCGGGTGATCTCGGACGGTCAATTTATTCCTCAAGGCCCTATGTACACGGGCGTTGAACAGAATATGGGACGAACGGTGGTGTTGGATACCGGCGGCATCCAGATTGTCATCATTGAGCGTGGCCACGAGCCCTTCGACCTGGGGATTTTTCGCAGTGTGGGCATCGAGCCGACAATGAAACGCTACCTCTTACTTAAATCGCGCCTCCATTACCGGGCCGGTTTTCTGCCGATCGCAAAACACGTTGTTGAATGTAACGGCGTCGGAGTCACCGGATCGGACTACAGCCAATTCAGATTTCAAAAAGTGCGTCGGCCCATTTACCCCCTTGATGTGGACGCCGGTTCATAGACAGAAGTCGAATAATGCGGATCGCTTAAATCCTTTGCCCCATCCCACTTACAGGACAAACCGAACATAACCTCCTGCAAGGCGTAGATGGTCATAGAGAAATTCTTAATGTGGAATATAATAGGAGGAAATAGTATGAAAACAACCAAACTCCCTGATTACCATCACCAGGTCAAACCTTACGCCGGTCCATCTTTTGAAGAGGTGATGGATATGCGCAAGCGCTTTGTGACACCGGCTCTCGTCACGTACTATCAGAACCCCATAATGATCGTCGAAGGCTCTATGCAGTATGTCTACGATGAAAAGGGGCGCAGGTATTTGGATGCCTTCGGCGGGATTGTCACCATCAGCGTGGGCCATTGCCACCCGTACGTCACACAAAAGGCCCTCGAACAGATGCAATTGCTCCAGCATACCACAACGATCTATCTTCACCCGAACATCGGCGAATATGCCAGGATGTTAGCGGAAAAAATGCCGGGCGATCTGAGCGTATGCTACTTTGTAAATTCGGGGTCGGAAGCAAATGATCTGGCCCTTCTGATGGCCCGCCTCTATACGGGCAACTATGACGTGATCGCCCTGCGCAATGCCTACCATGGGGGGAGCGCCTCGACCATGGGACTCACGGCCCACAGCACATGGAAGTACAATTACCCGCACAGCTTCGGGATCCATCATTCCATGGCCCCTGATCCCTACCGGGGGCCATGGGGACACAATGACCCAGGGGCTGGCGCCAAATATGCCGAAGATATCAAGGATCTTATCGCCTTTGCCACACCGGGCGTAGTTGCCGGTTTCTTTGCCGAATCCATACAGGGGGTTGGGGGCGTCGTGGTTTATCCCGACGGGTTTCTCTCAGCCGCCTACAACCATGTGCGCCAGGCTGGCGGCATATGCATCGCAGATGAAGTCCAGACTGGGTTCGGGCGGACCGGTACGCATTACTGGGGGTTTGAG
>JAUPKI010000411.1 GCA_030837545.1 Thermodesulfobacteriota bacterium | reverse complement strand
CTTCATGCAGACTTCTACGAGATCTCCATGGATCAGGAGATTACCGTGGATATCCCCATTCACCTGATGAACACGCCGATAGGCGTAACCAATGGCGGGCTTCTTCAGATTGTGCGGAGAGAGCTGACCGTGTCCTGTCTCCCTGACAAGCTGATCGATTCCCTGGAGATCGACGTGTCCGGACTGGAGATAGGAGGTTCGGTGCACATTCGAGACATCGCGCTTCCGGAAGGGATTGCCTGCGTAGAAGAAGGAGATCTTACCGTCGCCGTTGTGTCCGCGCCCAGCGGGGGATTAGAGGGGAGGCCTGAAGGGGAAATTGAGGAAGAAACGGCAGACTCCGAAAAGGGCGCTGCTGAAGAAACAGAGGGAAAAAGGAAAGGGGGTGACCAGTAACACATCATTTGAACTTGATTGTGGGCCTCGGCAATCCCGGACCGGGATATGAGACATCGAGACATAATGCAGGGTTTAAGGTGGTCGACCTGTGGTGCAAGGATCTGGGGCTCTCCCTGAGCAGCCGCCGCTTCCGTGCAAAGGCCATCCGGGCGGAATTCCGGGGAAATAGCATCATACTTCTTTGCCCCCTGACCTTTATGAACCTGAGCGGTGAATCGGTCAGGGCCTGTGCCGGCTATTATGGCCTGGAGACCCATAGGATCCTGGTCGTCCATGACGATTTGGACATCCCTCTGGGAAGGATAAAGGTCGTCAGGGACGGCGGGGCCGGAGGGCACAAAGGCGTGTCATCCATCATCCGCCATCTGGGGAGCGCAGGATTTTGCCAGGTCAAGGTCGGCATAGGACGCCCGCGGTATGGAGAGGCCGTTGAAGATTATGTCCTTGCCCCCTTTTACGCCGATGAGAGAGGGCTTGCCGAAGATGTGCTCCGACTGGCCGTTAACGCGTGCGAACTATTTGTTTTGGAAGGGGTTGAATCGGCCATGAATCGTATCAATTGTCAGAACTTAATGAATTAAGGAGGAAACAAAGAGATGCAGGGATTAACCTTTTATGCGCCTTTCTTGGGGATCCTGGGACTATTCGTTGCCTGGTTGATCTATGGGTATGTCAAGAAGCAGCCCAATGGGAATGCCCTCATGCAGGAACTGGAGGCCATGATCCATGATGGTGCCATGGCCTTCCTGAAGAAGGAGTATTCCGTCCTGGTATTTTTCATCGCAGCCGTCTTCCTTCTCCTGGGGTTGGGTATTGACTGGAAAACGGCCATTGCCTTTGTGACCGGCGCAGCGTGCTCCATTGCCGCCGGCTATTCGGGCATGTCGGCCGCCACCCGTGGGAACTCCAGGACCGCCGAGGCCGCCAACAAGCACGGCCAGGCCAGGGCCTTGAATGTGTCGTATTTCTCGGGATCGGTCATGGGGCTTGCCGTGGCAGGGCTTGGGCTCCTGGGGGTTGGCTTCTGGTTCGCCATGTACGGAGGAAACCCGGACACGGCCCTTTACATCAACGGCTTTGCCATGGGGGCCAGCTCCATCGCCCTCTTTGCCCGTGTGGGCGGCGGGATCTATACCAAGGCCGCGGACGTGGGGGCCGACCTGGTCGGCAAGGTGGAGGCCGGGATTCCCGAGGACGATCCCCGGAACCCTGGCGTCATCGCTGACAACGTGGGCGACAATGTAGGGGATATTGCCGGCATGGGGGCCGATATCTTCGAGTCCTACGTGGGATCGATCATCGCGACCATCGCCATTGCCGCCACCATCACCCTTACTCCCGAATTTCTCAAGGCCAATCCGACATTGGGCACGGATATTGCTGCCATCAAACTGAAATACATGGCCTTTCCGGTCCTGATCGCCATGGGGGGCCTCCTCTCCTCCCTCGTGGGCGTCTTCTCCATCAAGCTCTTCCAGAAGGGCAACCCGGCAGGCGCCCTTCGATACACCACCTTTGTGGCGGCCATTGTCTTTGTCATCCTGACCATCATCGCCAACAAGGCCATCGGGCTTCCCATGGGCATCTTCTGGGCCGTCTTGTCGGGCCTTCTTTGCGGGATTGCCATAGGTCTCCTGGCCGAATACTACACCTCGGGCCCCCCTGTGAAGCGGATTGCCAATCAGTCCAAGACAGGTCCGGCCACGGTCCTCATCGCCGGTCTGGCCGTGGGCATGCAGTCCACCTATCTTCCCATGCTGGGAATCTGTGTGGCCGTCTTTGTGGGATACCAGACGGCCGGCGTCTATGGGGTCGGCATCTCGGCCGTGGGGATGCTGGCCACGGTGGGGGCCACCATGACCGTGGATGCCTATGGCCCGATTGCGGATAACGCGGGCGGCATCTCGGAGATGAGCGGCCTGGGTCCTGAGACCCGGAAGATCACGGACAGTCTGGATGCCCTGGGCAACACCACCGCGGCCATCGGCAAGGGGTTTGCCATCGGCTCTGCGGCCCTCACGGCACTGGCCCTCTTTGTGGCCTATACCATGTCCGCAGGGCTCAAGGCGATCGATCTCCTGAACCCCATGACCGTGATCGGCGTCTTTCTTGGCGGCATCGTTCCCATGCTGGCTGCGGCCTTTACCATGACATCCGTCGGAAAGGCGGCCTTCGCCATTGTGGAGGAGATCCGCCGGCAGTTCAGGGAGATCCCGGGGCTTCTCGAGGGGAAACCCGGAGTGAAGCCGGAACCGGGTAAGTGCGTGAGCATTGCAACGGGCGCGGCCCTTCGGGAGATGGTCGCCCCGGGGCTCATGACCGTTCTGGCGCCCGTGGCCGTGGGTTTTCTCCTTGGGAAGGAGACCCTGGGCGGGATGCTGCTCGGCGCCACCACCATGGGGGCCTTCCTGGCCCTGTTCATGGCCAATGCCGGAGGCGCATGGGACAATGCCAAGAAATGGATCGAGGCAGGCAACCTGGGCGGAAAGGGTTCTGCCGCCCATAAGGCCGCAGTCGTAGGCGACACCGTGGGCGACCCCTTCAAGGATACCTCGGGACCGGCCATGAACATCTTGATCAAATTGATGTCCGTCGTGTCCCTGGTCATTGCTCCCGTTCTGCCTTCGGTTGGGTTGTTTTTAAGATAGACGTCTGAATAAGGAAAGATCGGTCCATTGTGTCTTATAGCTCACGGCCGGCATAGCCCATGACAGAAGGCGAGGGCCTTCTGTCAATGGGCTTACGGCCGTCATGCCTGATTCCGTACATGCACAATCAGGCCGAAATGGCTGCCGGTGAGAGCGGCTGCCCCGAGGTATGGAGGGATCGGTTTTCGGGTCCCCTCCCGCCTCGCTATTTCAGTCAAAGGAGGTCTCAATGTTCAGTGTGGGCGATTTGGCCGTATACCCTGCGCATGGCGTCGGCGTCATCGAGCGGATAGAAAACCAGGAAATCTCCGGTTGTGAACAGGATTTCTATGTCATGCGGATCCTCGATAACAATATGATTATCATGATACCAACCCGTAACGTGAATAATGTGGGGTTAAGGGAGCTTATCAACAAGACAGAGCTTCCGAGGCTCTACTCCATCCTGGAAAAGAGAGACGTCGCCCTCGACAATCAGACCTGGAACCGGCGATACAGGGAGTACATGGACAAAATCAAGACCGGCTCTGTCTTTGAGGTCGCCGAGGTATATCGCGACCTGTTGATGCTGCGGGTGGAAAAGGACCTTTCCTTTGGCGAAAGAAAGATGCTGGTAACCGCCCGGGGCCTGCTGATCAAAGAAATATCCCTTGCAAAACAGATCGGCGAAT
>JAUPKI010000051.1 GCA_030837545.1 Thermodesulfobacteriota bacterium | reverse complement strand
CGGGCGACCGGCATTCCTACCGCGACTAAATAAGTAAATAAATCAGAAAACAGCAAAGTTACTTACTTTCTTACGGACGTCCCCCAGTTTACTCATGCACGCCCGCCCTGAACTCAGACTCCCCTTTTGCGGCGCCTTGTCCCGACCACAATATCCTGCGGTCACATTTTCTTTGACACCCAAGCCCGTTTCCGCTATATTTGACCTTCGAAAAAGCGACTTCTTATCACCTCACCTCACCTCACCTCACCTCACCGAGGGACGCATCAACATGGAGGGCCTTGAGAAGATGAACGGAGTGAAGCTTTCAAAGGTAAGCCAGATCGGCATCGTGGTGCCGGATATCGGGAAAGCGGTAAGCCACTATTCAAAAATCCTGAATATCAAACCATGGTTCAGGTCGAAGACAGCATCAAACGATGTCGATTTCAAAGGCGAGTCTTTTCGCCTCGAGCTTGACATAGCACTTGCTTTCAGCGGCGGCCTGGAAATAGAGCTTATACAGATGCTCACGGACAGGGAATGCATTTATTCGGATATCATGAAAAAACAGGGCGGAGGACTTCACCACATAGGAACCATGGTCGGTAGTTTTGATAAGAAGCTCGGGCAGATGAAAGCGGCGGGGATCGGGGTGATACAATCCGGAGTAATCAAAACCATAGGAGGCGCCGTGACAAAATACGCTTACATGGACACGGTTTCCACCTGCGGGATCATTTCCGAGATCATAGAGAGTAAACTCGCCGTTATTCCGGTTTTCCATAATAATTTCATGCTGCATGTAGCCCGCCTAACCGGCGATGTCGATCTCATACAATAAATTCCGGGAGGTTGTGATGAAGTTTATACTGCTTCTTTTCGTTCTCGCGCAAAAACTGAAAGCTGCCTCTAAAAAGAATAACGCCTACAGAAAACATCTGGGTATCATGCAGATCAAAGTCCTTATTAAAACGGCCGACGGCAAAAGCGGTCGTCTTTTTATTTTTGACAAGGGCGCTTTCTCTTCTGTTAGCGGCGCGCATCATCAATCCGACGTTGCGCTCATCTGGGCCGACGCTGGGACGGCTTTTAAGGTGATGACATCAAAAACCGGTGACGCCGATACCTTCAGGGCGGCTGCTGAAGGAAAAGTGCGGGTTGAAGGCATGGTCCCATATCTTCAGTGGTTTACAGACGGCGTGAAGCTGGTGATGGGATGATTTTCCCCTGACCGGGGCTGCTTAAGTTATATGCAAAAGTATTATTTATCATAGGAGGTCTCTCATGGCTATTAAAGGCGGACATCTTGTCGCGCGGTATCTGAAAGAGGTCGAAGGCATTGAAACGGTGTTTGCCCTCTCAGGCGGTCACATTGAGGCGATACTTGACGGGTTCACGCAGTACAACATCCGGGCCATCGACGTGCGTCACGAGCAGGTGGCTGCGATGGCAGCGCACGCCTGGTCGGTCTATGCTGGTCAGACGGGCGTGTGTCTTGTAACTGCCGGTCCCGGCTTCACCAACGCGCTCACCGGAATAGCAAACGCGTATCTTGACAACGCCCCTCTTGTAGTACTGTGCGGAAAGCACCCCATCAAAGAGGATCTTAAGGGCGCTCTCCAGGAGATGAACCAGATCGACATGGTAAAGCCCATCACGAAATGGGCTGCCACCTGTTATGAGACGAAGCGCATACCCGAATATCTTGCAATGGCGTTCAGATACGCCTGCATGGGAAGGCCTGGCCCGGTATTTCTAGAACTTCCGCCCGATATTCTGAACATCAGCATACCCGAGGAGGATGCGCTACTGCCGAAGCATCCCACGAGAAAATACACAGTACATCCTGACGATGCAGACCTTAAACAGGCGGCCGATCTCATTAACAGCGCCAAACAGCCGCTGTTTATCGGAGGAAGCGGTGTAGGATTCAGCTGCTGCAGCGACGCGCTGAAACAGTTCGTTGAAAAAACGGGAATTCCCTTCATCCTGTTGAATTACGGAAGAGGGGAGCTACCCGACAACCATCCGCAGTCCATCTGGGATGTCGGCAACATAGGGATGATGGTGACGCTGGCGCAGGCCGACCTGATTGTTATTGCCGGCCTGCGCCTCAACTGGCTGCTTCAGTCAGGCGCCGCGATTCCGTCCTCGGCAAAGATCGTGAGGATAGACATCGACCCGCACGAGATAGACCGCAACAGAGAAGCTGACGCAGGCCTCGTGGGGGACGTAGGTTCGGTGCTGAATCAGCTCCTATCGCATGTAAAGAAAAGCGATCACAGCGTCTGGCTTAAAACGTTGCGCGCCGCGTCTGCCGCTTTCATCGATTCCGAGATGAAGGCTCGTGAGACCCCGTCCGATCCCATACATCCCATACGACTTGCCGCCCAGATTCAAAAAGTCGTGGGCGATGACGCTTATTATGTGACTGACGGAGGCGATACGGTTTATTTCGGGCTCGTGCATTTCACGTCGAAACTGAAGGCCGGAGTGGTGGGAACCGCGTCAGGTCTACTCGGCTGCCTGGGCACCGGCATTCCATTTGCCATGGCCGCGAAACTTGCCCATCCCGACAAGAAGGTGATACTCTTCAATGGCGATGGCTCCTTCGGGTTCAACGCGATGGAATTCGACACCATGCTCCGACTCAACATCCCTATAGTCTGCGTTATCAACAACGACTGCGCGTGGGGCATGGTCAAGCACGGCCAGGAGCTGTCTATCGGCAAGGAAAGGCTCCAGTGCACGGAGCTTGGTCTTAGGCGTTACGATAAAATGGTGGAGGGACTCGGGGGCCATGGCGAGTTCGTCACTAAAGACGATGAGATCATCCCCGCGTTAAAACGGGCGCTCGCGTCCGGGAAACCGGCTTGCGTCAACGTGATGACCGATCCTACAGTGATGAGCCCTGCTTCTGTGATCTTCTACCAGGCGCTCAAGCTGGAATAAATCGCTGAACGCTCACCGTCGAGAGTATTAGAGATGATGTTAAACTGAATATGTCGCCGCTCTATCTGATCCGGGCAAATCGAAAAAAACGATTCCGCAAAAGGCGTTTAATGGGGTTTTGCAGGGCAAAACCGTGAAAATCGATATTTTATTATAATTTTTCACGT
This sequence comes from Thermodesulfobacteriota bacterium, assembly GCA_030837545.1. Lineage (GTDB taxonomy): Bacteria > Desulfobacterota > DSM-4660 > Desulfatiglandales > Desulfatiglandaceae > AUK324. The sequence goes on along the minus strand of JAUPKI010000051.1, from coordinate 14,183 downwards.
TTATATTGACAAAACCGTGAAAATATACATACTGTAGCTATGGCAAAAATATTACAAGTTTTTAACTCAATCAATCGCTTAAGAGAGCGGTATTATATCGCGTCTGGCGGAAAACAGTCGCTTCTTCAATTATTGAGTGAAGCGGAGGTTGCCGAGCAGGTATATAACTCCAACGCCATCGAGAACAGCACGCTCACTCTTGAAGAAACAGAAAAAATTCTTTTACAAATAAATTTAGATAGATATATCACTGAAAGAGAAATTTTTGAAGCAAAAAACCTCGCCCGGGTGGTTTCATATATCAATACAAAAGCCAAAGAACAAGAGCTTACTCTTGAGGTCATTCTGTCGCTTCACAAAATGCTTATAGCGAATATTCGGGATGACATAGCCTGCAGATTTCGTAAGGACGGTGAGTGGGTCAGAGTTGCGAACCACATAGCGCCGGACCCAAAAGAAGTAGTTGGAAGATTGGAAAAAATGCTTGCGGGATATAATGCAAACAGCCGCGAAAATATTATAAAACGTATCGCGCTGCTGCATCTTACTTTTGAACACACCCACCCGTTTGTTGATGGTAATGGCCGTATCGGAAGAGTAATTAATAATTATTTGCTTATACGGGAAGGTTTTGTACCGGTAAATATTAAATTCATTGATAGAAATATGTATTACGAAGCGTTTAATGAATATGACGAAAAAGGCGCTTCCAAAATCATGGAGGAAATACTCGGCAAAGCACTTACAAACAGTTATCACAAGATCACAAGAGACTTGCATATCTGGAAGGCGCGCACATCATGACGCTTGCTGAATACGCAAAAAAAAATAAAATATCACACTCTAATTTGATAAATAAAGCAAATCGCCAAACCATAGAAGCTTTTCTCGAAAAAGGCGTTTGGAAAATCGGAGTAAATCTTAATAAATAGAGTGAGGGAAGGCAATAATTATAACCCGTAATATTTCATCAGCAGATATTCCGAAAGTTTTTGGGGAATATAACCGCGGAATTTTACCGGCAATATCTGGCTCAGTTTGCCTGTAGTATATCTTAAGCGAGGTGAAGGGTTATCTATTATGCGCCCGATCAGCTCTGAGATTATTACAGGCGACGGGCCGTTTGATTCATCCTGTTCCATATCGAGGATAACGAGGTCATCAAAAAGATACTCAAGCACCTGGGTCTATGGGAAATCAAACAAAGGATTCCGCCAAAGGCAACCGGGCCGCCGACCCCCCCCGATTACAGCATCGACTATTCCGTATCTCAACTCCCCGGTTCCGATAATTGGCTTTATGTGGACCCGGTCTATCCGGAGGCCTCCCCTTCCTGATTTTTGTGCGAACTGGGGGACGACCGTAAATATTAAAATAACCTGACGAAAGGAAGGTTTCCATATCAGGCGAGGCATAACCGCATCAACTCGGACTGGCAATTCCGCTACGCTCCATTGCCAGCCGGCTATTGCGAGCGTTGGCTGAGAGGATGAACTCATGGATATCTTGGATGAACTGAAGAAACTGATCTCAAAATTGAACGTGGAGAACATAGAGTACGCTCTTTGCGGCGGGATGGCGATGGCCATCTATGCTTTCCCAAGAGCTACTCTCGACATAGACTTACTGGTCGAGGCGAGTTCGCTGGAAGCGACGAGACGTGCAGTTTCCGATTTGGGCTTCACGGTGAAGGCTGCCCCTATGGAATTTCATGGCGGAAAGATGCACATTCACCGCGTCAGCAAAATCGAACCGGGTACAGGCGAGACCCTGGTCTTGGATTTGCTGATCGTTACACCTGCGATAAAGAGTGCATGGGACAGTCGCAAGAAGGTTGAATGGGAACATGGTCATATCAGCGCTGTCTCGCCGGGGGGCCTGATTCTCCTTAAGTCCTTTCGCAAGAGCGGTCAGGATCAGGACGATATCCGGTTCTTAAGGAGCATTATCGATGAAGATTGATATGAGCCCTGAGGCGGTAACACTTCGACTGAAACAGGTCGCTCAACTAAGAAAGGCGTGCTTAGCTCTCGCTAGATCCAGCACGAGCTTTGAGATTCGTAAGAAGAATACAGCCAACAAGTTGGTGCAGCGGACCTCGCTCGCGCTCGGCCTCTGACCACGTCGTTATGCGCTACAGAAAGGATTCCCATGCCGATAAGCATTTCGGCTGGAAAGCCGATCTCACAGTGAGTTCAGTCCGACATTTGAAATGGTGATTCCCGAATTTTGATTTTGCCTTTTTGCAGGGCTTGGAGTAACATACAAAATTGTGCGCCACAGGTAGGCCTTGAATCGTTTAACAGTGCGGAAGGAGTGTCGAGATCATGCAGGAATTCAGGAGAATGAGCCGTCTCCCCCCTTATGTCTTTGCGACGGTCAACAAGATCAAGATGGAGGCCAGACACAGGGGAGAGGATATTGTGGATTTAGGCATGGGAAACCCGGATATCCCTACGCCCAAGCATATCGTTGACAAGCTGGTGGAGGCCGCAGAGAAGGGGCATAACCACCGGTATTCGGCCTCCATGGGGATCACGAAACTAAGACATGCCATCTGCGACTGGTACAAACGCCGCTACGACGTGGACCTGGACCCGGATGAAGAGGCGATTGTCACCATCGGGGCCAAGGAGGGACTCTCCCATCTGGTGCTGGCCACCATCAGTCCCGGGGATGTGGTCTTTGCCCCGAATCCGACCTATCCGATACACCCCTATTCGGTCATCATCGCAGGGGGGGACTTAAGGAGCATACCGATCGGCCCGGACAGGGATTTTTTCGAAGACCTGCTCGTTGCCATGAAGCAGACATGGCCGGCCCCCAAGATGCTGATCATCTCCTATCCCCACAACCCCACCACCGCGGTGGTGGATCGGGCCTTCTTTGAAAAGATCGTGGAATTCTGCCGGGAACACGATATGGTGGTCATTCATGACTTTGCCTATGCAGACTTGGTCTTTGATGGATATGAGCCGCCCAGTTTCCTCCAGATCCCAGGGGCCAAGGAGATCGGGGTGGAGTTTTTCAGCCTTTCCAAGAGCTATTCAATGCCTGGATGGCGGGTAGGGTTCTGCGTGGGCAATCCCGTACTGGTGGGGGCCCTTCGGCGGATCAAGAGCTACCTGGATTACGGCGTGTTTCAGCCCATTCAGATTGCCGCCATTATCGCCCTCAACGGGCCCTATGACTGCGTCCGGGAAATTGTGGAGATCTACAGGGAGCGGCGCGACGTGCTTGTCGATGGACTGGATCGGATCGGCTGGCATATCGAGAAACCCAAAGGGACCATGTTCGTGTGGGGAAAAATCCCGGACCAATACCTCCATATGGGTTCGGTGGAGTTCTCCAAGATGCTCATCGAGAGGGCCAAGGTGGCCGTCTCTCCCGGCATCGGCTTTGGGGAATACGGGGACGATCATGTCCGGTTCGCCCTGGTGGAAAACCCCCACCGCACGCGTCAGGCCATCAAGGGGATCAAGGCGATACTGTAATTGAGGGATTTGGGAATTAAGGAATTAAGGAATTGGGGAATTGAGGGATTCAGGGATTGAGGAATTCAGATGTCAACAATCAATGTGGGAATTATCGGATTCGGGACCGTGGGGGCCGGGGTATTTGAGGTCCTGTGCGCGAACCGGGATATGATCGCCAGCCGGGTCGGGGCGCAAGTGGTTGTCAAGAGGATCGCGGATCTGGATATTACGTCTGACCGTGGGATTGCGTTTCAGCCTGACAGGTCCCTCTTCACCCTGGACGCCCTGGAGGTGATCCACGACCCGGAGATCGACGTGGTGGTCGAGCTGATCGGCGGCCTGGAAACGGCCAGGACATTGATTCTCGAGGCCATGAAGACCGGGAAGCATGTGGTGACGGCCAACAAGGCGCTCCTGGCGGAATGCGGTCCTGACATCTACCGGACCGCGGAAGCGTACGGCGTGGGGCTCGGGTTTGAGGCCAGCGTGGGGGGCGGTATCCCGATCATCGGGGCCTTGAAGAACGGGCTCTCCGCAAACCGCATTCAAACCTGCATCGGCATCCTGAACGGGACCTCCAACTATATCCTGACCAGGATGACCCAGGAGGGCCTTCCGTTCAGCGACGCTGTCGAAGAGGCCGTTCGTCTGGGTTTTGCAGAGGACCCGCCCACATTGGATGTGAACGGCACCGATGCGGCCCATAAACTGGCCATTATCATATCCATCGCCTTCGGGGAGCCGGTCTCATTCAAGGATATCTACCGGGAGGGGATCGTGGCCGTGACCCCGGACGATATCCGATTTGCAGATGAATTCGGTTACGGCATCAAGCTCCTGGCCATTGCCAAGGACCTGGGAGACCGCATCGAGGCCCGTGTGCACGCGGCCATGATCCCCAAGGATCATATTTTGGCCAATGTCAATGAGGCATTCAACGCTATTTATCTCGAAGGCGACTTTGTGGGGCCCAATCTCTACTATGGCCTGGGGGCCGGGAGGAGACCCACGGGGAGCGCGGTGGCTTCCGACATCATCGCCCTGGCGCGCGACATTCGGTGCGGAAACCGTGTCCGCATCCCTCCGCTGGCCCATGTGAAGGCGCCTATCAGAGATATCGTGATTCAACCGATTCAAGACCTGGTGACGCCTTACTATTTCAGGGTATCGGCCTTAGACAGGCCCGGGGTGCTGTCGCGGATCGCCGGGATTCTGGCCGACCACCAGATCAGCATATCGTCTGTGATCCAGAAGGGGAGGGGCCGTAAAGGCCCGGTGCCGATTGTGATGCTGACCCACGAGGCCCGAGAAAGGGATGTTCAGAAGGCTATTTCCTTGATCGACGACCTGGATGTGGTGCCTGAGAAGACCGTGGTGATCCGTGTGGAGGGGGGCCAGCCATGACCCGCCGACAGGAGATCGGCCCAAAATATGTCCTGTTGGTGGGGGACGGGATGGCCGACTATCCCCTTGCCGATCTGGATGGAAGGACGCCCCTCGAGGCCGCTCATACCCCGAATATGGAGCGCATCGCGGCGTGCCGGGTCGGGCTCGTCAAGACCATTCCGACGGGGTTGTCCCCTGGGAGCGATGTGGCCAACCTCTCTCTCTTGGGGTATGATCCGACCCGATGCCTCACCGGCCGGGCCCCCTTTGAGGCGGCCAGCATGGGAGTCGTGTTAGGGGACCAGGATGTCGCCTTCCGGATGAATCTGGTGACCCTCGATCGGCGGTCTGATCGGGAGATCGTGATGGTCAGCCACAGTGCCGGCGATATCTCCACCCCGGAGGGGAGGGCGATGGTCGAGACGCTTCGAAGGGAGTTGGTCCTCCCCGGGATTAGAATACATGCGGGGGTTGCCTACCGCCACCTCCTGGTCTGGAAGGACGGACCTCTGACCGCAGAGACCATCCCGCCCCATGACGTCCTGGATCAAAACATGGCCTCCTATCTCAATCCCGAAGGCCAGGACCCGATAGCCGCGGTCATTCGACGATCCTGGGACATCCTGAAGGAACACCCGGTCAATCTGGCGCGGCAGGCGCAGGGGCTGAACGAGGCCAATTCCATCTGGCTCTGGGGGGAGGGGAAGGCGCTCCGCATCCCCCGGTTCAGGGATAAATTCGGTCTGCAAGGGGGTGTGATTTCCGCAGTGGACCTGCTGAGGGGGATCGGGGTCTATGCGGGGCTCGAACCGATCATGGTGGAGGGGGCGACCGGGTATCTGGACACCAATTATGCGGGCAAGGCCCGGAAGGCCCTGGAGGCCTTGAAGGACCTTGACTTCATGTTCGTTCATGTGGAGGCCCCTGACGAGGCGAGTCACAACGGGAGTATTCGGGAAAAGCTCCAGGCCATCGAGGCCTTTGATGCGAAGGTGGTAGGTCCTGTCCTAAGGGGACTGGAAGCGTTTCCTGACTACCGGGTAATGGTTGCCAGCGACCATTTTACCCCGATTTCCATCAGGACCCATGCCAGCGACCCTGCCCCGTTTGCATGGGCCGGCAAAGCGGAACTGGCCTCAGGGAAAAAGGGGGGGTCGTTCACCGAGGCGTCTGCAAGGGCGTCGGGTCTTTATTTTGAAAAGGGATGCGAGCTGATGCCCTCCTTTCTGGGGCGTGCACCCTATCGGTCTGAATCCCTTGACACGGCTGCAGTTTTGAAATAGTTTTCAAATTAAAACTTCGGAAAAAGGAGAGAGGAAAGGATGAAAATACTGTTTTTCGGCCCGAACGGAAGCGGCAAGGGGACCCAGGGAGCCATTGTAAAAGAGACGTACGGCATTCCGCACATCGAAACAGGGGTCATTTTCAGGGACAATATCTCGCGGGGCACCGACCTCGGCAAGGAGGCCAAAGGGTATATCGACCGGGGGGAGCTGGTCCCGGACAGCATCACTATCCCGATGATCCTGGACCGTCTCAAAAAAGCTGACTGCAAGAACGGGTGGCTTTTGGACGGCTTTCCCAGGAATCTCACCCAGGCCCAGGAGCTGGATAAGGCCCTCAAAAAAGAGGGAATTGCCCTGGATATCGTCATCGACACGGTCCTTCCCCGTGAGGTCGCCAAGGGCCGCATCATGGGTCGGCGTCTCTGCGTTAATGACAACAACCATCCCAACAACATCAATATCGAGGCCATCAAGCCGAAAGGCGACAAGTGCCGGGTCTGCGGCGGGGAACTCAAGACCCGGTCGGACGACCAGGACGAGGCGGCCATTGATCAGCGTCACAACATCTATTACGACACCAAGACCGGCACCATGGCCGGAATGAATTATTTCAAGGAACTTTCAGTAAAGAACAACGGCATCCCCAGGATTATCGAACTGGATGGGAGACCGGGCGTCAAGGAGGTCTCTGCAAAATTGTTGTCCAAACTTGGAGCATAACGCCTGGGGAAAAGTGCCGGCCCCTGACCGAAGAGGGAAGGGGCCGCCCTTCCCCTTCTCAACACCCCCTGGAGGCCAGATATGAAGACAAAGATAGGCGTGTTATCGGCGGGCGGCGACTGCGCCGGGATCAACAGTGCCATTCACTGGCTTGTTTACTCGGCCCTCGACAAGGACCTGGTCGCCATGCGCGGGACGATGTTCAAGGTCATTGGCATTCTGGATGGATGGAAGGGTCTGATCGAGGTCAAGCCCGAAAAGAAGGCGAGTCTCGCCCAGTGGACCATGGATCTCACCATGGATATCGTCCGAACCTGGGACCGATACGGGGGCACCCGGCTCGGCACCAGCCGCATCAACCCCTTTGCCCCGGATGACGACAAGTCGGATCTGATCCTCGAAAACTGCACCAAACTGGGGCTGGATGCCCTGGTGGTGATCGGAGGCCCCAACAGCCTCTCGGCGGCGTATCAGCTCTACAAGAAGGGGCTGAAGGTGATCGGGATCCCCAAGACCATCGACAGGGACCTGGCCGCAACAGACTACACGCTCGGATTTGATTCGGCTGTCAACACCATTACCCAGGATATTGACCGGCTGCGGATCACTGCCGGGTCCCACAGCCGGATATTTGTGGTGGAATGTATGGGAAGACACGCGGGATGGCTGGCCCTGGAGGGGGGCGAGGCATCCGGCGCTGCCATTATCCTCATTCCTGAGCACGATTTCGTCATGGAGCGGGTGACGGAACTCCTATCCATGAGACGCGCGGCCGGTGAGCGCTACAGCATTGTCCTGGTCTCGGAAGGGGCCAAACCGAGGGGGATGGAGCCGATTCTCGAGAGGCGGGGGAGAGACGGGTTCGGGCACTTTTATTTAGGCGGCGTGGGCGGGTTTATCGCAGAAGAGATACAGAAAAATTCGGACATGGAGGTGAGATATGTGGCCCTCAGACACCTCCAGCGGGGGGGCGTGCCGACTGCCTATGATCGCCGGATGGGCCGTAAGTTTGGCGTGGCGGCAGTGGATATGATCGTGGGAGAGGACTTCGGCCGCATGGTGAGTCTGAAGCAGGGTCAGGTGACGTCGGTCCCTCTCAAGAAGGCCCTGGACAAGCTCCACCTGGTGGAGGTGGAAAAGTACTATAATACCAAAAATTACAAGACCCTGGACCAGATTGTCTAAGCAACAGGTTCCAGATCGAACCATCAGAGGGTTTTCTGGGGGAAGATCTTGCCCGGATTGAGTATCCCCTTCGGATCAAAGGCGTCCTTGATGCGGGACATGAGCAGGATGCCTGCCGGCGGGATTTCCATCCCGAGATAGGGGGCCTTCGTGATCCCGATGCCGTGTTCTCCGGTAAGGGTTCCCCCCATGCGGATCACCTCCCTGAACAATTCCTTTACTACGATCCCGGCGGTTTCCATCTGACCGGGGGCCTCCCTGTCGAGCATGATGTTGACATGAATATTCCCGTCGCCCGCGTGGCCGAAGGCCGCGATGGGGAGACCGTGCGCGGCGGTCAGGGCATCTAAAAAGGCCGATAACGCGGGCATCCGGCTCCTGGGTACAACGATGTCTTCGCTGATCTTGTGGGGTCTCAGGCGGAAGAGGGCGGGAGACACGTTCCGCCGGGCCTCCCACAGCCTGTCCGCGGCTTCAGTCCCCGTGGCCGCCTCGAAGCGGATAGCCCGTCCTCGCCGGCACACCTCCTCGATGGTTTCCACATCGCTGGCGACATGCATCTCATCGCCATCCACCTCGATCAGGAGCATGGCCCCGGACCTCTCGGGCATGTTCAGACCCATCTCCTGTCTCACGCAGTCGATGCAGATCCTGTCTAAGAATTCCAGGATGCTGGGGATGATCCGGTTGCGGATAATGGCAGCGACCGTCCGGACCGCGGCAGAGACGTCCAGGAAAAAGGCGATCATGGTCTTTTTCGCGGCCGGTTTGGGGATGAGCCGAAGGGTGACGGCGGTGATGACTGCCAGGGTGCCTTCCGAGCCGGTAATGAGACGGGTCAGGTCATAGCCTGCCACCCCCTTCATGGTCTGGACCCCGGTATGGATGATCTCGCCGGTGGGGAGCACCACCTTCAGGCCCAGGACATAATCCCGGGTGACCCCGTACTTGACGGCCCGCAGGCCCCCTGCACATTCCGCCACGTTGCCGCCGATGGTGGAGATGTGGAGGCTGGCCGGGTCCGGGGGATAGAAGAGGCCTACCTTTTCAACCGCCTCCTGGAGATGGCCCGTAATGACCCCGGGCTCGACCCGCGCGATGAAATTGTCCTGATCAATGGCCAGTATCCGGTCAAACCGGCGCATGGCCATGACAAGGCCGCCCTGCACCGGCACAGCGCCGCCGGTCATGCCGCTCCCTGCCCCCCTCGGGATCACCGGGAACCCGGTTTCCGCTGCGAGGATGAGGATTCGGGAGACCTGGCGGCTGCTTCCGGGAAAGACCACCGCATCGGGCGTAGCAGTCAGTCTGGAGGCATCGGCGCCGTATTCGAGCATGAAGGTCTCGGCGGTTTTCACGTGAGCCGGGCCGACAATTTCAGAAAGCGTTTTGAGGGCGTGTCCAGGTATCATGGGGTGACCGGAAGGCGGGTCCTGAGGGCGTATTCGATGGTCATTTGGTCCATGTATTTCAGGTCCCCTCCCATGGGGATGCCCAGGGCGATCCGGGTGACGGTGATGCGGGGATGTCTTTCGGAAAGGAGACCGGCCAAAAAGGAGGCCGTGGCCTGGCCGGCGGTGGTGGGGTTGGTGGCCAGGATAACCTCCTCAATTCCCTCGGGTTCGAGTCGGCGCAACAGATGACTGATCGTGAGATCTTCCGGGCCTATTCCATCCAGGGGGGAGAGGACCCCGTTGAGCACATGGTATCTTCCCTTGAAGATCCCCGAGGCCTCCAGGGCGAGCTGATCTCCCGGTCCTTCCACCACGCAGATGGATCCGTTGGCGCGACGTCCGTCCCTGCAGATGGCGCAGGGATCATCATCTGTCAGATTGTGACAGGTGGAGCAGAAGCGGATCTTCTCCTTGACCTCCAGCAGGCTTGCCGCCAGCCCTTCTGCCAGGTCCCGATCGCTTCTCAGCACATAAAGGGCCACCCGTGTTGCCGACTTCTGGCCGATCCCAGGGAGTCTGGACAACTGCTCAATCAGTTTTTCTAATGACGGCGGATAGATGCCCATGGAAGTGCCTAAAGTGATCTAAAGTGTCTAAAGTGAACTAAAGTTGGCATGTTCAAATTGCATACAATTTTCGGTCAAGGTCTTGACTGAGCAATTCCTATCCGGACTCTCGGGAGACAGGAAAACAGACAGTATCGAATGCATATCACTCGCGTCCTCTGGTGGGACCTGTGGCACGGACATTGAAACCTTATTCTCTTTAAAATGTGGCGAAGCCCCTTAATTTTAGGCACTTTCAACTTTAGGCATTTTAGGCACTTGAATCACATGAGCCCGGGCAGGCCGGGTATATTCATTCCCTTAGTCAGTTTTCCCATTTCTTCGCTGGTCATCTCTTTGGCCCTGTTCAAGGCGTCATTGACGGCCGCGAGAATGAGATCCTGGAGCATCTCCACATCGTTCGGGTCCACCACCTCAGGATCGATGGCGATGGAAAGCACCTCTTGCCTGCCGTTGGCAACCACCGTGACCATCCCCCCCCCGGCCGATGCCTCCACGGTCCGTTGGTTCAACTCTTCCTGTAATTCCGACATTTTCGCCTGAAATTTTTGGGCCTGTTTCAGGAGCTGGCCCATGTTAGGCATTCCTTTCATCAATGGTTCCTCCTATGTTATCTATTTGTCTGAACGGAGCTATTTTTCCATCATATGCCCGCCAAAGAGACTGAGGACGTCCTGAGCGGTCTTGGGGAGGCTTGCATCTTCCCTTTCCTGGGCCTTGACGACCTTCTTCTCGGGTTTCTTCTTTGAATGGTCAGGGGACGGCTGGCCATGGCTGCGTATCGTTACCTTCATATCCCTGTCAAAAAATTCCCGGCAATAGCCCAGGAGCTGATGGTAACGCTCCGGGTCCTCAAAGTAGCGCGATGAAAAGGATTCGCTTTGGCCCTCTATTTCCAGGGAATCCCCGGTAAAGGTCAACAGACGCCAGTCCTTGAGTATGCTGTGGGCGGCCTGGTTCCTGGTTGCCAAGAAGTCCAAGAACTCCTTCCATCCCTTCTCCTTGCCCTCTTGAGCGTTATGAGGGGCATCGACAACACGATCTTTGGGCCCTTGAGACGGCCATCCCGCACCTGGGTCTCTCAGCCGTTCAGCGCCTCCCGCGTCGGCGGCCTCAGCACGTTCTGCGGCCCCGGCCAGTCTTTCCTCCAGCGCGGCCACCCTTTTCAAGAGCTCCTCAAGAGAGAGGACATCGCCGAGGGTACACAGCTTGACCATGGTGGTCTCCAGGACCAGTCGGGGATGGGAGGTGAACCTGAGGTCCTCTTCCCTGTTGATCAGGAAGTTGAGTAAGAGATGGAGCTTTTCCTTGCCCGCCATTTCGGCCTGTCTCTTGATTTCGTCCTTGTCGGTGTCGCTCACATCGATCAGGTCATTCTGGGGGGCGATTAGACAAATCAGGAGATTCCGGAACTGCTGCATGAGGGCGCGATAGAATTCCTTGATGTCGTAGCCGTAATTGTAGATCTTTTCCACGATCTCGATACACCGCTTCGGCGCCCCTTTCAGGATGGCCGCAGACGACTCGAAGAGGATATCCCGGTCAATAATCCCCAGGGTGTCGGTAATATCCTTTTCCCGGACCGTCTGACCGCTGAATGAAATGACCTGATCCATCAGGCTCTGGGCGTCCCGCATGCTCCCTTCGGCCTCTCGTGCGATAATGCCCAGACCGGAAACGGGGATGGCAATCCCCTCATTCTCTGCGATCTTTTTCAGATGGGCGACAATATCTGCCGCCGGGATCCGTTTGAAATCATATCGCTGGCATCGGGAGAGGATGGTGACGGGCACCTTGTGGGACTCGGTGGTCGCAAATATAAACTTCACATGGGCCGGGGGTTCTTCAAGGGTCTTGAGGAGGGCATTGAAGGCCGGAAGGGTCAGCATGTGCACCTCATCAATGACGTAGATCCGGTATTTGCTCGAGGACGGCATGTACTTGATGCTTTCCCTGAGTTCCCTGATCTCGTCAATCCCCCGGTTGGACGCCCCGTCAATCTCCTGGACATCCACAGACGAGCCGTCAGTGATCTCGATGCACGACCGGCACCGGTTGCAGGGGACCCCCGGTTCCCCCTGATCGCAGTTGATGGCCTTGGCAAAGATTCGGGCAACCGAGGTTTTCCCCACCCCCCTCGGCCCGCTGAAGAGATAGGCATGCGCCAGCCTGCCGGTCTTGATGGCATTCATGAGGGTCTGTGCAACATGTTCCTGACCAATGACGTCCTCAAACACCTGCGGCCGCCATTTTCTGGCCAACACCTGGTAAGCCATGGGGTGGGGGATCTCCCGATCAAATGGCCGCCCCCGTAGGAAACGGCCGGGTTACGGATGGCGAAGACATTCCTCGAATGGAGAGGGGATGACAACAGCCATGGAAAAGGGAACGCATTTTCTTAATGGCGGAGAGAGAGGGATTCGAACCCTCGGTACCGCTTTTGGCAGTACACGCGATTTCCAGTCGCGCTCCTTCGGCCAGCTCGGACATCTCTCCGATGTTCAGGCGTACATTCATCCGCCTGCTGCTATGTCTTCAAAAACAATCTTAATGGCGGAGAGGGTGGGATTCGAACCCACGTGCCCTGCTATTCACAAGGCAAGTCGATTTCGAGTCGACCCCGTTACGACCACTTCGGTACCTCTCCAAAATGATGTTGACCTCAGACCTCCCGTCGGGCCCGGAAAAATTGCTGCATCAGATCCTGGCAGGCCTCTTCCATAATTCCGGACACAATCTCCACCCGGTGATTGAGACGGCCATCCCGGCCCAGGTCATACAGGGAGCCTGCCGCACCCGTTTTGGGGTCGCGAGCGCCGAATGCCAGCCGGGCAATTCTCGCATGGACGACCGCCCCCATGCACATGAGGCACGGCTCGATGGTGACCACCAGGATGCACCCGTTGAGGCGGTAGTTCCCCACGGCAGCCCCTGCTCGTCTCAGCGCAAGGATTTCGGCGTGGGCCGTCGGATCGTTCAGGGTCATCGGCTGATTATGGGCCCTGGCCAGGATCCGGCCGTCCGAACCCGCTATCACAGCGCCCACAGGGACCTCGCCTTCTGAAAAGGCGCTTTCGGCCTCTTCAATGGCCTGCGTCATCAAATAATAAAGATCTTCCATCAATTTTCAATGCCTTTTACACTATTTTTGTCGCCTGAGTCAATATGATAAGGTGACAGGGATAACGATTTGTGGGTTCAAGGTTCAGAGGTTCAGAGGTTCAAGGTTCAGGGGTTCAAGGGTTTTTTCGCGCGATTCAGGATTTCGCGTACAGGGGAATGGGCCGTTGTGCAGATGCCATGTCCAATCAATTCAGAATCAAGCTGGATTCCGCCTCAATGGCATCTCTGAGCACCCTGACAAACCTGTAGAAGGTCTCGGTCTTCTTCCGTATGGAACGTTTCGCGAGGCACTCAAACATTTTGTCCCTCAGGCCCTTGGATATTTCTATCTGCACGCCCTGGCCGGTCCGGCATCGATTGCAGATATTTTGCCGGCTCCTGCCCATCAATCCCAGTTTCAGGCACGCTTCTGCAGGGAACCCTGCCCGGTTCAGTGCATTGATGACCCTCATCTTGACGTCATCATTTCTGCCACCCACATAGACCCGTTCCTCTTCCCCACGGCACCCGTGGATCGTCACAACCATGCGGGACTGCTCCGCAATCCTGACCAACGTGGGCTCATCGAACCGCTCGCTTCCGATATGCAGGACTGCATTTCCTGTCTTCTTGATCCCTTTGAAGGCCGCGAAGGCGTGTTGATCCGCAGCCACCGCATCGGCGATATCCGCTGTGCCGGGTTCGATGCCCCCGCCGTGGGGGGCGATGATGGCAACGGAGGAGGCGCCCTTTCGCGCTAATATCACGTAATCGACCCCCTCAGTCTCATGGCGGGTCAGCTCTTCAAAGCTTGTGTACCTGTCCATTATGTCGCTCGAATGAGGCGTCCGGCCTTCTTTCCAATGCGGCATAGCCGCAACCAAAAAATATCTCACACAAAGCCACGAAGACACAAGAGACACAAAAGGTTTCCTTGTTTTTTGTGACAGAAAACTGGGGACTAAGGTACTATTGATCCGCAAAGACTGGCGAGTCTTCAGACGGGCG
>JAUPKI010000410.1 GCA_030837545.1 Thermodesulfobacteriota bacterium | reverse complement strand
ATGGATTGTCATGGGACCGGGGCCGCGGCCGCGGCCAAGCATCGAAACGAGGGAAAAGAGCTGGGCGTGGACAAGCTGGCCCGGTTTGTCACGGCCTCTCTCCAGGTGGACTTCCTGGCGCCGGTGCCCATTGACGGCGTGATGGAAATTCGTGCCAGGATCGAGGAGATCAAGGGCCGGAAGGTGACGCTGGCCATGACCCTGACCGTCAATGACGTGCTGTGCGCCAAGGGGAGTATGGTCGCGGTTCAGATTCCGGATGATTATCTGGAAAAATATAACCCGCCGATCAAATGATGTTGAACCGCGAAGGACGCCAAGGGGTTTTGGTTGGTTCGTTCTGATCCTGGAAGAGGGATTCAGGATCAGAACAGACCAAGCCCTGACGGGCGGTAGTCATTACTCGTTAATAGCTTATTAACACATCTTTGTGTCTCAGTGGCTTTGTGTGAGAATTTTTGGTCATGGAGTGGTTATGGTGGGGTGATGATTTTGCAGTTGACAAATTCTGTTCTGTAGGTTATAGAAGGGGCGCAGGAGAAAAAGGATGAGCGTGATGCACACACAAATGGGCTTTTTTTATTATTACTTTAGCCGGAGGGCCGGAATGCCGTAGTGTGTGTTTTCGCAGATAGGATATGGATGAAAAAGGCGGAGCACATGCTCCGCCTTTTTCATTTGGGCGATAACCGCTCCTGTGGACAGGAGATGACCGATGAGAAACAGCTCGACGCAACGCAGGGTGTCACGAGGTGAGGACCCCGTCCAGAGAGATCTGGGTCTTAATGAAAGACTGGGTCTGATCAGCCTGATCGATGAAGGGATGCGGATAAAGTCCCCTGAGTCGCCCATTGTGGCGGATTTGTTTAACAATCTCTGGGATCTTGTCAATGAAACCGTATCCGGAAGCAGGATCAACCGTCTTAAACCGGAGGACTCCCACAACGGCTTTCGGGTGATTGAGGTCAATTCGGATACCGGCGAAAACCTGGGCCGTCTGAACATGCTCTACCTGCGGAAACCGATCCCCTGTTATTACCTGGTCTATGTCGAGGTCGGCGCGCCATTCAGGAGAAAGGGGCTTGGCACCCAGATACTGAAGCACTTCAGGGAGTTTCTGATGCGCAGATCGGCCGTCGGGATTCTGGATAACATCATCCCTAAGGAAGACCCGACGTACGATATCTATCTGAGACAATCGTGGAGACCGGTGGAGAACATCGTCGGAGACAGTCCCCTGGCGCACCGGCGCTCCTATATGGTCTTTACGCCCCCCGGCATGGAAGGGAAGGACCTGAAAGGACCGGTTCTCAAGCTGTTGCACCACCTGAGCAGGAAACGGACCGCCATCGATATGCGGGACAACCAGATCATGGTCCAACGGACCATCGAGGAATTCAAGAGACTCCATTCGGCCCTGATGATCTATTTTGGAGACGCAATCAACAAGGGGGAATCGTCGCCTCTGATGCGGTTTATGTTCACCCGTTTTGTCACCAAATTTATTGCCTTCAGACGCCGCATCGAGACCCTGGTCGGTTATACCGGCGGCGATTCCCTGGAGCAGATCGCTCTGGCGCCTGACATCGCGCAACTGCCGGCCCAGTCCTATGCACCCTTGGATATAGAAAACGGGCCCACCCTTGTGGAAGGGGATAGAAGGCTGTGGAGCCGACTCCCCGAGGCATTGAAAAGGCGCCCGGCCCGCTTCATTGAGGGTCTCCCCAGTTATGAGAGACCCAACCTCACAAACTGGCTGGAGGAGGAGGGCCGAGACATCGGCCAACCGCTCACCATCGGCAACCTCATGGACCTGGGATTTGATCCGACCCGTCTAAAGGAATTAAAGATTGAGGGTCTCCCCTGCATTTTTGAGCGCATTCAAGCCAAGCAGCTTCCAGACCTGAGGCAAAAAGAGGCGCTATTAAGGGAGATAGGATCGAAGATGCGCGGCTGGCGGATCAAGGATACCTCTTTGAAGGTCAATCCCCCGCTCCTGACGATCCGGGACAGGGGAAACGCCTATGTCCTGCGCCGAAAGATTCGCGGGATCCACTGGGAGGAGGCGGTGGAGCAGATCCACAGATCCCCCCGTCTGAAGGCCCTCGATGCCTCCCTGAAGCTCCACCGGATGATTGCCGGGACCGTGCGGGAGGCCCAGAGGGCGGCATCTGGAGAATTGCATGTGGCTGAGGACGTTCTGAATGACCTCCTGACCTGTTTTGTATCGTGGGATATTAAATCGAATCAGCCCCTGATAATGGTTGATTTCACCAACTCCTATCTGGAGTCGATCTGGATGGCATGAAGCGAAGTGACTAAAATGCCTAAAGTGCCTAAAGTTGATGAAGCTGAAAGCGCAAAGCGCAAAGTGCATAGCGCAAAGTGCATAGCGCATAGCGTTCCTGAACCCAACCAACCCAACCAACTCAATGAACCCAATGAACCCGTCTATAGTCCCGCATGCTGCGGGATCTCCGCTTCGCTCCGACCAGCATCCAGTATCCAGCATCCAGCATCCAGCATCAATCCAGCACGTATTCCTTCTCCTTGAGCTTGGCATGGGCCGCGGCCAGTCGGGCGATAGGAACCCTGGGCGGGGAGCAGGAGACATAGGTCATGTGGATATGGTGGCAGAACCGGATGGAGTCGGGGTGCCCCCCCTGCTCGCCACAGATCCCGACCTTCAGGTCCGGCCGTGTTTTGCGGGCCCACTCGATGGTGATCCTCATGAGCCTCCCGACGCCCTTGATATCCAGGACATCAAAGGGATTGT
>JAUPKI010000409.1 GCA_030837545.1 Thermodesulfobacteriota bacterium | reverse complement strand
AAAGCGGCAGTGATTCCCTAGCCATGGGCTTATGAGATACTGGTAAACTCGGATCAAGCCAATCATTAGCTTCCGCATTGCCGACTCTGGTTCACGTGATCCCAGTGCTCGAGGAGCGACGCCATGAGTTCGCCATTTTTTGCATGGACCGCTTTGGGTCGGCACATGACGATGAGGTCCAATGGTGCCAGCATGTCACGATGAGTCCGAAAGCTTTCGCGCACGATACGCTTCAGTCGGTTGCGTTCAACTGCTCCTTTAGCGCACTTTTTAGAGATGGCTAGTCCTAATCGCGCCAAATCGGTATCTTTAGAATTCGCGACCAAAACCGTAAAGAAGCCGTCCGCGGACCGGTTTGACTTGGAGAAGACCAAGCGGAAGTCCGACGGTTTGAGCAGGCGTGCCTGACGTGGAAAACTTGTCGATCTCGGCCTTGCCTTTCGCGGCACGGCTGCGGGATTCAGGCGCTTGTTTAGGGAATCAGGCGAGCCCTGCCCTTGGCGCGGCGAGACTGGAGCACCTTCCGGCCGTTGCGGGTGGCCATCCGTGCCCGGAAACCGTGGGTGCGTGCGCGTTTGATGCGGCTGGGTTGAAAGGTTCTCTTCATAGCTTGAATCTCCTCTGGAACCTGGCCGGACTGCCGGGTGTTGGGATCTGTACGCGGGAACGTTGGCCTGTCTCCCGCGAAAAAGATCGCAAATTATAGGTTTCCAGGGTCAGAGGGTCAAACTAAATCTAGTGCCCTGTGCGCTATTTTGGCGTGGTCAGGGCAAATTAATGGGGTCTGACCTGTGGATAAGTTCGCGGAAGGTCGGTAGACTCTTCACTACAGGTGCCTGGTGTTGGCGTCCCGAGCGATGCCGAGGAGGGTGGTTTTTCGTGTCAGTTTGGGAAAAATGCGTTGGTTTTCTCAAGGGAGAGCTCTCTCCAGCAGAGTTCAATACTTGGATTCTTCCCCTCCAAGCGATCGAAGAGGGTCGGCGTGTACGCCTTTTCGCCCCTAATCGCTTTGTCAAGGATTGGGTTTATAAATCCTATCAGGATCGGATTCTTGAAGTTTGTGCCCGCCTAAGCCAGGGAGAGGTACAGGAGTTGACCTTCGAGATCGGCTCCTTGCGGCGCGCCGATGTTGGTGAAGCAAGATCGGTCAGTCCCAACTCACTTGGGGAAGCCGTACCGGTTGATGAGGCCCAGCACAATCGAACGGATTCCAACCTTAATCCCGAATTCACCTTCGATACTTTTGTCGAGGGAAAGTCCAATCAGATTGCCCGGGCGGTGGCCATCCAGATTGGCCAAAATCCTGGTATTGCTTACAACCCCTTGTTTATTTATGGTGGAGTGGGCCTTGGCAAGACCCATTTGATGCATGCGGTTGGCAACGAGGTCCTCAACTCCAATCCGAGTGCTCGTGTTATCTATTTACATTCCGACCGGTTTGTGGGCGAGATGGTTAAGGCTCTCCAGCACAACCGGATTGACGAGTTCAAGAAGCGCTATCGCTACGTCAATGCCCTCCTGATCGATGATGTCCAGTTTTTTGCTGGCAAGGAGCGTACTCAGGAGGAATTCTTCCATACCTTTAATGCCCTGTTTGATTCTCGCCAGCAGATTGTGCTGACCAGCGATTGCTTTCCCAAGGAGGTCCCTGGTCTTGATGATCGGCTCCGATCCCGCTTTGGTTGGGGGCTTACGGTGCAGATTGATCCACCAGACACCGAGACCCGGGTTGCCATTCTTTATAGTAAGGCGCGACTGATGGGCGTTGAATTACCCGATGATGTCGCATTTTTTGTGGGTAAGGCTATTCGTTCCAACGTTCGGGAACTGGAGGGCGCCTTGCTCCGTTTGGTTGCCAATTCCCAGTTCACCGGGGTGCCCATCAATCTGCCCTTCGCCAAGGACGCCCTCCGGGATATGCTGGCTGCCCAAGATCGGCAGGTCAATATCGTTAATATTCAGAAGACGGTAGCCGAGTATTACAAGATCCGGGTTGCTGATCTGTTGTCCGCGAAACGTACCCGCAGCATCACCCGTCCGCGGCAGGTCGCCATGACCTTGGCGCGGGAGTTAACCAAACATAGCCTACCGGAGATAGGGAGCGCTTTTGGTGGCAGGGATCATACAACGGTCCTCCATGCCACTAACAAAGTCAAAAGTCTGCGTGAAGAAGATTCCGCCATGGAAGAAGACTTTAAGAATCTGTTACGGATTCTTTCCTTCTGACTTCACGGCCCTGTATACCATCCGCTTTGCGGTATTCCATCAGAGTCCTTTCCTAGTTGAGAGTAAACAAAGCCCATGCACATTTGTACCCAGCGCGAGCGGTTGATACAGGCACTGACCAAAGTTGGCGGAGTTGTTGAAAAGCGGCAGACTTTACCGATATTGGGCAATATTCACATTCATGCCGATGACGATGTCTTGACCTTTACAGGTACCGATCGTGAAGTGGAGATTCGGACGCGTCTCGCCGCCAGCGTCATCGAACCCGGGGAGATTACGGTTCCGGCAAGAAAGTTTATCGACATCTGCAGGGCTGTTCCCGATGAAGCCGAGATTACTTTTAAGCTTCAAAGCCAGCGTGCCAGTATCACGGCCGGTAAGAGCCGATTCAATCTTAGCACCCTACCAGCGGAAGATTATCCTTTGATGGAGACCTCTAGTGGTGATCAGAGCATAGAGCTCGAACAGGGTATGCTAAAGGAGTTATTCGACAAGACCGGTTTTGCCATGGCTAATCAGGATGTAAGATATTACCTGAACGGACTATTCCTTAAGGTGCAGGCGCGGGGAGTTACCGCTGTAGCCACTGACGGCCATAGGTTGGCCATGTTGGAACAATTGGTGGATCTGCCCATCGATGAACCCATTCAGGTTATCGTGCCCCGTAAGACGGTGCACGAACTTAATCGACTCCTTGAATCTGGCGGTGAGCGTGTTCGGCTCGATCTTTCCCAGCGCACCCTGCGTGCTGTAATTGGGGATACCCTGCTGACATCCAAATTGGTTGACGGCCGTTATCCGGATTACGAGCGTGTTATCCCTCTAATGGCCGATAAGGTTGCTTTGCTGGATCGTGACGCCTTGCGCCAATCCTTGTTGCGAACCTCCATTCTTTCGAATGAAAAATTTAAGGGTATTCGCCTCAGTTTCGCACCGAATGAGTTGACTCTCCAGGCCCACAATCCGGAACAGGAGGAGGCTGAGGAGCATATGGAAATTGAATTTACCGACGAACCGCTGGCAATCGGCTTTAATGTTGGTTATTTGCTTGATGTATTGAGCGTCATTGATGAGCCCCGCGTCGAAATCCGATTTGCCGAGTCCAATAGCAGCGCCTTAATGCGCGGTGCCGGACGCGAAGATCAAACCTATGTTGTTATGCCCATGCTGCTCTGATCACAATGTACATCCGTGATTCTTGAAAACATTGCCATCTCGGGTCTGCGCAATATCAATCTACTGGAGCTTTGCGCCCATTCCTCGTTAAATTGGGTTACTGGTCCCAATGGCGCGGGTAAAACCTCCCTCCTTGAGGCTATCTATCTTATATCCCGGGGTCGTGGTTACCGAGGCCGTAAACATGGTCCCTTGCTTGGCACTGGCAGGGAACTCCTCGAAGTATCAGTCCTTCTGCATTCTCCGGAAGAAGATGGGCCCCCGTCGCGCCTCAAGTTGACCCAGTCCCCTACTGCGCTACGATTTTACGAGAATGGTCAGGCTGTTTCGGGTATTCATTCTTTGCGGCGGCGTTTCCATGTTCGTTTGATAGCTGATAATTCTCAGCAATTATTGGAAGGTCAGCCTGGCCTGCGTCGTCTTTTTCTCGACTGGAACTTGTTCCACGTGGAACCGGGGTATGGGCGGATTCTCGCCGAGTTTAGGCGTGTCCTGGGACAAAGGAATGCCTGGCTGCGTAACGGTGCAAGAGGTCAACCCGTTTGGGATGCGGATTACTGTCGCCTTGCAGAGATCCTAAACGAATATCGCCGCTGCTTCTTGGAAAGTCTAGACAAGATTCTTCACGATCCGGCCGTAACCGAGGAATTTGGGGTAGCCCCTGGAATTAATTACCGTTCCGGGTGGCCCGGAAATAATCAACTCGCGAATTTCCTACAGCAGAGCCTTAAGGAAGATCGAGAGCGGGGCTTTACCTTTTATGGTCCGCCACGCGCCGACTTTTCGGTCTATTCCCATCACCGAAAGTCACTCCCGTCCCGGGGTCAGACCAAGTCTCTGGTGTTCCTCCTGCAGTTTGCTGCTCAGCGTCATTGGTTAAGCGTTGGGGGGCCGCCGTGTATCTGGCTTTTGGATGATCTTGGCGCCGAACTGGACACCCACGCCATGAGTTCCATCTTAAAAGCCATAGCGTCAATGCCTGCCCAGGTCTTTGTTACAGCTGTCGCCTGCCTTGGTACCATCCCTAAGGGCTATGCGGGGGGGGCAAGGTTCCACGTGGAACGGGGTGCGCTCATCGGTATGGCCTAAAAATACCCTCTCCCTTCCGGCCACGCTTGAGCCGATTCAGGTAAAATATTCATCCAAGTCGCTATTCCGGCGCAAGAAATAATCCAGGGATTCCATGAGCTACGACTCCACCAATATCAAGGTTCTTCGCGGGCTAGATGCGGTACGCAAGCGTCCGGGCATGTACATCGGGGATACGGACGATGGAACTGGTCTGCATCATATGGTTTTCGAAGTCGTCGATAACTCCATTGACGAGGCCTTGGCGGGTCATTGCACCAACATCAAGGTCAAGATCCATTCCGACCAGTCAATCACGGTCAGCGATGATGGGCGCGGTATTCCGGTTGATATTCACCTGGAGGAGGGGCGGTCGGCTGCCGAAGTGATCATGACGATCCTCCACGCAGGAGGAAAGTTTGACGCCAATTCATACAAGGTCTCTGGGGGCCTGCATGGGGTTGGCGTCTCCGTGGTCAATGCCTTGTCGGAGCGCCTTACCTTGTGCATCCATCGTGATGGCAAAGAGTATGTTCAGGATTATGCCCTGGGTGAACCCCAGTACCCTCTCAAGGAGGTGGGGGTGAGCAATCTCACCGGAACCGAGATCCATTTTAAGCCATCAACCGAGATCTTTACCGATACGATTTTCCACTATGACATCCTGGCGAAGCGTCTGCGGGAATTGTCCTTTCTAAATTCCGGTGTTCGCATTGTGTTAAGTGACGAGATCAGTGGGCGCGAGGATGTTTTTGAGTACAAAGGGGGGATTAGGGCATTTGTTAACCACCTGAATCGTAACAAGGTTCCGGTCCACCCCACGGTTTGCTACTTCGTTGCCGAGCGCCAAGGTATCCAGGTGGAGGTCGCCTTGCAATGGAATGAATCCTTTCAAGAAACCATCTTTTGCTACACCACCAACATACCTCAGCGCGATGGCGGTACGCATCTGGCTGGATTCCGCGCCGGAATGACACGGACCCTCAATCAGTACATCGAACGCGAGGAGTTGGCCAAGAAGAACAAGATCAAAACCGTGGGTGATGATGCCAGAGAGGGCCTGACCGCCGTCGTATCGGTCAAGGTTCAGGACCCCAAGTTCTCGTCTCAGACAAAGGACAAGTTGGTATCCTCGGAGGTCAAGGGGGTGGTTGAGGCTCTGCTGGTGGAAAACCTGGATACATTCCTAGAGGAGCATCCCGCCGAAGCCAAAACAATTTCCAACAAGATGCTGGAGGCCGCCCGTGCCCGCGAGGCTGCTCGCAAGGCGCGGGATTTGACCCGTCGCAAGGGTGTGCTGGATATTGCTGGTCTTCCCGGGAAGTTGGCCGATTGCCAGGAACGTGATCCGAGCAAATGTGAACTCTATCTGGTCGAGGGTGATTCGGCGGGTGGCTCGGCAAAGCAGGGTCGGGACCGCGCCTTTCAAGCAATATTGCCCCTTAAAGGCAAAATATTGAATGTAGAAAAGGCCCGGTTCGACAAGATGTTGTCCTCGGCTGAAGTGGGGACCCTTATTACGGCCCTAGGGTGCGGCATTGGTCTGGAGGACTATAACCCGGATAAGCTACGCTATCACCGGGTGATCATCATGACTGACGCGGATGTCGATGGCGCCCACATTCGGACCCTGCTGCTGACCTTTTTCTATCGCCAAATGCCGCAACTCGTCGAGCGCGGTCATATTTATATTGCTCAGCCCCCCCTCTACAAGATCAAGCGCGGGAAGCAGGAACAGTACCTGCTGGGTGATGCGGAACTGAACGCCGCTCTATTGCAGACAGCCCTTGATGGCACCCAGCTCTTTATATCGGCCGAGGCTCCTCCCTTGGCGGCAACCGCGCTCGAGGAACTGGCGCGTGATCATCAGGTTTACCGCGCAATCGTGCAGAGGCTAACGGGGCGCTACGACGCAGCCTTTTTGGGGACCCTGCTTTCTCTTTCACCCTACGGACGGGGCGATGGGGATGCTGCTTTCGACCTCGGTGCCTGGCTGGTCGAAATGAGAGATTTGTTGAATGCTCGGCCCGTCCCGGGAGAGCGCTTCTTGGTGGAGCAGACGACCGAGGACGACCCCGCTTACCCTGGACTGGTCGTTACCCGCCTGCGGCACGGCATCCCCGAGACCAGTTATGTGCCCTTTGAGTTCTTCCGGGGTGGGGATTATGCGCGGATCATGCTTCTGGCGGATAAATTGAGCGGACTGTTGTCAACAGGCGCTTATG
>JAUPKI010000408.1 GCA_030837545.1 Thermodesulfobacteriota bacterium | reverse complement strand
CATTTGTCGCCTCCCTGTACTGGGTTAAGGCCCATGCATGGTTCGTTGAGCCTCAACATTAGGACCAGTTGACCCCGAAACTAACGGGAAACCCTGAACTTTTGAACCCGTGAACGGTTACGATGCATCCATGGATCTTGGAGGTTCGATGGACCATGACCATCATCGATTTAACGCATGCTATTCGCGCCGGAATGCCGGCATATCCGGGGACGGAGCCCCCTCAGTTTCTTGAGGCATGTACGATTGCCCAGGACGGGTTTGCAGAGAAAAGGATTACGCTGTTCTCCCATACCGGGACCCACATGGACGCCCCAGCCCACATCATTCAGGGAGGAGCGACCCTGGATCAGTTGCCGATCGAGCGGTTCTGCGGAAAGGCGTGCGTGGTGGATGTGCCGCCCTTGAGCAGACGGACCATTACGATGGCCATGGTCAAGCCCTTGAAAAATCTCTTGGCCGAGGTGGATTTTGTCCTGTTTCGATCTGGATGGAGCGACCTGTGGCAGGATGAAAGGTACTTCAAGGGATATCCGGTGCTGACGCCAAAGGCGGCGGAATGGATCAGCGGGTTTGGTCTCAAGGGGCTGGGTGTGGATATGATCTCTGTGGACAGAGAAGGTTCTACGCTGTTTCCCATACACCGGATTCTTCTGGGGCGGAACATCCTCATCATCGAGAATTTGACCCATCTGGACGCATTGCCCCGCGGGATTTTCACCTTTTGGTGTCTTCCCATAAAGATCAAAGACGGGGACGGCGCTCCGGTCAGGGCCGTGGCGGTGTCTGCATCGCCGGGGATCTGACAGTTCCCCATTGCACAGAGGTCGCCATTGGAAAACCGATCTCACAAGGGGGGGGGTGGGGATGTCAAGGCAGCCGCAGATTTGCACCCCATGGCGACGACCGAGATCGACATGCCCTTTTCAGTAATATGCTTGACATCCCTGGGTATCGTGTGCTATGAGCCATCGGCAAATCAGGAATCTGGGATTGATCTTAGGGTAATTCAGGATGTAGGGACTGGGAAAGGAGGTGAATGGGCAACGAGGGCACGGCGACCCGCTTCGCCGCAAGATCTTTTTTCAATTCCAGAACGCTTTCTTTCGGACAGGTCGTAATTCTCAGGCATTGGTTCCACCACAGGACAGTCGTTTTGGCGTTTATCTGTTTTCTTGGATGAATTTTCAACTCGATACGTTGTTAGATGGTCTGGAATAATGCGGACGACGGTGAATTTAGGCGAAAGCTGAACACCACATGGGCAGTTCCTGCGTCATGCCGCGACGTTCCTGTTAACGCAGGCTCCTCTCAACGAATCCACCGCCTCAGATCCCGGTACGCCGGGCAGGCATTTTCCACTCAATTGTTTAATAAACTCTGCACAACAGAATAGTGACATGAACAGTTTTAAATGCGGATTCGAGACGTGTCGTTCCTGCCGGGACCTCACCGGAAGGGCGTGCGTCGTGTGAGCCGATACATGGCTCAAATGCGAGGAGGAACATCATGAATTCATTATGGGTCTTGTTGTGGTGGATCGTCATTGTCGTCTTGGGCTACTGGGTATATGCCCGACATGTTGCCAAGAGCATCTTTGAGGTGGACGGCGGGCGGGCAACGCCTGCCAAGATGTACATGGACGGCGTTGACTTCATGCCGGCCAATAAAAACGTCTTATTTGGGTTTCAGCTCAACTCTATTGCGGGGGCTGCGCCAATCGTAGGGCCTATTGTCGCCCTTCAGTGGGGATGGGTGCCGGCATTGCTCTGGTTGGGCCTTGGGGTCTTTTTCATCGGATGGCTGCACGATTTCTCCAGTGCCATGGTATCGATCAGGAACGACGGGGATACCTTTGGAGCACTGAGCTACAAACTTATCTCCCCGCGGGCCAGAAAGATCCTCCTTACCTTTGTCTACTTTTATCTCCTTCTCATCGCCACCGCTTTCGGCAATATCATTACCGCCGGCATCAGCAAAGACCCCACCCAGCCCTTCCCCATGCTGATCATCATCGGGGTGGCGTTTCTTGTGGGTCACATGATCTACAAGGCAAGAGTTAACATCCTGGTGACCACCGTGATCGCCTTGGCCATCATCTTCCTGTCAATTTATCTGGGAACCGTCTGGAAGATAAGCCTGTCCTACACAACAGTGCTCATCTGCGTTCTCATTTTCGGTTACTTCAGCTCGATCCTCCCGGTCTGGCGGTTCATCCAGCCCTACAATTACGCATCCGTCTATGTGGTTTACTTCGGGATCATCGCCGGGATTATTGGCATCCTCATCGGCGCTAAACCCATGACGCTCCCTGCCTTCACGAGCTGGAGCATCGGCATGGGGCCTCTCTGGCCCATCCTGTTCCTGACCATTGCCTGCGGATCGATTTCCGGGTGGCACAGCCTGGTTTCAAGCACGGCCACGTCAAGACAGCTCGAAAATGAACTGGATGTGCGGCCCGTAACCGCTGGAGCCATGTTTGCGGAGTTCACCATAAGCATTATTGCCGTGATCGTCTGTGCCACAGCCTTTTCGGACAAGGCCGCCTACCTCAAACAGGTGGGCAATCCGGTCGGGATCTTCACAAGCGGACTCGGAGGTGCTGTGACGTCCCTCGGGTTCCCTGCATCTTACGCCAACGCCTTGGCCGGCGCCATGCTGATCATTCTTGCTTTGACCATCGTCAACCTGGTCTTTCGCTTCATGAAGGTGGCCAGCGCAGAGCTTCTGGGAGACGCCCTGCCTATCGCCAAAAATCCGCACATCGCCACCATTGTCGCCCTCATAATCACCTTTATTCTTATTAAAACCGGCACCTGGCTTTACGTGTGGGTCCTTTTCGGCGGCGCCAATCAGCTCATGGCAGCGCTTGCCCTTCTTCTCACAACCCTTTTCCTGGCTCAAAAGGCAAAGAACTACAAGGTGGCTATCTATCCGATGTACTTCATGTACATCACCACTGTCTGTGGACTGTTCTACATGGCCTTCTTCAAACTCATTCCTGCGGCCATGAAAGGGCAGAAGGTTTTCGGAAATGCCTTTGCCGCAGCCGTGGCTGTGCTGCTCATCATTTGCGCCTTGATCCTTGCTTATGACGGCTGGAAGGCCTTCAGGAAATACAGAGCGGGAGTCGTCTCCGCGCCGCCCGAAGCGGAGAAGGCGGCAGCCTGATGAGAGGCCCTTTATGGCGGTTGTATACCCCGGAAAAATGCAAGTTTCCCGGGGTATACGGTCATCTTCTTTTTTGGAGAAAAGCGGGTGATTTTGGAGTCTTTGAGAAATCTGAGGGATTTCTTTAAGGGGCTTTTTCTCTACAACCTCTTGGGCCATTTTCATGCGCAAAAGCGTTGCATGGAAGACGTATTTATGTTAGGCCTTTTGGGGCCCATGATTGGAATTCCTCACCTCTTCCATTACTATTCTCTCAGGCTTCTGCCCTGCTATGTCCGAGAGTACCCAGCCTGGAAAAAGAGGATGGTAAAGGAACGGGATTTTTTCGATCAGGTCAGCGACTGACAAACAAAGTCCCCCGTCTCTTTCTTCTCCCCAAGAGGAGCATAGGGGAAGGGTACGGGGGAGAAGAATGAAGGATTGAAAAAAAATGACGAAAGAGAAAAAGGAAAAGCAAAAGGCCGGAGGCGTCGTAGGGTTCTTTCGAGACTTCACCTATGGCATGGCGACCCATGGAATGGCCAGACACGCCCTCAAAACGCGCTCCAGCATGGAGCACCTCTTCATTCTGATCACCATGGGAGATATGCTGGGCGTCCCCATATTGCCGCCTTACTACTCCCTGCGTCTCCTTCCCCACGTGGTGCCTCAGATCACGACCTGGAAACGGAGGATGCTGAGGGAAAAGGACTTTGTGGACAGCATGTATTGACGCCCATGTACAGGAATTGAGGAATTCAGAATTTAGGGATTCAGGAATTCAGGGATTGGTATCTGTGAAATCTGCGCCTGCCCCATTTATCCCGTTAAACCTTCTTCGCCTTTGTTTAACTGGGATGAAATGCCTTTTGTGTTCTATTTCATCGGGGTAATCTGTGGATGGGATTGAGGGATTTAGGAATTACGAATTATTGCAAGCAATTAGCGTTGTAGGCAGTAATCGAAATCCCGAGCTTTGCGGCTTTTTTGTGAGACCATCATGTATTGAACACGGCGGGAGTCGTTT
>JAUPKI010000407.1 GCA_030837545.1 Thermodesulfobacteriota bacterium | reverse complement strand
TGGTATCGAGCAGGATTTTGGATGCTTCAAAGACCCGGTTATTGTCAACAGCGTTTTCCTCAAAAAGCCAAAACGAATTGAAGTTCTTGGCCTTATCCTGCTGACATCACTGCTTATCCGGCGGCTCATGGAACGTTCAATGCGTCAATATGTGGACCAGACAGGAAGAAAGCTCCCGGGATGGGACCACAAACCTACTGACCGTCCTACCTCTTTCATGATGACCACAAAATTTATGGGCATTACGGTCATTAAAATCGGCAAGGAACGCCGTCTGAGCAAACCGCTTCATTCTGACCAGAAGGCCTTCTTATTGGCACTGGGGATCAACCCTTCGAGGCTTATCAAGCCGCAGTCCGGTTAGAAGAGCACAAAAACTCGTAAAAAAGGACGCCCGAAAAAATGGGGTTGCAGAGCAAAAAAGGGTGAGGAAAGTAAGTTATATGTACCAGGGGGTCCAGGATGGCGGCAGCAACCTTGGAATCGCGGATGTTGGCATGCCATTCTTCGACGGGGAGTTGGGCGGCACGAGGCAGGGCCAACCTGTGATGGGTTGTGTCAGACATAGGGGAAGATAAAGCCGGTTTCCAGGAATGGGAGCCGGTTTTTTTGTGGGGTATAGTGTGGGGTATTGAATTTTAAGGCAATAAAAAAGGGGTTGCGAAATTGACATAACCCATTTATTTTATTGTTGGCGTCCCCAACCGGATTCGAACCGGTGTTGCCGGCGTGAAAGGCCGGTGTCCTGGACCTGGCTAGACGATGGGGACGCAGGGCTTTCGCCTTGCTGTGAAATGGTCGCCGCCGAGGCGCGTGCCTCAGATAGGGCCCAACTGCTTTGATGTCGCTTGTTCGAGCGAGTCCCCAAAAAGGCATCTTTGACATCTGCAATAACAATATATCTTATAACCAGGACCTTTCCTTTTGTCAAAGGTTTTT
Organism: Thermodesulfobacteriota bacterium; assembly: GCA_030837545.1. GTDB lineage: Bacteria > Desulfobacterota > DSM-4660 > Desulfatiglandales > Desulfatiglandaceae > AUK324. The sequence goes on along the minus strand of JAUPKI010000407.1, from coordinate 3,945 downwards.
TTGGGTTTTGGTTCCTTGACAATTAGTTGAACGCTGGTGAAAGAGGAAAACCAGGTTTGCGAAGGGAGTGCAAGTATGGTAGGATATGGCTTAAAATAGATGCTCTCCTTTGATGGACAAACATGACAGGAACAAAGCAAATCCCAGGCAATCAGTGGCCTGACCCAACCGGCATATCCCTTCGCGGGCTCTATGTGATCAGCGTGCTGGCCATGGGCAAGCCGTCGTTTGACCACGGGATCAGCATCCATTCAGGGAGGGTCCTGGCAGGGAACTCGGGCAGCGAAGAACAATCGGCCTATGCCCTTATCGGCAGTACGGTCAATGTGGCCTCGCGAATTCAGGGTCTGACACGGGAGTTAGGGTGCGACATTCTGGTGAGCCAGGAGACGGTTGAACGGCTGAGGGGGAGTTTCCCCTTGGTGATGGAATCTGCCCGCTTTGTCAAGGGGTACTCCAGGCCGATCGTTGTCTATCGCCTCCAAGATGGGGGTGAACTTGAAGGACATTCACATGAAAGCAATGCCGGTGGTTTTTAGGTCAGAGTATGGTAACATTGAGGGTCTGATGGTTGAAGGGCAGGCCACGAAGGGAGTCGTCGTGACCCATCCCCATCCCCTCTATGGCGGGTCTATGGAGAACAACGTGGTTGAAGCCGTTGTCCGGGCCTACGGGGAAAAAGGATATACGACGCTGCGGTTCAATTTCAGAGGCGTGGGGAGGAGCGAAGGAAGATACGATAACGGCAGAGGAGAGCAGGAGGATGTCAGGGCCGCAGTGGCGCACTTGACTCAATTGGGAATGACGTCCATCGATCTGACAGGGTATTCCTTCGGGGCCTGGGTCAATGCGAAGTGTATTGACAGTCTGAGAGATGTCAGGAGGATGGTGATGGTTTCTCCCCCTGTGAACTTCCTTGATTTCTCATTTCTCAAGTCCTGCCCGAAGATTCGGCTGGTGATCGCCGGGTCGGAAGACGACATTGCCCCGCCTGCCATGATCGAAAAGATACTCCTCGTCTGGAATCCGGAGTCGGAATTGAAGGCGATAAATGGCGCCGATCATTTCTACTGGGGTAAGACCGGTGAGATTGAGGCGATCATCGGCGACCTGATTGAACTGGAAGGGTAGGGGGGCGGGGTGGACAAGTGAACGTCGAACATCGAACATTCAACATCGAACCTAAATGAGAGAAATGGACACTTGGAGAGATGAATGGATAGAATCGCCCTGCTGAAGAACCCGATTCAGGAATATCGTTGGGGGTCCAGGACCGCCATTCCATCGCTGCTGGGTCTGCCATCACCGTCCGAGAGGCCGGCTGCTGAACTCTGGCTGGGGGCACATCCCAAGGCGCCTTCACGGGTGAGGGTGGACGGCATGTGGCAGTCGCTTGACAAGGTGATTGAAAGGAATCCGGATTCGGTTTTAGGTAAACGGATTGCCGAGAGATTCTCCCGTACGCTCCCATTCCTGTTCAAGATTCTTGCGGCCGATTGTCCGCTCTCCATTCAGGTTCACCCCAGCCTCGAACAGGCCCGGGCGGGATTTGCCAGGGAGAACCGTCTCGGTATTGCCTTGGACGCTGCCGAGCGCAATTACAGGGATCCGAATCACAAGCCCGAGATCCTGTGCGCGATCACCCGGTTTGAGGCCCTCAAGGGATTTCGACCGCCTCAAGATGTATTGAAACTATTGGGCAGGGTTTGTGATGAGGCTCTTTCCCATGAACTGGCGCTGTTGAGAAAAGCCCCTGACGGCCTCGGTCTGAGACAGCTTTTGACCTCGCTCCTCTCTATGGATTCGTTCCGAAAAGGGTGTGTCATTGAGCGGGCGGTTGAGGGAGCAAGTCAGTGTGCGGATATGGACCGGGCATTCTGGTGGGTTATGGAACTCAAGGGCAGCTATCCTGAAGACATCGGTGTCTTATCTCCCCTTATCTTTAATTTGGTGGCCCTGGAACCGGGGGAGGCCATTTTTATCCCGGCAGGTGAACTTCATACCTATCTGAAAGGTATGGGAATGGAACTGATGGCCAATTCCGACAACGTGTTGCGAGGGGGACTCACCCCGAAACATGTGGATGTGCCGGAACTGCTCATGATCATGGATTTCAGATTCATGCATCCTCAAAAACTCCGGCCGGAACCCGGACGACAACCCGCCGAGAGGATCTATGATACGCCCGCAGCGGAGTTTCAATTATCCGCGATTGGCGTTTCTGAGGGCATTTCTTTCCTGAGCGAAAGGGATCGAAGCGTCGATATCCTGATTTGTATGGAAGGAAGCGCGCGCATCCAAGGCCTGAAAAACAGCGATTCCGAGAGCTTGGAGAAAGGCATGTCCGTGCTGATTCCTGCAGCCGTCGGTCCCTATCAGATCGTGGGGGAGGCAACCCTATACAGGGCCACAGTCGGCAGGCATTCCTGAAAACGGTCAATATCCCCTTTCAAAATCAACCACGTATTGAAGCGATCTTTCGGCCACGAACCGGCGATAGTTCTCGGCGAAGATCTCCACGACGCGATCCGGAAAACTGACTGCTGCATGGTGCGGCGTGATCAAGAGGTTGGGCGCTTCCCACAGAGGGCTCTCTTTGGGGAGAGGCTCCGTTTCAAACACATCCATCACTGCCCCTCGGATCTGCTTTCCCCTCAGAGCACGGATCAACGCGCCCTCTGAAACGACGGCGCCCCGGCCCACGTTGATGAGGACCGCGGATGGGTTCATGAGCCGAAATGCATGATCATCAAAGAGATGCCGGGTTTCAGGCGTTTCCGGAAGGGTGATCACCATATACTCCGGCCGGGCCAGAAATTCTTCAAACCTCTTCCGGGTGAAGATGCGGTCGACCCCTGGCACGTCCTCTTCAGACCGCTTGAATCCCCAGACCTCCATCTGGAAGTGCTTAGCTGTCGCAGCGACATAACGTCCGATAGAGCCGAGCCCGCAGATGCCGATCAGAATCCCTGCCAGCGGCCGGTAGGATATTGCCTGCCAGCACCGGTTTTTCTGGTTTTCACGGGCCTCGAACACATGCCTCTCCAGTGACAGGATATAGGCAAAGGCATACTCGCTCATGAGGGGGCCGAATATACCTCGAATATTCGTAAGGATGTAGTCTCTTCTCAGGGAAGGATCCATCAGGGGCTCGACTCCCGCATAGGTGGATTGTACCCATTTCAGATTTTCAGTCGAGTCCAGCACCGGAGCGATGCGCCCCGGCTCCCCGAGGATGATCTCGCAGTCCGTCACATGCGCTCGCGCCTCTTCTGCCGTATGGCATGCGACAATATCGAGATCGTCGAACTCAAGTCCCCGGATCAGCCTCGTGTAGGTCCCCGGCGCTTCGGTCAAAATCAGAAGTCTGTTTATGGCGTTCATCGTTTAAGGTTACAGCGGGTTATTTAGATGGATTTTGGCGGGCTGCTGGATGGTTGAAACCCCGATGCTGCAGATTGATGCGGGATGTTGTGGGAAACGCGCGGTTATATCAGCATCGGGGTTGATGTTCTTGCCTGTCTTTACGGCAGAGGAGGCTATTTCCCCTCCGTCCCAAAGGCGAATCCTCTTTCAATGGCCTTCTGATTCTGGCCGAAGAATTTTTCCTTCCCCTTGAGTGCAGCCTGCATTCCCTTGACAGTATCCTCCAGGGACAGCATCCCGGTCTTAGCGCAGACTGTGCCGATCATGACCATATTCCCCCCGCGATCTGAACCGGTCTCGCGGGCCAGTTCCAGCGTGGGCACCGATACAACCTCGATATCCGTGCGGGAGGGTTTTTCCGTAAAAAGAGAGGCGTTCAGAAAGACCATACCCCCTTCAACGACGGTGGATTCAAACTTCTGGAGAGAGGGGAAGTTCATGGCTACCACAATATCGGGGTTGGACGCTACGGGCGAGGCGATCTTTTTGTCGGACAGGGTGACCGTACAGTTGGCGGTC
>JAUPKI010000406.1 GCA_030837545.1 Thermodesulfobacteriota bacterium | reverse complement strand
CAAGGGCCTGCTGTCATAAGGGCTGATCTCCATGATCTCCGGCTCGCGCAGAGTCGGATTCATGCTTGGGCCGATATAAGCTGCGAAGAACACGGCCCCGGGGACATTCCCGTTATTATTTTGCAATGACATTGCCGATCGGGATACGTGGAGGCTGTACGGGTCCTGTTCCCAGTCGAGAAGTTGGAAAGAGACCCGCTTCTTCCGCCTGTTCACAAAACCAGTATGGGGCCCACAGGCTGCCCTTGCTGTAGTAGTTCTGGGCAACGCACGAGCCCAGACAGCGCCCCTTCATCAGGCAGCGGCTGCAGACCCCTTCCAGTCGCTCGGGCAGTCCCTCCCGCAGGGCCTTCAAGACGGCGTTTTCTCGCCATACCTCTTCCAGTCTGTCCTTCCCTACCGCACCGAAGATCAGCTCCGGCACCTGCTCGCCGATGCCGCACAGGGCATAGTGTCCGCTGGCGATCACCCCCAGGATGCCGAAGATCCCGCAGACGCCGCACCCGTCCCCAGTGGCGATGCGATGGAGGGCCTTAAAAGCGTGTGGGTAATGAAAGAAGATCTTCAACTGGGTCTTAGGCGCCAGTTCCTGTTCCACATGCCGCCCCAACTTGATGAGGTTGGCGATGTTCAGGGTCTCCTGGTTTTCATGCAACGTTTCGCCTCGTGCGGTGGGCTGGACCACGTTGAACTTGAGGGAGGCCGCACCCAATTCTTCGACCATTCGCACCATGGCGTCCACCTGGCCGGCATTTTTGCGCATCACCGTGAAAATGACCTGCGGCCTGGTGCCGGCGGCCACAAGGTTGCGCACCGCCTGTCGGGCTGCTTCAAAGGCTCCCGGTACGCCGCGCACCCATTCGTGGGTCGCGGCGTCTGTTCCATCGATACTGACGGATACCAATCGATTGGGAGATTTGGCGATCTCAGAGGCGATCTCCGGCGTGCACAGCAGGCCATTGGTCTCGATCGACAGCTTCAACTCTTCACGACGGACAATCTCCAGCAAACGGGTGAAGTGGGGATGCAGCAACGGCTCACCACCGGTCAGTTTGACGCCGCTCAACCCCAGCGGTTTGGCGTCGTGAATGGCCGTCTCGAACAATTCAATCGGGAGGGTGGGATAATGGTTGCCTGTGGCGTCGAACCGGGGACCCATCCAACAATGGCGGCAGGCGAGGTTACACCCTTCGGTCAAGTAAAAATACAACGTGTTGATCGTACGCATTCCCGCCTGTCCCGTCTTCTGCTGTTTCATGTCGCTCGCCGAGTTCATGAAAGCGTGCCACCTTCATCAAGAAAGCGTCGCAAACACGCATCCGGACTGGGATGGTCGACCTTGCCGGTTAGCGTGTAGGCCAATCCCGGACAGTTGCCGGTGCAATAGGGGATGTATGGACAGCCGGCGCAGAACTCGAATTCGGTCAGCGGGATCGTACGCCGGTTGCGGAGTTGGTTCAGGGCCGGGCTGTTTTGCCATATGTCCGCCAGAGAATCCTGGTTGATGCGCCCCAATTCGATATGCGCTAACATGTTGCAGGGAACGATGGCGCCGTCGGCGCGCACGGAGATTTTGTTGCTCGGGCAGCCGCACCCGGTAAGGCGACCCCGATTGGGAAAGGCCGGCGCGTTCTGTGCCCGGGCCTCCTCCATCCGGCGCCACATACGCCCGTCTGTCAAAGGGCCGGCTTGTGACGAGATACGGTTAGGATATTTCTCCGCCAGGCGCAGCAAGGTCGCCATCCCCTCCCTCCGTTCCTCTATGTTCAGCAGCACATCATCCGCGTTCAAGCGGCACGTACCCATGTACCCTGCAGAGTTGGTGCCGAAATCCGGCAGGCCCAGCTCATCCAGAAGAAGGTGAGCGATGTTCTCCAGATCATGGACGTTGTTCCGATGAATCGTGACACGCACGGCCACGTAAATCTGATGGCGCTGCAGGGTGCGAATGCCGCGTATCGCACCGTCAAAAGAGCCTTGGCCGCGACAGGAGTCGTGGACCTCTGCGCACGAACCATCTACCGACACCTGGACGTACTCGCAGCGACCTGTGCGGGCGATAAAAGCGGCGATCTCATCGTCAATCAGCGTGCCATTGGACAGAAAGGAGAAGCGCATCCGGTTGCGGACGATACCCTCAAGGAGTAAGGGCAGGTCCTCCCGGATAAACGGCTCTCCGCCCGCCAGGGTGACTTTCATCACACTGAGCGACCCCAGTTCATCGAAGAAGGCGAGCCATTCGTCGGCAGGCAGATCCCGGTAAACCATCGCCGGATTGTTAAAGAAGTAGCAGTAACGGCAGCGGAGATTGCAGCGGGAGGTGATTTCAATGGTCAGGCTACGCGGGGTACGCATGACCCTTGATGAAGATGGTTCTCTCTTGTCCTTGGGTTCCTCAGGCATCCCTTACTTGCTCTCCAGTTCCAACCCCACAAAACCGTTTTCAGCCAGCGTGTTAACGAAGACGGCGATCTCTTTGAAGGCGGCGTCCGGAGTGTCTTCAAAGCTGTTTTGGATCTCCGACACGATATTCTCGATGCTTCTCTTGCCGTCTATTCGTTTCCATACCGCCACACCGACAGGATTGGTTCCCACGGCCTCGGCCGTATCTGGATTGAAGAGTACGGCCCAGTCGTCGAACTCCTCCCGGAGCACAACGACGGGATTGGCAATCGGTATATCCGTTGGATTCATGGGTCATTCCCTCCAAATATTACATGAGTGACGACAGCGCCGCCTGACATCCCGCCGAAAGAATCAGCCCCATCAGTTTTGAGTGATTATTCCGGCACGACAACTCCGTGCCGTAACGCTAATTTCGGCTTGAAGAAATCGGCCTTGAGCGACGTTCCGGCCAGGTAGGTTCGACGTCAGTCGCAGGGGATGGGGGCTGTGCGGCTGAAGCCGCACCTACCATCGGTAACGGGATGGAAGGCCGGTGCGAGGCGGCCGGACGATGATCAAGGCCAAGAAGTCAGGCAAACCGTAATGCGGCCACTTGCGGGTCGCTGCCGCTAAAGCAACCGGCTATTCACTAAATTACGGAAGGTCAGCAGTGCCGGCCGTGCAAGCCACAAGTGCAGCAGTGCCGGCCGTGCAAGCGTTTAGAGCGCAAACGCCGGCCGTGCAATCGCGAGTTGCTGAAGTACCAGCCGAGCAATCCTGTGATGCATACTCGCCAGCCGAACAATCAATTGCCTCTGAAAGTGGAGCGCCGCCACAAGTGCAATAACTCCCCACATCAGCACCACCGGTAGAGCAAGTAGGCGACACAACCGCACTTCCAGTTTCACAGACTCCAGACCCTTTGGCCATCTCCCCTAACGGTACAAGGATCGGCGATTCGTACTTTGGTTTCCCCTTGCTATTCTGGCCCGACATGTGAACACCTCCTTTTTATCTACATCTGGAAGTTTATATACATTTAGTCACTGAAGAAAAACCCCCTAATTGGAATTTAAGATCTATTCGCTGTGTTTTCAACTATCTGAATTTGACTTTAATGATGCCTCCTGATGACTGACTCAGATGAGACATCTTCACCTACTGGGTGAAACAGGATATTTGCACGTATCAGCTATTTTCCTATTGATGATGATCAGCTAGCTTGTTTCAACCCTGAACCTTGAACCTTGAACGCTGAACCGCTTAACCTGGGTACAAATGGCTGAACGTAACCATTTTGAGGAAATTTTTTTGAAATGTCAATATGTTTCGGAGATTTTTCTGAGGTACCTCGTTGAAGATAAGATTATATCGGGGTATCGGGTTGAATCCAGTGCCCACAATATGTTGCGGTCAGGCACGAATTCTATTCGAATATCAACATGATATGTCCTCTGTTTCCTGCAGGTCAGTATGCCCAACGCTGTAGGGTCGAGGGAGACCCAAGGGAGGGTTGGTGGGACTTCCCGAGCAAGGACTCCGAGGTGTCACCTCGTATCGTGTTTTCGACCTGGGATTCCGACGATCACCCCCAGGTCTCGATCATCTGATGAAACACCGCTCCTTCGAGGGTTCCAGGTCCGGCTCACTTCAAAAGCCAACCATCTTGCCCTCTCTGGTGTGGGAATCAGGAGTCTCCTCCATCCCTTCCGGTCAAATACCTCTCGCATGAGGATGCTGTCGTCAAGTCTTACAGTGACTTCCAAGGGATGTTGGTCCACATCAGGGTGGAAACAACCCAGAAACACTACCCCTACCTCACCAGAAGTCCACGGCACGTCCATCACGGCTTGTTTCTCAGTCCATCGAAGACTCGGCACGATATCCGTGGGCCACCCAGGTATATCCCCTCCACCCCCTATCTCCCAGTCATGGAACCCAATATCAATCGGAGTTCGGCTGTGATAAAATCTGAAAGGAGAGATTCCAACTCCCAGGTCCCGCTTATCTTTGTTGAGCCCCAGGAGATAAGGAACATATGTCTTGCTGACCCTGAATCGAAGGGTGACGTCTTTGTTCTCAATGCCAGGCGCAAAGCAAAATAAGCGGTACAGGCCCGGCCGCAGAAAGGTCCTTTCTTCAAAGGACTTCCCATTTAGAAACGCCTTTACGGTCAACCCCGTTTCTGGGATATTGTAAGGGGCTACTGAGATCCTGAAATCGAAGAGATCGCTCTTTGCCCTGAAGGTCGTAGAGGCATCCCCTGCGATCCAGCGAAAGGTACCGGTATCCCAGGCTTCATAAGCATAAAACCCATACTCATCTCCCGGCCATGCCTTGGCATTGAGGAATCGTTGCCCATAACCGAGAAGAAGCCCCGCGGCAACGGCGCCGCACAGGATTCGCCTGCCAACGGCTGAATTCAAGATCCATGGGGCGTGATCGCCACCCTGTGGAATCATCAATGCCGCCACTGCGAACCAGAAGACAAACTGCTGACTCGGCAGCAGAAGCGGATGACCGGGGATGCAGGTCAACAGATAGGCGGTGACGCCTGCGATCAGCCCTTTGGCATAAGCTGCCCTCTCCATCTCTCGGCTTTGGGAGGCCTGAGCATAGGCTTTCCGATACATGAGACCGAAAATGAGAAGGAGGAGACCAATCCCCAGCAGGCCGGTATCCGAAGCCAACTGGAGGAAATAATTGTGCGCGTTTTCATAGTCTTGAGGGGCTTGGCCCCTCCCTGATGAGGATAAATCAACAGACCTGCTATAGGGAGGATAAAGTCGCAAGTATGTTCCAATGCCGTTCCCCACCCATGGGAACTCCCGGATCATGCCCGTGGTCACCCGCCATCGTTGGAGACGGTATCTAAATGTGTTTGTTCCGGCAAACTGGTCCAGGGTATAAGCGGTAAAGGGAATCTGGAGGTCGCGCTTAAGCGCCGGCAGGAGACACAGGATCGCCACAAGAAGGGCCAATGACAGGAGCAGGAGTTTTTTCCATTTGAACCGAACAAGGACAAACACGGAAAGGATCAAGGCCGTCACAATATAGGTTATCCGGGAAAAAGAAACAGCAATGAGAGCCAGCAAGCCAATGGCGAGCGTCCCGTGGATGACCTTGCGTCCCGTTGATCCAACCCGGAACGTAAATAGGAAAATACACAACAGGAGGACGAGCACACTCCCCAAGGAGTGGATATCATCAAAAGGAAAATAGATGCCACGCTCTCT
>JAUPKI010000050.1 GCA_030837545.1 Thermodesulfobacteriota bacterium | reverse complement strand
GAGAAGAACCACGATCCCATCAGTAGGATAATCATGACCGAACCAAGTGAGGAGGTGTAATCCCCGGCGGTGCCGATCTGGAGCAGGATCGGTCCAAAGGCGAAAACCGTTGTCAGGGTGCTGGTGAGCAAAGGTATGGAAAGGGAACTGCCGCTTTTCAAGACCGCATCTCTGCGGTCCATTCCCGTTTCCATGTTCACTTTGATATCATCGGACACCACAATGGCGTTGTCCACGAACATCCCCAGGGCAATGATCATGGTGGCGAGGGACATCCGTTCCATATCGATCCCGAGGGCATACATCATCAGGAATCCGAAAAGCATCACCAGGGGGATGAACGATCCGACAATCAACCCGCTTCGAAGCCCCAAAAGGAGCATCACTACCCCCAGAACGATGGCCACACTCTCGATCACATTGACCACCATCCCGTTCACGGAAGCTCGAATCAGCTCAGGCTGATAGGTGGCGAATTCAAGGACATAGCCCCATGGCAGGGCTTGTTCAATCCTTTTGACTTCTCTTGTCAATCGCCCCCCGAAGGTAACCGCATCCACTCCTCGGAGAAGAAAGACGCTCAACACAATGGCCTGATGCCCGTTGTAGTACGCCGGGTTCTGGATCGGCTCCACATAGCCCCTTCGAACGGTTGCGATATCGCGCAGGGGAATCGTGGACTGGGAACCGGGAATCGGGATCAGAACATTCTTGATCTCTTCGACAGACTTGAACCGGCCTTGGGTCTCCACGATGATTTCCACATCGCTCATGTCAATTCTGCCTCCAGGGAGAAGGATGTTCTGCTCCCGAAGACTGCGACCGATATCCTTTGGGTCGATTCCCAATTGTGCGATACGGGCGCTGGAGACCTCTAAAAAGATGCGCTCATCCTGAACGCCTGTGAGATCTACCTTCTGGGTCCCCTTCAGCAGATTGACACGTTCGCGTATTTGACGGGCGGTTTCATACATCTCCCCCATGCTGAAGCCATCGCTCCACAGGGCGATGGTGGCCACAGCCGTATCGCCGAAGGTGTCGTTGACCATCGGTCCGACAGTGCCCCGCGGCAGATCCGGTTTGACGTCATCCATTCTGTTTCTCAACAGTTTCCATGTGGAGGGAAGCTGTTCGGCCGGCACTTCATCCTTGATGGTCACATGGATCAGACATTCGCCAACCTTGGACGTGGAATCCTTGATCTCATCAATTTCCCCAATGCTCCGGATTTTCTCTTCGATGGGCCGCGTAATCAGACGCTCCACCTCTTCCACCGGCATGCCGGGGTAAGTCGCTGAAACTACCGCTTCGCGAATGGTGATGAAGGGGTCTTCCAACTTCGGAAGGGCGATGTACGCATAAATCCCTCCCAAAGTGACGAGAAGCAGGGTCATGATGACGGTCCGCGAATTGTTCAGTGCAAATGAGGTGATCCCTCTCATCTTCCGCCTACTCTTTCATGAGGTTGACCTTCATGCCATCGGCCAGAAAACTCACCCCGGCCACGGCAATAACGTCCCCAGCCTTAAGGCCTTCGGTGACAATGGGGTTCTTTTGTTCAACACCGCCAAAGCGGATCGGTGTTTTTTTGACCGTAGATGCCCCGGGGTCGTACACAAAGGCATACCCTTGTCCCGTTTCCTGGGCCGGCAGAATGGCCTGGATGGGCAACATGTAACCGGGCTTTTGCTCTTCCTGAATCATGCTCAGGGTGGCTTCCGCGGTCATGCCGGGTTTGATAATTTTATTGGGATCGATGAGTTCGACTTTCACAGGGAAGGCATTGGACTCGATTGCCGCGGAACCGATGTAGGAGATGCGGCCTTTTGTGGCCGCGCCTGGAAGCGTGGGGAAGGTGATCGTCGCCGGGTCGTTGATATGAATGCGGTCGATGGTAGTCTCCGGAACCGTTACCTGCACTTCCAACTTGCCTTTGGCATTTATTTCGAGCACCTTCTGCCCAGCCAGTACCTCCTCATGGGGCTGGACCGACCGCAGGGCGATGGTCCCATCGTACGGGGCAAGCAGCTTGGTTTTTCGCAGATTGCGGTTGGCCAGATCCAGTCTCGCCGCCTGAAAGTCCACCGCGCTTTGCGCGGCTTTGTAATTGTATTCAGAGACTTCCACGAATCTCTGTGCGCCTGCCCCCTGTTCGAAAATGCGCTGCTGGCGTTCGAATTCTGCCTTTGTTTTGGCCACATTGTCCCTGGCCTTGACAAGCTCGGCCTTGATGGCCTCCATCTCCAACTGGTACGGTTCCGGATCCAGCACAGCGAGCACCTGTTCCCTTTTTACCCGATCCCCGATGTCTACCTTCACGGACGCCACCTGTCCTCGCACCTGAAAACTGAGGTCCGAGGAATCCACTGCAGCGACTTGCCCAGAAAATCTGCGCACCTGCAAAGAGGCCTGCTCGCTGATGGTCATTGTCTTGATGGCGCGGACAGGATCGGGGATTTCAGGCGCCTGTCCTTTGCAGGCGAAAAGGGCTAAAAGGGATAAAAGCCCCAAAAAGTCAAGGCCGATATGCTTATAAACATGAAGTGACATGAAACAGCTCCTCCCCGGGTCACGAAGACCATCGATTATCTCTGGGATTCGATATCCCATTTGCCGGTTTGCGCATGATGCCAGTAGCAAGATTGTTGCGTCGTGACTTGTCCATCGCAGTATACGCTCGATGGCTTATTTTTCTGTCTTGGCGTATGGCGCTATCGCCTTCTGCCAGGTGCTGTCCGGATTGAAGCGATTCATCGCCTGGGCAGCCTTTGTCGTGTCCTCTCCCAGGTCCTTTTGATACACCATGCCGTCATGATTCACTACGAACGTCATGATCCCTGATGCCCCGTATTGAGCGGGATAGGCCACCAGGGCAAATCCTCCGAGCATCTTTCCTCTCACCATATAGTCATAGGCCCCGCCCGGCGCGTTTTTCCCCTGGGCCGTCAAAATTCGGTAATAATACCCATGGTAGGGAGAAGGTCTGTCATCCGACTGTTTGGGGGCGTAACCCTCTTCCTGGGCCGCTGCGAAGAGCGGTCCCAGAGGGCTCTGTTCATCTCCTTCGCCCGTCTCCCAGTAGAGCCCATCTTTCTTGCCTGCTTCACTCCTGAATTTCTGAGCATATTCCCGGAAGCCGTCACCGTTGCGGTCCTTGGACGCATATTCCCTCTGGGCATCAACAACGGCCAGGCAGACCTGGATGGCACTCAGTTCATTTTTTCCGATCCTTCGTGCCAGGATTTCCTCCCTGCCTGCCTCGGTGTCAAAACGCCACACGGAATCCTTTTTGACGACCGGAATGGGAAAAGGCCAATCCTCCTTCCCCACATAGAGGAAGACCCTTTGCTCTGTTTCTTTGTGCAGTCGATGCTTCTCTTCATACAGACGGATGAATTCCCCATGCCTCGCGTTGTCCGCAACCGGGTCCCCCGAGGATACCAGGTCTTCGCTCTCCGGCCCCAAAATGGCCTCCAGGGGCTTTGAATCCTTTGATTCCAAGGCAGATATTAGGGCCTTGAGCCCCTCTTCAGGGGAACCGAACAACCGCTGCCCTGCGGACTCGGCCAGGCATAGGCTCGAAACCATTAAGACAATCAACACCGCACCCATTAAAATAGTTTTATATCGTTTGACCCAAGAATCACTTTTTGTCCTCTGGATCTGTAGCGCCATGGCGTTTCCTCCGTTCAAAAGAGCTCCGTGTTTCCAGGTTGGCTATCGGCCGCGTCCTCCGCCGCGTCCGCCCCCACCTCCACCGCTGGGACGGCTCATGCCCCCGCCGCGACTCATGCCCCCACTCGATGAAAGGCTTTGGCGCCCGCGGCTGCTGGAATCCCTGGTCTGACTTCCTCGTTCATAGCCTCCAAAGGCGCTTCGATCGGTGGACCGTGGGCTTCCTCCGCGATCGAGTGAACCCGCCTGGCTCCGGCCCGAGGAAGTCTGTCTTCCGGCGTCGGCTTTGCCACGGAACTGGTCTGCACCGCCACGGGCAATGTCCTGTCGTCCTGCCTCCGCACGCCCCCGGAAGGCCTCACGCGACTGGGTATCCCGGGATTTCCCCCTGTCGAACTTCTGAGCAGTGCCTTGGTCCCGGTATGACACTCCCTTACGGTGTTCAGGATTGTGCTTCCACTCACCCCGACCGCCCTGGCCGCCTGTCACCTTGTTCTGGTATTTGCTCCGGTCGATGTTTTTGTTGATGTTCGCGTTCTGGTTGATATTGACATTGACGTCACCGCCATGCCAATTGCAGTTTCCCCACGCATAGCCCCACGCCGCGCCCATGGCGACACCTACTCCAAAGGAGAAAAGCGCCGCACCGGCCGTGTAGCCGGGCGGGTAGTAATAGTAAGGCGGATAAGATGGATACGGCCAGGTTCCATAGACGACTGTCGGACTGTAGGTCGGGACATACACGACCTGCGGATTTGCACTCTCGATGATAATGGTTTTCGTCTCTTTCTCGACAACCACCTTTTGCTCCTCACTGCTCTTCAGGTTGCCCTGGGCTTTAGCTTTCTCTCGAAGCTTCTGAACCGTATCCATCACGTCTTTCTGCTGGGCGAGAAAAGCGTCGCCCAGCTTCTGGGTCCAGTCCAGCTTCTCATTCATCATATCCAGCACCTGGTGAAAGTTCACCAGCGACTTGACGCTCGGGTCCCAGTCCTCCTTCTCCAACGCCGAGGTGAGAGCATCTCCTTTGAGCCCCTCATTTTTTTTGGCCCATCTTGCTGCCTCAACCACCTCCAGCGGGTAAGTGGAGGCCATAAGGATCTGTGCCAGAAGAGAATCGGGGTACAGGGCGATGGGTGCCAGCAACTGGTCCAGCTCTTCCTGTTTAAAGGTTTTTCCCCCGTCTTCGCTCTGAGCTATGACCCATTGAGGAGCGAATAGCAGGAGCGCCAGAAAAACGGCCAATGATTTTGCCAGCACTGTTTTCTTTTTCATGTCTCTCCTCTCTCATTTGACCGTATACCCCTTGCCCTCCATACACGCCGAAAAGGCGCGGTCATAGGCACCGCGCTTCTGATCGAGGGCTGCATCCTGTTGCTTCGCCTGTTGCTCCTGGGCCTTTGCCTGCTGTCTCCGGTTTTGCCGGGTCTTCATGCCGCCCACCATGGCGCCGGCAGCAGCCCCCGCACCTGCTCCTTTTCCAGCGTCGTCATTTGCGATCTCGCCCGCCACGGCGCCGACTGCCGCGCCTCGCGCTGCTCCCTTGACTCTTTCACCCTTAGGACCCTGGGGTTGAGCCGGGGGCGCCTGAGCCGGCGGCTGGGCCTGCATGGGATCAAAGCCTGTTTCCTGTTTGGCCCAGGTGTAACAATCATACTTGTCCTTTTCCATCTGTTCCTTTGTCTGTCCTTTGGCAGGAAAGATTGCCAAATCCTGCCCAAACGAAAGATCCGTAAAAAAGGCAGAGAGCACAACCATCGTCACCATTAAAATCAGATTTTTCATCATAGTCCTCCTTATTGTTCTTCAGTCTCCCCCCGGAGAGAACTGAAGATAATGGGGGCGATCGCCCAATCCTGTCCATTCCGACTCGCCTTGCATCCGAGCTGTACTATTTAACGAGGGGAATCTGTGCCGCCAGTTCATATTTGACGATGGCACGGATTTTGGTCTCGATCTGCAAATAGCGAGCGACCTTCTTCGGCGACAGCACCTTGCTCAGTTTTGGAACATAGGACGCCTGCAACTCGGCCTCAGCCTTTTGGATGCCGACAAGTTCAGCGATGAGTTTCTCGGCCTTTTCGTCAGTAAGGGCAGTTTTCTGGCAGTCTGCCGCATAGCTCTCGATGAGCCTGCCAATGCGCTGGTTGATCGCCATCAAATCGTTTTGATACGCCTCATAGACCGGCCAGAAAGCCTTTGCCTCTGACTCGGTCAGTTCCATGTTCTCTGCAACAAGGAGCTTCTTGTCCGCCTTGATTTTGTCACGCACGATCTGCATGTTGCTATCCGGTTTGTCCTGAGATAAAACCGGAGATACAAACAAAATCATGGCCGCTGCCGCCAGGGTTAGAAAAAATGTTGTGTTCCTGATTGTTTTCATTGTTGTTCTCCTTTTTCGACTGATTGTTTGGGTTGTTTTCATTGCTTCTACCGCGATTGTCCAATACACGCTTTTAGCCCCAGGCATCCCTCCCATCGACCGACACGGCAACCAGTGGTGATAATACAGGACAGCGATGTAGAGGCTGCCCTGCTCTCCGCCTCAGAATTCAGTCCCCCCAAGAGAGGCGAGCCGAATCGCGTCCAGCAGCGCCTGTTCAGGAAAGGGCTTTCTCAGGTAGGCAAGCGCTCCCGACTTTCTCGCCCGTTCCTGCCACTGGGCGTTGTCGTGGGCGGTCATGAAAATGACCGGGTACTCCAAACCCGATAAGGAAAGCTGCTCCTGTAAATCCAGCCCCGACATCCCTGGGAGGCGAATGTCCAGGACAAGGCACCCTTTGCCCATGGCTGCGGCACAATCGAGGAAGCCTTCTGCGGACTCGAAGGTGACGGCATGATACCCGACAGACCTGAGCAGCCGCTTCAGTGCCGAGCGTATGGATGCGTCGTCATCGACCACATATACCGTGAATGCTTCCTGAGTCACGTCAACTCCTTCGATTTCTGCATAACCCTCAGGTGAATAAGCCCAGTCTATTGATCCCTGTAAGGGTGTAGGCGTAAAGCCTGATGTGGATGTTACAGACATTGATCTAAAAAGATATTGGACCTTGGTCCCATATGGAGATCAGGCTCGCAAGCAGGTAGGCCTGCACAGGCAGGCTCCATCCTTTACCGAGCGGTTCACAGGGATCACCCCATCGGCAGCCACCGGCTAAAAACATGGTATCCCCACGAGGGAAGGTCCACATACAATCCCTGCGTGCACATCTCATCGCCGCTTCGTTCATACGTTTCTCCGGTAAAGAGGTCGGTCATCTGCCACGTCTTGCCTTTGAGTCCATCCCATGGCAGCAGTACCTGCCCCTGCGCACTCGAGGCCGAGAGATTCACGATGATCAGACGATGTTCCGCGCCGCTTCGCCAGCACCAGGCAATAAGGTTCTGGTAAGTTGCATTATCCGGCCAGCCCGTTCGATCACAGAGCTGCCACAACCCATCCCGCAGCCCCTTCAGGGAAGCGCCTTTGAGCAGCGTGCGGTAGAAGGCCTGGAGGCCGGCGTCTTCAGGTTCAACAGGACGGCGGCCGAGAAAGACCGGAAGCCTGACCATTTTCCCTTCGAACTGCCCTTCATGAAAGAGCTTCGCGCCGGGAATCGTGGCAATTGTCACGGCGGCGGCGCGCGCCTTTTGAGGAGAAAAGGCTGAAAGGGCACGAGGCTCATCGTGATTTTCGATGAAGCGGACCAGTTTTCCCTGGTAGGCGAGGTCAGCGCAAAGATGGCGCCTCACGCTCTCCGCGGCGTCGTGTTCCAGACGGTCGTACAGGCGCTTGTCATAACAGTAATCGAACCCCTGCTGCTGGAGTTCCCACTCGAGGTCCCAGTATGCCTCTGCCATAAAAAGAAAGTCCGGATGCGTCGACTTAATGGCAGAAATCACGTCCACCCAGTACTCTGTTGCAGGCCGTTGGCCGGCACGATCGCCCCAGGTACGCTCGAAGATAGCGTTGATAAGGAGCATCGCCATGTCGCATCGCACGCCATCGCACTGGCCGGCGACATTGGAAAGCGTCTCGATCATCGCCTGCCGGAGTCCCGGCTGAAAGGCATTCAGTTGCAGCACATCCGGCCAGGCAGGAAAGTAGGGGTCCCGGCCACAGGCAAACACCTTTCTATCCGTCTCCATATAGGATGCAGGATCGTTTTTCGCGTCATCGGCCGTCCCCTGGACGAGGTATTCAGGATGATGGGTAATCCAGGGATGGTCCGGCGCCACGTGGTTCGGGACCAAATCAAGAATCAGTTTAAGCCCCCGCCTGGCAAGTTCTCTCCGTGAAACAGCCAGGCCTTCGGGACCACCCAGATGTTCGTCGACCCCATATCGCTTCACACAATAGGGTGATCCCACATTGTCCTCTGGCCGATAATCGGGAAGAGCCCGCCGAAAGTCTTCAAAAAGACCCTTGTTCTGATTCGCAATGGCGATTCCCGCAGGGCTTCGCTCCCAGACACCCATCAGCCACACGGCGTCCACGTTTAAATCCGCGATGGCGTCCCACTCCACCTGGGGTACACTGGCTAACGTCACGGGACTTTTGGTTTTCTGACTCAATTCCCCAAGCCACACCCAGGTATTGATTTCATAGATAACAGGATAAGTTGGCCACGATGTCATTTTTCCTCCTCACCTTTCTGGGCCGACGGCCCCGTCCTGCGAAGCAGCCCGTCACGATTACAATCAAAATAGTACAGCCCACCTGACATGCCTAAAGCCCTTGCAAACCTGCACGGGCTGCCCCCAGAAGCGCGGCCTTGGAATTGAGAACCACATAAACGGGCATCTGTGCGACCATGGCGCCGAAACGCCCCTTGTGCTGATACGTTCGCATGAACCCCCCTGCCTGCAGGAAAGGCAGAATGCGAGGGGGAATACCGCCTCCCAGGTAGATGCCGCCGGTAGCCAGCACCTTCAGGGCCAGGTTGCCCGCCTCAGCGCCCAGGATTGAAACGAAGGTTTCCAGTGCCCGCCTGCAGAGGGGGCTCGGTTTCTCGGGATCCATAGCGGCACGAACGATCACCGGCGTCGGGTCGCCGTCTGTAGCCAATTGTTCGGCCACGTGCGGCAGTTCCTCCATGTGCATCTTTTCCTGGAAAAAGGCATAGAGGTTCGGGAGGCCACGGCCGGAACAGACCCGCTCGTAGCTCACATGCTCAAAACGCTGCAAGAGAAAGTGCAAGAGTTCCACTTCCAGGGAATTTCTCGGTGCAAAGGAACAGTGCCCCCCCTCAGATGGATAGGCCCGGTAGCCAACGCCATCCCAGGTCAGAAAGGCCTCTCCCAGTCCTGTGCCGGGGGCCAGGACACCAATAGCGCCGGTGGGTGCCGGTGCCTTGTCGTTCAAGGCGCACACGTCGGCAGGCTCCAGGATTGGCACGGCATTGGCTACGGCCTCCACATCGTTCATCAGGTGGACTGATCCTAAATGAAGCTCTCTCCAAAGTACCTTCGCATCCACATCCCACGGCAGATTCGTAATCCTGGCCTTGTCCCCCGTAACGACCCCTGCCACGCCGAAGCAGGCAGCCTCAACATCCTGCCCGACCTGAGCGAGGAACTCCCTAACTATGACCTCGAGGCCCGGGTAGGAAGCGCTCGGAAAGTTTTTTTCCGCAACAGGCAAGTAGGGCCCCGTTCCCGCTTCGAATAGCCCCAGCGTGGTTTTCGTTCCCCCAATGTCACCTGCAAGAATCAGTTTTTCGTTCATATGAAATCCTTGATTCCTTCCCTTTTGCAGCCTCCCCGCTCACTTCTCGATTTTCGTGATTTTACTCCCCTGCAGACCCATCCCTGCCATCAAGCCTTGCTGGCTGAAAAAGAAGGCATAGACGTCGCTCTTTGCCGTCGTGGTGGTCATTGACTTGGCCATGCCTTCGTCCACAATCACAATGCTCGGTCCGACCCCGATCTCCCAGCCGTCGCTGCGGTCAAGGTAGGCAAAAGCGGCGTCCGTCATGAAGAAAAGCGCATAAGCGTATTTCTGAATGCCGGCCTGCAGACCATAGGAGGCCGCGACGGTGTTGTAATAGGCCACCGTTTTGGACCCCTTCCGAAGGGCGCCCTCGCCATAGAGCCCTCCCACGAGGAAGCCGCCTTTGACGATTTGCGGAAAGATCAGAACGGCCTTTGCATTTTTGGCGAGTTCCTTGGCCGCAGGGTATTTACTGTAAAGTGTTTTCAACGCCGGGTCGACGTTACGGTCGATTTCGGCCTTACTGGCCGCGAATGCCGGAACAGGACCCGCCAGGCAAATGGAACCCAGGGCGAGCGTGATAAAACCGATTAACAGACAAGAATAGTTGCGCATACTTTTTCTCCTTCCCTATTTGGCGTTCCTCTGTGATTTTTAATGGTTTTCTGATGTGGAAACTGTCTGAACGATTGTTCTTTTGATGGTTCTCCTTCATTTCACTGAACGAGGGGGATTTCCTTTGCCAGCTCATAGTAAAGCGCCGCCTGGATTTTATTCTCGATCTGATAGTAGCGAGCCGCCTTTTTCTCTGAAAGTGCCTGGCGGAACTTGGGAAGATAGGTCTTTCGAAGTTTCAGCCCCAGAGACTCGATCGTCATAACCTCATCCAGGAGAACCTTGGCCTCCTTTTCGCTCATGTCTTTGAAGGCCTTTGCATAGTCGTTGATTAATTTTGCGGTGCGCGAGCGAAGGAGGAAAAGCTCGTCCTGGTATTTTTCGTAGATAGGCCAGAAGGCCTTGGCCTCAGTTTCATTCAGTTCCATGTTCGCTGCCACAAAGAGCTTCTTGTCGGCCCGGACCTTTTCGCGAACGATCTGCATGTTGTCCGCGGGCTTGTCCTGCGCGAGAGCAGGCGCCACCCCAATGGCGATGAGTCCTACCACCAAAACGGCAATTCTGGTCCTCTTCCTGATGTCTTTCATGTCATGTCTCCTTTCCGTCTTCTGTTAACTTGAATCCAACCGGTGGTGTTCCTTTTGGGCCTTCCATCGTCCCGGCGCCATCGACGCATCTCACCATGGCATTTCGTAAGCGTTCACAGGTTTCCCGTTTCCCGCTGTAGCGGGATTCAAGGTTAGCGATCAACGCAGCCTAAAGGACCCGATTCACGGCAGCACGTTCCTGTACGGCTCTTTTGAGCCTGCGGT
>JAUPKI010000405.1 GCA_030837545.1 Thermodesulfobacteriota bacterium | reverse complement strand
GTCACGGGAGTTTTCCGTCGGACAACTGGGGCTCTCTCGCGGCAGCGTGGCGGCAACCGTCAATGAGCAGGGACGATTGAACTTTCAAGAACTCATAACCATCGACTCCGAAAAAAGCCCGATTTCAGCCAGGAAGGACGGATCAGAACAACCTCCCTGGCGGATCGATTTCAAGCGCCTTGCCCTTGACGGCGTCTCCTTGAAGTACATCGATCGAAGCCGAGCCTATCCTACTGAATTAGGGACAGATAGCCTTGGTATGAAACTGCAAGCACGTCTGTCCTATGGACCTGAAAAGATGCAGGCCATTGTAGAGAATGCGGACATCACCTTCTCGGCTGTGTCGCTGAAGGAAATCGCCCAGGGCGATCCTCTCGTCAATCTCAAAAAGCTTTTTGTACAAGGGGCCCGGCTGGATCTCGAGGCCCGGAAGTTGGACGTGGGGAGAGTGGCGTTGGAGGGTGGACATGCCAGTGTGCTGAAAGAAAAGGAAGGGGCCATCCATCTGGCGAGGGTGCTCGGTGGCGTCGGCAAAGGCAAGATGCAGAAGGAAGTCGCAGCGATTGCTAAAGAGGCAAAGGACGATATGAAGCCTTGGGCCATTGCCGTAGGTTCCGCAGAGATAAGCGGCTTCGGCCTCGCCTTCAGCGATCAGGGCCTTTCCCCTTCCCCAACTATGGACCTCGAAAACCTTACCGTGAAGGTCTCGGATATCCAGAGCGATTTCAAGGCCCCTGTCCCCTTCGATCTATCCCTCACCGTTCGGCAGGGGGGAAGCGTGAATGCCAAGGGGCGGGTGAGAGTCAAGGAAAAGGGCGCCGAGGCGACCATCCAGGTGTCGAATCTCGCCCTGAAACCCATTCAGCCTTACCTGGCACAGGTCGCCTTTCTCACCCTTGACTCCGGTGCCTTATCCTTAAAAGGGAACGTGAATCACACGGAAGACCAAAAAGGTCCTCATACCAAGTTTGCCGGCAATGCGGACATCCACAACCTCCTCGTTTCAGAGTCTGGTACGGGCAAGCCCTTTCTTTCCTGGAAGGAAATGAAGGTGAACGACATGAACCTTAGCCTGACGCCGGATCGGCTGGAGGTTGGAGAGGTTCGCCTGAAAGAGCTTTACGGCAAAGTGATCATCTATGAGGACCAAAGCGTGAGCCTGAAGAAGGTGCTGCGCCCTCAGGAGGGAAAGACTGAACCCATCCAACCGGCCCCTAAGGGACAGAGTCCCGGCGGTTTCCCGGTGAACGTCAGGAAAATCCAGATCGATAAGAGCGGACTCGATTTTGCCGATCTAAGCCTCCGGCCGCAATTCGCTGCAAAGATCCATGAGCTGAAAGGGGCCATTGTCGGACTTTCCACAAAGGAAGGTCAGCGGACACAGGTCCAACTCGATGGAAGGGTGGATGCCTATGGGTCTTCTAAAATCAGGGGAGAGCTTGAGACATTCAATCCCAAGCGTTTTACAGATCTATCCGTGACGTTTCGCAATGTGGAAATGACCAACCTGACTCCCTACTCCGCCAAATTCGCAGGCTACCGAATCGTGTCCGGAAAGCTCTCTCTGGATCTCCGTTACCTGATCAAAGACAGCGAACTAAAGGGCGAGAATCAGATCATCTTGGACAAACTCACCCTGGGAGAGAAGGTGGACAACCCCGATGCGCCTGACCTGCCTCTGGAACTCGCCCTCGCCCTCCTGAGAGATGCGGACGATCGAATCGACATTGGCCTTCCCGTGTCCGGCAACCTCGACGATCCTCAGTTTAAATACGGTCATCTCATATGGAAGGCCCTGTTGAATCTCTTCAAAAAGATCATTACAGCCCCGTTCAGGGCCTTAAGCGCCATGCTCGGCGTTGACAATGAAAAGCTCGATGTGATCGAGTTCGAACCGGGGAAAACCGTATTGTCGCCTCCGGAACAGGAAAAAGTGAAGAACCTTTCAGAGGCCCTTGCCAAGCGGCCTCAGCTTACGCTGAAGATCCAGGGAGGATATGATCCAGTTGGCGATGGGGCCGCCATGAAGTCTTTCGCCGTCAGGCATGAGATTGCTAAAAAAATTGGAAGGGAGGTCGCTCCCAACGAAGAGCCGGGGCCTGTGGATGTGAACGATCCGTTGACCCAAAAAGCCATTGAAGATTTGGTGAGGGAGCGTATCTCGCCAGAAGCCCTTGCAGCCGCTAAGGAGGAGGCCTCTAAGCGGGCGGCTGAGGTCGTTAAAAAAGGAGAGAAACAGGTCCCCCCATCTCTTGCAGCAGACCTGAACCGAGACCTTTACACCTCATTGCTTCAGAAGGTGATCGATGCCCATCCGGTCGCCGAGGCCCAACTCAAGGATTTGGGTCAAAGACGGGCGGAGGCTGTCAAGCAGGCGCTTGTGTCAACAGGGAAGGTGGATGAACCACGGCTTAGCATCCTTGAGCCTTCGGCGGTAGAAGAAAAAGGGGAAAAAAGCGTTGGATCCAAGCTCACTCTGGATGTAACTCACTGATAAGACAGTAGAGAATCGTCTTTCTCGACGTACAGACGACCGTCAACAGGCTTTTCGACCTCGAAACGGACCTCGGAGCCTCTACCCAGGCTGTCGACGGGGCGGAAGTTACGGCCGGGTAGTTGGACGGAAACAACGGCGGCGCCATCTGCCAAACCGCAGATGACATGCCATCGCCATGCACCCACACCACGGGTATGTTCACGGTACCTGACGTTTCATCCTGTGGACGAATTTCATTGGCCATGCCCATGTTACCCCCTGTGCGGATGGGAATAGGAGCTAACTTACTGCGAATACAATGAGAATGAAAAATGTATTGCAGCTTTTTCGGGGGGTTGGGGGAGGAGTTTTCATTGGGAGGGATTATGCACGACAGAAATTTTGTGCCCAGGCACATGTTTTTTACCAAGGGTATGGGATACCACCGTAATAAACTTCAGAGTTTTGAATTGGCGCTTCGGAATGCGGGAATTCATATGTGCAATCTGGTGAGGGTGTCGAGCATTTTTCCACCCGATTGCCGGATCATTTCGAAACACCAGGGAATCCGTTTGCTCCAACCGGGTCAGGTTACGTTTGTGGTCATGGCCGAGGAGACGACCAATGAACCCAACCGCCTGGTTTCCGCGGCCATCGGGCTGGCCCGGCCGAAAGATCACAAACAGTATGGCTATATCAGCGAGCATCATGGGTTTGGACAGACGGCCAAGAAATCGGGTGATTTTGCCGAGGACCTGGCAGCCACCATGTTGGCCTCAACCCTTGGAATCGAATTGGATCCCGAAGTGGCCTGGGACGAGCGAAAAAATGTCTACAACGTCGGCACCCGGCACTTCGTGAGCCGGGCCATCGCCCAGTCGGCCAGGGGGCATAAGCAAGGTTTGTGGACAACGGTCATTGCTTGTGCGGTTATGTTGCTTGAATGACGAGACAAAGATCTGGGAGGAGAATCTCAAAAACATCCAAGGCCTGAAATCTCAAGAAAATTTCGCCCGTCTCTATGGGAAGAGTACGGGCGAATGTGGGCGATACATAGATATCTCTGAGATCCTTTAGGACAGTTTGGCCCGCCAGCCGGGCTCCTCCATCATAGGCTGGAAGAACATGATATAGGGCCCCCGGATCAGATGGGCCATGACGCCGTCGTCGTGGATCTTCCGGATCCCCGTGTTGACCAGGACCTTGGCAAACCCCAATTGGGCCAGTTCGGCCGCATCCCACTCGCTGTGGATGAGGTATTCCGGCGGGCTGGGATTGGCCTCCGGGGTCTTGAACAGGGGTTTCGGATCATCAGGCGGGTTGGCCCCCAGGGTCTCCAGGGACTGGCCCATGGATTTGGGGTCCATCATGAAGCTCCCGAGGGCGCACACGCCCATCTGCTTTAGGAGCATGTAGCCCAGAAAGCCGGTGGAATCGGACAGGGCCTCCATGGTGGCAATGGCCCCTTCCTCAAAGGCCTTTTCACTCCCCGGGCGGACCGTGTGCTCGGCAATGGCCACGCAACGCTGGGGCGTGACAAAGCGGATGAAGGGCTTCTTCTCCTGCATGTCCTTGCCCAAATCTGTTATTTGGCCCATGGAACGGACCGGGGGCATCTTGGCCTTGACGACTCGGTAGACAGGCTCCCATGGACCTTCGATGACCATGGACAGGCAGCCCCCGCAAAGTTCGAAGACCCGCTTGAACTGCTGCTGATGAAATTCATCGTGATCCTGCCATCGTTTCCACATGGTGTACTGGTAGTTGCGGAGAGGGTTCAACTCCTTTTCCATGTGGACCTTTCCGCCCCCGAAACGGCCGGCCAGGGGAAGGATACCGGTCTGGATATTGGCCTGAAATCCCACGAACCCCGGGTGGGTGGCCGTGGTGATGCATACCCGGGGGCCCACCTTGTGCATGAGCTGGAAGCTTTCCTCGTTGTTGGCCACCTTGGACATGTTGAGGGCCAGATAGATGGGGCTTTCAGGTTCGGGTTCGGCCGCCCCGGCCCGCATCGCGCCCACGCCAAGGCCCGACAGCCCGATCGCGCCGGCAGCCATGGCCGCGGTCTTCATGAAATTCCTGCGGTTCATTCCCATGTCAAACGTGTTCATCACATGCCTCCTTTCCATTTGTGGGTCTACTTTACCCATTTTCACTGCCTTGCACGGGGAATTCCGGGCCTCCTCTCGGTGTTGTTCAGCGTTGCCCGGCCAAGCAAGTAATCTGCACCGTACCGATGTAACATCTTACCACATTTAAGAACAAGAATGGAAGGATTTGAGGAAAGTATCGCACTCCTTTGGCAATTCATTTAAAGAATGCCGCTTGTTTTGTTTGCGTCCTGTCCAACATATTGTGGCCGTCAGAAAAACATTCTGGATTAATAGGGCTTGACCAACGTAAGGCATATACCAACGTTTTGGTGTCCCGAAATCTTTGGGATTTCCAGAAGATCTGTCAGTATTTAAGAAACCATATCCCAGCTTTCTCTCAAGCCACCTGATTGATAATATCACAGGTTTTTGAATTCGGACATACCTCACTTTTCATTAGATCTGTCATGCTCATCAGCATCCTTTGCAGCAACTCTCTATTTGCGAGACTTTCGCATTGCAGAGGACCATAAAGAAATAAGAATATGGCAAGGGATGCTATTTGCTCTTGAAAACATCTGAAACGCTACGATATCAACTGACTACCCGCATTTTCGCACTATTTTCGTATATGCCCAAAATTGGGCAAATCTGTCGGTTATTGGGTTTATGTCTTGATTGATGTAAATCGTTTCGGTACGGTAAAACAAAATAGATAGTATTTCCAAAATGTTACGTTTTAACATGCAGTTGGTACAAAGTTTGCTTGCAAGGTTTATAAAATTAAGAGGTCGAATTTATCATTCACCGTACGGCGGATAAAGTTCTTCTATTGTACGTGGTAGAAGTCAACGAGTTCCGGCAAAGCTGGAGGCTTGAAATATGTGAAGCGCTCAAAGCGGTTGGTTTATTGGCCGCCTCAAAGGTGACGCGACCTTACTTGAAAGGGTCAAGGTGATGTAAAACCGACGGTCTGCTTCCTCTTGGCCCTTATGACCGTCGCAAATTTTCTTTCCATCGCGACTAACCGCTGAAAACTACCATAGCCTTGTCCAACTTATGACCTGCAACGTTTCTTGTGTGTTGGAGGTACTTGGGTGAATCACGGTGGCATGTATTGACGTTCCGGCTTGTTTGGATTGAAGTTGCGAGGTCGTTCATCAAGGACACTCCTTTGGCAATCTGACAGGTTCACAACTGGGAAGGCTCCAATATGTTCCCGTAAATGTCAAACCCTGGTGAGTCGCCCTGCATAGGCGGGGTTTTACCTAAGGGAAATTAGAAGGGTAAATGGCCAAACCAGAGCATTTAGAGAATAGGCTGCCGATATAACTGCGACCATAACAAAGCATAGATGGGCTATAAAAAGCCTGTTGACTCACCCTATCTATGTCAACAAGATAAACAGAGATATTACCCAGAGGTTTTGTTAAGGAGTCATCTAATGATAAGAGAGAATATTATACTAGATGCTGCTCGGGAGCTGAATGTAAGGGCGGCCATTGATATCCCAAAGGATGCTTACAAAAAAGTTGAGCAACTTCTAAAAAAGGAGACAAATCAGCTTTCAGGCTACGTCTTGGGAAAGATTTTGGAAAATTACGATGCCGCCACTAAAGATCGGGTTGCCATGTGTGCGGATACGGGTCTACCTCGTTATTACGTAAAGCTCGGTAATGATGCAGTGATAGAGGGTGGGATGGTTCAACTCGAGAAAGCGCTTCGACAGGCTACTGCGGATACAACCGCCAGCATCCCATTACGTCCCAACCGGGTTCATCCATTTACAAGAAAGGATAATAATAACAACGTGGGCATTCACGCTCCCACTGTGGATTACAGTTTTGAACCTAATGCAGATTGGATGGATATAACGGTAACTCATAAAGGAGGGCTGTTCGGCGGCGATTATCGGATGCTTTTCCCTGCAGACGGCATCCCCGGTCTAAAGCGCTTCTTTCTCGATTCATTAGCTGAATTCCTTCGCCGGGGGATGGCATGCCAGCCAGCAACTATAGGGGTCGGTGTGGGCGGCACAAAAGATATGTGTGTCCGATTGGCAAAGGAAGCGGCCTGCTTGCGCATTATAGGAGATCGAAACCCGGATCCCGAAATTGCAAGGCTGGAGGAAGAGTTAATAATGATTGGGAGTAACGCCGGGTTCGGACCAATGGGCTTTCCGGGGAACTCAGCAGTATTGGATGTCCATATCGAAGTAGCCTATGCACATACTGGTGGTATGCCGGTTGGCATCCAGCAGTTCTGCTATGCGCAAAGAAGAAAAACGGTACGTATTTTTGCTGACAACAGTATAGAATATCGAGAAGACCCGGCTTGGTTTACGCCGTACTACCGGAGGGAAACCATTGAATAACACACAAAATTCAAATGTTGAATCTTAATTGCAGATTTTGTTTCAAGGCCGGAGGTCTGATTACATGGAAAACAGAAGTCAAAAAATACTACGTGAGTTCAATTTGACGCTTCCTGTCAGCGGGACTGATATCGCACCCCTGAAGGTTGGGGATGCTGTATTCTTGAATGGACTGGTATTTACCGGACGCGAGGGTCTCTACGATATGATTTTCGAGAAAAAGAAAGAGCCGCCTATTGACATAAGAACCTTGGGAGGGGCAACAATTAACGCCTCGCCGACGGTAAAAGAAACCGAACCTGGGGTTTACAACGTTCCATCCATTACTGGAACCGCAAGTTTTCGGTTTGCCAAATATATG
>JAUPKI010000049.1 GCA_030837545.1 Thermodesulfobacteriota bacterium | reverse complement strand
TGGCCAGGGGTCGCGATTTCATGGCCTTCGACCGAAGCATCGATGTCCACATCAGCAAGCTGCGGGCAAAGGTGGAGCGTGATCCTCGTTCCCCAGAGCGGATCAAGACGGTGTGGGGGACCGGGTACATGTTTGTGGATGCAACATGAAAATCAGCAGGCTTTATACAAAAATATTCCTCTCTTTCCTGGGCATCCTGGTCATCACCGAGGCACTCATCTTTGCCCTGTTTGTCCATTTTGCCGGAAAACAGTTCCGGGACCATTTTGAGCAGCAGATGCAAAGCCAGGCCACCCTCGTGAAAGCGTTCGTGGAGGACAAAATTCGAGCGGAACCGCTCCTGTCCCCCTCCCTAAACCAGTCACTGAAAGACCTCTTCCTGCGAATGGGAGAGATCTACGGAGCCCGTTTCTGGCTCACCGGACACGATGGAGGCGTCTTGGCCAAGTCCTTTGACGCCGGCATCCCGAAGGATGTGGAAGAAAGGTTTTTAATGGGGAGAGAAATGAACATGGGGCCTTACAAGGTCTATAAGCGCTTCAGGAAAGGCGGCGGCTTCTACGTGCTCATCCCCATCCGGATGGGTGATGGACAAACCGGGACCCTCCACGCCCTTTTCCAACGCATTGACACAGGGCCCCACAAAGGCGGCTTTGCCCTCGGCCTGGCCGTGATCGGCGTGATTATCGCCCTCCTGGTGATCCCTGTCTCCAGACAGATCACCAGACCTCTGAACCGGCTCAGGCAATCGGCTGTCCAGATCTCCGAAGGGGACCTCTCCCACCGGTTTTCGCTGACCGGCAAGGATGAGATCAGTCAACTGGGCCGAACCTTCAACGTTATGGCGGAAAGACTGGAACGAATGATACGGGGCGGAAAAGAACTCACGGCCAATGTCTCTCACGAATTGCGAAGCCCTTTGGCCCGGATCCGGGTGGCAGAAGAAATCATAGAGGAGCAACTGAAAAGGGGCGAATCAAAAATGGTGGAAAAACACCTGAATGCCATCCGTGAAGACATCGAGGAGTTGGACCGCCTCATCGGCCGGATACTGGAGTTCTCCAAACTGGACATTCGTGAAAAGCCATTTGAGAGAGCGCCGCTGAATCTGCCAGAATTACTAAGAGAACTGCTCGACCGCTTCGAAACGGCTATGAAACAAAAGGGGATGATGGTGCGGACGGAACTCCCTTCGATCACCCTTGTTTACGGGGACAGGGAAAGTCTTTGCTCTGCCTTGTCTAACCTGCTGGATAACGCCGTCAAGTTTGTCCCTAACGGGGGCGAGATGGCCATATGCGTGGCCGAGGATGCCGATCACTGGCGCCTCAGCGTGACCAACACCTACCGGAAGCTTTCCGACAACGAACTAGACAAACTCTTTGAACCCTTCTACCGGGTGGAGGGCGTCTCAGAGAGGGGAACGGGCCTGGGTCTGGCCATCGCCAGGAAGATCATCGAACAAAACGGCGGCCGTATTCACGCGGTGAACTCGGAAAAGGGCCTCGAATTCGTGATTCTCTTCCCCAGATAATGCCATACCTTGTTAAAACCCCACAGTCCAAAGTTTTCTTAAATAGATATCTGTAATTCTGGGTGGTCCCAAATCTTTGCGATATCCACATGGTAACTTCCACGGCAAATTTGGATTGACGACTACCCTTCGCTTTGCCATCGACGAAAAGCTCTTTTGAGAATGCAGCCCTTTCAAGTTGCGTTCAGACCCATTCTGTGTTAAAATTTCACAGAAATTTCCAAAGGAGCTTAAATGGCGAAAACGCCCTCATCGGTTACAGAAGAAGCCTGTCTTCAGGACAACATCGCTGATCCGATGCACGAACCCAATTTTCTTTCGCCGCCAACAGGCAGGCTCATTGTTAAGCGCAAAGGCCATAGTATCACAAGACAAATCCCAAAACCTGTCGTCTTAGTAGACACCCGTGAGAAAACACCCTTCGATTTTAGCAGATTTACCAATTGG
Source organism: Thermodesulfobacteriota bacterium (assembly GCA_030837545.1). Classification (GTDB taxonomy): domain Bacteria; phylum Desulfobacterota; class DSM-4660; order Desulfatiglandales; family Desulfatiglandaceae; genus AUK324. The sequence continues at coordinate 10,425 of JAUPKI010000049.1, read as the reverse complement.
ATAGGACAAGTTAAACGCTGTAAACTCAGTGTTGGCGATTATAGCGTACAAGGCATGGAGGAGATACTTGCCCTGGAACGAAAAACCATTTCCGATCTGATAACCACCGTAATTCAAGAACGTCCGCGGTTTTTTAGAATGTGCGAGCGACTGTCTCAATACCGCTGGCGTGCATTGATCCTTGAGGCGAGCTATGAAGATATCAAATCGCCCTATGACGACGAATTTACAGTGGCCCACCCGAATGCTGTATCTGGGACTCTCGATGCGCTGGAGGCGCGTTTCGGCATACCGGTCATTTACACATCCAGTTACCGCCTATTGGCCGAGGAAAAGGCTGCGAGCTGGTTATCGAAGCATTTTACATACTGGTATTTGGAAACAAACGGATTTGGGCGTGTACTGCAGGAGGGAGATTTGTAGCGGGAGGAAGATCAAAATGATCGCCGAGATGGTGATTTGCTGCCGGCAAAGCCTTGTCTACAAATGATAGAGAAGCAAAATTGGGAGTAAAGAGCTATGGATAAGCTAAAAGAGATGCTTGACAGCGCGAGGTCAGGTGATCATCCTGCGTGCAGCAGTTGTTTGAGAAATCCAAAAAAGAATAATACTTCTTTCGCTATTAACTGCGATGAGCATTATGGCACTGAAAAAAATGGCTTGATTATCATGGCAAGAGACCCTGGTGCTAGTGTTGGCGGTTCTTCACATACAGGGATCCTGTGTCCCATTCACAATAGCGACATTTCTGCTAAAAGACTTTTGTCAAACCTATCTTTGATTAAGATAGCAAATAGGTCGATTTATTTTCATAGGTCGATTTATTTTCTGAATACGATTCTTCATGGTTTTTTTAATGAAAATTCAAAAGCTAATAATAACACAGAGAGAAAACATTGCAGAGTTGTCCTATCGGAAATTATTGCTTGCCTACAACCAAGAGGCATACTGGCATTGGGGCTTGAAGCTTTACAATCAACAATAGAGATTCTGCAGGAATCAGAAATCCAAAAGCCTACGTTAAAACAAATGGTCCAAAAATCGTTTTCTTATGGTGAAATATCAGGGGTGAACGTGTTTGCAATGCCGCATCCAGCATATTCATTGGTTAATCTCAGGAAGCAAGGACTAAATGAAACAGATGTATGGCAGGATGTAGCAAAAATGATAAATAGGGTATTTCGCTAACTCGAAGGAATAAGCCACCGGCATGCCGGTGGTATGAACAATGGCTATGCCAGTGATTAGTGCCGAGATTCTTTCAACAAGACCCGCATGCCAACGACATCCGTGGCCAGCAGATGGAAACAGGGTCTTAGCAGTTACTCGAACCCGAGAATAGCTTCCCCCGTTTGATGTCTCAAAGTCCAGGTTTATCGGCACGGCAAAAGGCAACCCGTTTCTGATGTACAACTTTGTCTCTCAAACAGTGTCCCGTTCGGAGCAACTGTTTGAAAATTGAGAAAGAAATGTTGCATTTGGAGTAGGGTCAGACCGCCACTTGTGGCGGAACCTCATACCGCCAGTTCACTGGTGGTATTGATTTTGCTCTCCCTGCTGAAATCGTTCTTGAGGATAAACTTGCCAAGTCGGAACGACGCTGGCATTTGACAGAGAAAGTGATCTATCTGGATGATGTCTATTTGACGTACATTGGAGATAAGGCCCGAAAGGCTGGATAGGAGCGCGCCATGAAATCTTCTATTAGCGAAAGTGAACTGTTGCGCCTGGCGGATCTCAATCTCGTGGACTTCTGGTGCCAGAGCGCCAAATGGATCCCCCATCCTGAAATTCTGTATCAGCAGGATACGGTCTTCATTAATTCCGCCCTTGATTTTCCGGCCTGCAGTTTTGCGTTTAATCTGTCATCGACAACCGACGAATCCCCTGAAGCATTTTTAGCCAGGGCCAGGGGGTTTTTCGCCGGCCGCAAAAAGGCCTTTTCCTTACTGCTGCGCGGCCATGCAGACCAAACTATTATTCAACTTTGTAAGGATAAGAAGTTTTTCCTGGTGTCGGAATCGCCGGGAATGGTACTGGATGCGCCGGTCAAACAAAGGCCGGCGCCCACCGGCGCCGAACTGCAATGGGTAAATACCGTCGATGCACTGGCGGGCTTCAGACAAGTGGTCACCGAGGCGTATCAGGATCTGCAATTTCCACCGGATGTCAGCAGCAACTATTTTATGCGTCCCGAAAGGGTGCTGGAGCCGCAATTCATACTGGGCCTGGTGTATCTGAACGGGGCGCCGGTCTGTGCGGCCCTGGCCCTGCTCAGCCACGGTATTGGTGGTATTTATTGGGTCGGCACTCTAAAACATGCGCGGAGAATGGGGTTGGCCGAGTACTGCGTAACCGAGGTGGGTAATGCGGCATTTGCTGCCGGTGCCCGTAAAATTATTCTTCAGGCCAGTAAATTCGGCGAGCCGGTTTATGCGAAGATAGGGTATCGGGAATTCACCCGCTACCCCTGGTTTATTTGTTCCAGTAAATAAGGGGCTGGGCAGGGTTAAGAAAAAACAATGAATCGATACATGTTATGGTGGTCACCCCTTTTGAGCAATTTCATCAAGAATGTGGCGATACAATCTGTAATTGGCGAACGGAATGTTACTGCGTGGCCTGTCATCAAGGCAGGGAAGGTAATGGCCGCTTTCAAGAAGTTCTGGCGCCGTTTTCTCCACGGCCTTTCGCACGGCTGCCTCGTCCCGGGCTAATGCAGTTGAGTCAATCCCACCGATCAGGGCGACGTCAGATCCAAATTGACGACGAAGTTTGGGGTACTCCATGCCTGCGCTGCTGATGTTGCTTATCCAGAGACCGTTGATGCCAGCGTCGATGAGAGAGGGCAGGAGCGGAGTTAAGTCACCTCCTGTGGTGCAAAGAATGCGAAGAGGAATGTGATACTTTTCCAAGAGATCAATGACTTTCTTGTAGCCCGGTATGGCGAAACGCTCAAACATCCCGGGAGAAATCACTGGCCCCATGTTGTATGCAATGGGTTCATAGAATGAGGCATAATCAACCGACACTTTTGAAAGCACCCTCTCCAGGCAGACACAGTAGAAATCTGTGGTCTTATTAACAAGGTCCTCTACCATCTGAGGCCTATCAACGAGCGCAACGCAGGCAGAGACCAAAGAATCCCAGTCTCCTACCCCCAACATCTGCAAAAGACCGCCTCCCGAAGCATCCACGTAAAGGACTCGGCCTTCCTGATGAAGGTGTTGGCTTCGTTCCACAAAGCCCTTTGCATAACGGGACCGTTGGTCCGGGTTGTAGTGCCTTTTGAAAGACGACGGGTCGTGGAGAAGATCCGGCGCCTTTTGGTAAAAAGGGTAGCTGCGGAGCATGAGTCCGACCGAATGGTGTGTCTCCAGATTGAAATAATCCGAAAAAGACCTATTTCGTGGGAATCCCTCATGACGCCATCGCCTTAGCGTGTCTTCCTCAGGCTCAAGGTCGAAAAACGGGAACCTGTCAGCGCCATCGCCCAACAGCGTTCCCAAAAATCTCTGTCTCTGGTCGTTTCCACGCATTATCATTCCTGCCTATCCTTTAGAGAGTTGAGGAACACAATGTACGCAATATCAGGATAGATTGCAGTTCTGGAACTGCTAAGAATTTGAAACACATGACACGATCGTTATGCTGTTTCCCCCGGACTTAGTCCATCTTCAAATTCATAGAGTTTCTCAATTACAAAGCCAACATACCTGTTGCACTTATCGTTCCAGACGCCCGATTCATGAAATGTCTGGTATGCGCCCGGCTTGGAGAGGTCGATTCCGAGGAGATCGGCACAAGTGATATTGCCGAACTTGTCCTGGAAGTCCCTTACCAGTTTGCTGGCGTAGTATCGTATCATCGTGCGCGACTGCCTGGCCTTCTCTTTATCAGAAAGGGAGCAGCGATGCCTGAGTCCAAGGCATACGGCTGAAGCGGATACCGCGCCACACGGCGCCTCTTGCTGGCCGCTAATGCCTCCCATAAAGGCGATACAACTCCATAGAAAGTCCTCATTATCCAGTCCGTATGCATCCCACATAACTTGCAGGACGGCCGGACCTCAATGATACCCCCTGCGCATGAATTTCAGCGCCACTTCCTTGGCTTCATCAAGAGAATACTTCGTCGGCATATGTTAGCCTCCTTTTGTCGGGTCTCACTCGAGTTCAGGCATAGAGGACGTTTGCGCACAGCGTGCATAGCTTAGGGATACTTCTTATCTCCGGAACTCCTCCGGTAGAAACCGCCCGGATAACACATGAATTTGTCACTTCCAGATATCGGCCAAGCTCGGCCTCTGAATATCCCAATTCCTTTACAGAACTCGTTTTTTCTGTAAGGAAGTATCTGAAAAGTGGCCTTGGATTTCAAGGAAAATCCGACCGCAGGATATTGTGATGGGAACTCACGGGCCTGAATCGGTCACTTTCGTATTATTGAATACTGGTGATACCCAGTTGATCGCTTCTACGGCATACTAAGCTTTATCGGCCTTATCAACGCTCCCCCTGTGCTCATTTTGATCAGAAGAACCATCAACATACCAGTTTTATGGCCATCATATAATGAGTTCATCCCCCCATGGCCCTGAAGATCGTTAACCGAGTTGATGACCCAGAGCATCTGCCATTCGGAGGGCCTCTATGATCCCTTCGGGTGTCAATTCGAATCTCACATTGTGCAGATAGCTTTGTTTGTTCTCAAACACCGGATGAATGGCTGCGTCCAATTCTCTGTTTGTAACGCCCTCCAGCCCGATCTGCTTCAATGTGGTCGGCAGTCCGACGGATCTACAGAATGCGTACACCTCGTCTATCAAAGGCTGCGGCCTGGCTTCAAGGAATAACCCGGCCAGGGTGCCGAACGCCACCTTTTCACCGTGATAATACGCGTGCGTGCCTTCCAGATTGCAGAGACAGTCATGAATGCCGTGTGCGGTTGAGAGACCACCGGATTCGAAACCAAGTCCGCTGAGCAGGGTATTGGCTTCGACAATGCATTCAAGCGCTGGGCTTACCAGATTGTTTTCACAGGCGATCCTGGCTGCGCTGCCGTATGTTAGAAGGGTCTGGTAGCACGCATCAGCAAGGGACATGATGGCCCTGAGATTGAACCCTCCGCATACGTTCCGGAAATGGGATCGATCACAGGTCTCCGCTTCAAACCAGGTTGCAAGGGCATCGCCCATTCCAGAAACAAGAAACCTTGCCGGTGCTTCAGCAATGATTCTCGTATCCACCAGAACGTAATCGGGATTGCTTGTTGTGAAATAGTCCACGACCGAACCTTCGTTACTGTAGACGACACATGCACTTGCGGTAGGTGCGTCTGTAGCCGCGATGGTAGGCGCCGCGATATACTTGACGCCCAACTGCCTGGCAACCACCCTGGCCGTGTCAATGGTCTTCCCACCCCCCATGCCAATGATGAAATCATAGGCACCACCTTCTGCTATCTTGAGTACCCTGTTAATCTCATCCCAAGTGCACGCACCGCTGAATTTCTCATAGTTGATATCGCATATCCTTTTCCAGGCAGACAGGTTTTCCGGAATAATTCTGTTCACAGCCATGTTGGTGGCGAGAATAAAGACCCTTTTCTTTTCAAGTTCCTCAATCCCACCGAGATTTCGGAGAATATCCTTCCCCTGCAGATAGCACCCTGGAAAAATGGCCTTTCGTATCATGGTTGACCCTCCCTTCTCTCTGTTGTCTGATTTTTCTGGCCTATTGTTTCGGAACCGGCGTTGTCCCGAGGGTCCGGGCGATGATCATGAAAGCTTATGGCAAGAGCAGATATGCTGAAGGGATGGACCGCTGTTTTATGATTTGGAGGTACGCCCCCTGCACTCTCTCCATGACGTCATCTTCCCGCACGGTCTCATGGTTCGATCGTCTGGCCTGTTTCATATCTTACCGCAACAGCCTTTATGTCATCAACAGGCAATTTTCCCTTTTTGGCGCTCTTACCCGAATGGCGGGGACGGTTGCAGCGGTCCACCCCTGGTCAAATCCCTGTTGACAAGCGCCTGCCCCCCGATTCCGGACCTTTCAATCCAGACTTGACCCTCAACCCTTCCGTGGCCTATACTCTCTAAGGATAGAGGGGTTCTCTCCGTTAGATGAGATGGGTGCCGGTCAAAGGCTGTTACAACAAAACGGAAATAGAGAGGGGAACCCGGGGAAAACCAAGAAACCTTCACCCGTAGCGGATACAGAGGGAAACGCCATGACTGAAACACCGGTAATGGAGATCTTTTCCGATTACATCTGACCCTGGTGCTATTTCATCACGGGCCGTGTTGATCAACTGAGAAAACACTATGCGTTTGATATTCGGTGGACCGCTTTCCCGCTTCACCCAAACACCCCTTTAGAAGGCCTGACACTTAAGAAGCTTCTTGAAGGGCGGAACATACATATCCCCGATATGATGAACAGGCTTAGACATGTGGCTCGTGAAGAACGGCTGCCTTTTGGTCACATGGATAAAACCTACAACAGCCGTCTGGCACAGGAACTGGGGAAATGGGCCGAGTCAGAGGAAAAAGGGGAGCCTTTTCACAAGGCCGTGTTTCATGCGTATTTCGTCGACGGAATCAATATTGCTGAGATTTCGAACCTGGTGAAACTGGCCGTATCGGTCGGTCTTTCAGGCCGGGAGGCGCAAACGGTGCTGGAAAAGAGGATCTTCAGAGATTCAGTGGATTCAGATTGGGCACGGTCACGAGAAATGGGGATAACCGCTGTGCCAACCTTCATGATGAAGCGAAAGGCGGTGGTAGGAGCGCAAACATATGGGGTCCTGGAACAGTTTCTCATAGAGAGCAGCATGATAGAGAGCGGAGCTTAACCTGTTGACAACGTCAGAAGGTCCGCGCCCGAATTTCGGCTGATCTGCCGCGAAGGTTTACGCACGGTAAGTTGTCAGTCTGGTTTGAGGGACAATGGCATTTAATCAAATCGTTAAAAAATATTCGGGAAAGTTTGCAACTGTATTGATACTGACGGCCGCTTTGGCATCATGGTCATGGGCACGGGAAGGATCCCGGGATATGGGCCGGTATTTCTTTTCCGGTGACGGCAAAATCACGTTGTATAGTGAAAAAACCGATAAATCCTTTTCAGGCGCTTACCGGAAGGGGCGGGGGGGCTATGATGAAGAGGCGCTTAGTGAGATCTGCCGGGTATTTGACGCTCCCTGTGAGCCTTTCCGGATGGGCCTTTCCTTAAGACTTATCGAGTTTATCGATTATCTGGAAGACCGCTTAAACAGCGGTGCAACAATCGCCATCACCTCCGGCTATCGGGAGCCGGAGTACAATACCATGCTTCGGGACAAAGGCAACCTGGCGGCCAAGGCCAGCCTTCACCAGTACGGCATGGCGGCGGATCTCAAAATCCAGGGGGTAGATGCCGAGACTCTGTGGGATTATGTTAAGGAGCTTAAATTCGGCGGTGCAGGGTATTATCATGGGGATGTGGTTCATATTGATGTGGGACCGGCCCGTTTCTGGGATGAAACCACATCCGGTGTAGGAACCGGAATTTCTGATAGCAACAAACTCATCGGCATGATAACCGATTATGATGTCTATCGGCCGGGGATGACCGTTACGCTTCGGTTTATTCGAATGACGGCTTTTCCCATTCGTGTAACTTCTCAATTTTCCTTAATCCGTCAAAACAATCCGGATGAAATTGAAAATCGCCGGGATTTTATTCCTGTTTTCAATATTTCTCAAAAAGATCGTTGCATGGAGTTTAGCAATATCGATGAGATGAACACCATCAAATGGGAACTGCCTATGGACTTAAAACCCGGCCGCTATAGAATACAGGCCCGTTTTTGCGATGATGCGTGGCCGGATATGCCCCCACAGATCCAAACCCCGGAATTTGAAATAACCACGTCTTAAAATGTCATAAAAAATGGATCCGATTCAGGTGGTTACTAATACCTGAATTTTGCACGTGCCCTGGGGTCGGGCCATGACAACTTCCTGATTATCGTGCATTAATGTCCCAGAAATAGGTGTTTTCGAGGCGTATATCGACCTTTTCGGGCTCGAAAACAGCCTTATAGTTTCCCGCTGCCTCTCGAAGCTGACAACATCCATTCCATTCAAGGACGTCTCTGCCTTTTGCCCGAAAGCCAAGAAGGGACTTCACCCTTTCGACGAACGATCTTTCCCCAACAGCAACGCTGGCGCTCCATTCCTCTTGACGCTCTTTTGAACCATTTCCCAGGTATTCCTCTGTCCATCCTCTGTGGCTCGCCCTGAGATGATCGTAGGACTTTACTCCGATCAACCTTCGCAGCCTCTCGTAATCGATCAGGACGTTCTTTCTACTGGGCTCCTGGATCTCATTGTACCCGCAGAAGAGCCACATCGATGGGTGACTGACCACGCCTGCTCTCACCATATTCGTATCAATGTAAACCATGCATCGTGCAAGATGATCACCGCTCTCCACAGCCGTTGCATGATAGCGATCTTCCCAGTAGGCCCCTTTGCGGTCCTTCCTCTGATTGAACTCCTGCCCGGTTCTCCCAGCCACCAACTTCATGGAGTTGGGGATCACATCTCGATCTCCCTCATCGACGACAAGAAGATGAACATGATTGGACGTCACCATGTAATTGAGGATCTTCAGTCCATACCGTTTCCTGGCTTGATACAGCCACTGCAAATAGCGATGCCGATCCCGCGAGAATTTGAGCAGGAACTCCCGCTTGTGGCATCGGTGGGTAATGTGCCAGATGTACCCAGGAATGAAATGTCGCTTTGCTCTGGCCATAAGCTTCAGGGGAATAAGGCCCCTTTTGCACTCAAAAACGTCGATATAGGGCCATTTTGAGGGACCATTTTAAAAACATACCATTATATTTCGGTCACTTGCCCTGGCCCGACCCCAGGCCCGCAATACATTCCTCCTTTAAGGTGATCCTTTTCCTCCAAACTACGCCGCTTCAACCCGGCATGGAACATAGCGGTGCATAGGGGTTCCGACAAAGTCTCGGTTTGTGTTTTTTGTTAATCTGTTGACGTTAGTGCCGTATGTAACGCCATCGTAGACAAGACCAAATCCTTGCGGAATAATGACCTGGCCCTTTCTGGCATCCGTGGTTGCTTCGGCCTCTATTTTTTCCTCCCCGGCTTCCGTGATGACCTTTACCATCTGTTTATCAACGATGCCCAGCGTTTCTGCATCAGAGGGATTTATTGCCAGGGTGCAGGGCCGCCTGCCTTCGTTCCACGCAGGGTCCCGCATAGCCGTATTGGAATTCATGTCCATATGACGTCCTGCCATCAGGATCAATGGAAATTCAGGATCAGTTTTCAGCCGTTTCTCTTCCTCACCGGGATTGATTTCCTTCATCCAGTCTTCCGCCTCCGCGGTATGAAGCCGTATCCTGCCGTCCTTTGTGGCCAATCTACCAAGGTTTTTCCCGATATCCTGTACTCCGACCAACACGCCTTCCGGATGCTCGATGATGGCCTGGTAGAGGGCCTGCCCCTGGTCCGGTCCGGCGTCGAATCCCACCCTTGCGGCCTCCTCCTGCTTTGCCGGGGACCTCTGTAAAAACCCGGTGAAATAGCTGGCCAGGTGGGCGGAACCGATAGCATTACCCAGCGTCTTGGCTGCTATGAAGGGCACCCTCATCATGTTCTCAGGACGCTTCATTACATAACCTATCAGCGCATCACGGTATGTCCTCAGGCTGCCGCTTGCGGCAGCCTGGTAAAGTGAGTCGGGCAGTGCGGGAATCAGCCCCATGGCGTCGGCCAGGAGAGTGAATATCTCACCCGCTTCTTTCTGCTCTCCTTCTACCTCAACAACAGGCCGGCGCAACCGACTGACTACGTCCAGGAAACCTTCGTTGGTTTTGGAGGGGCTAATAGCGTCTGCCGGGCTCCATGATTCGTAGGTCGACCTGCAGGGCAGGACGTAGTGTGCAAGTGCGGCGGTCTCACTCATTGCAATCTCAGTTACCACCAGCAGATCGAGCCGCTCGAATGCCTCTTCGTACGCGGTCGTATCGGCATAAGACCGCAATGGATTGGCTCCCAGGACGAAGGCGGCCCTCAGCCGGTCGGGACGGTCGTTTGCGATCTCTTCCGGCATCACATTGGGAGGGAACATCCCCGCGATGGCCGGGATGTCGGTTACCGCCGTCCTCCATGTCTTGGGGTCATTCGGATCTGAGTACATCTTTCCACCAACAAGGTAGTCTCCTCCCGGCACACCGATACGTCCGCAGATCGCCAGCAGCACAACGAGCAGATATGATACAAGGGCACTGTGCCGGTTCATCAGGATGCCAAGATCGTCACGCAGGCAGGACCGGCGTTTGGCGAATTCCCGGCAGACATGGAACACCTGGTCGTATTCCAGTTCGCAGACCTTTAGC
>JAUPKI010000404.1 GCA_030837545.1 Thermodesulfobacteriota bacterium | reverse complement strand
TCCAAGGCCCGCGCGCAGGTCCCCTTTCATGACCAGGGCATTTCCCATCTCCTGAAGGGCCTTGGCCCGCTTCTTTTCGTCCACCTGATCGGTCGTAGCGCGCCCGGTGGCGCAGGCAAGGAGGAGAGCCAGGGCCAGATAGATGAGCCACAGAGCCACTAAGCCTTTTGGGTGGTTTCCCATATACCTGTCTGTTTTTCTTTGTGTCTTTGTGTCTTCGTGTGAGACATTTTTTAACCTCCTGCCGTTGCAAGAGGATTCACAACCGATGGCGTCAAGAAGATGAGGAGTTCAGTTCTTTCCCGGGTGTCATATTGCGCCTTGAAGAGCCAGCCCAGGACGGGGAGATCCATAAGCCAGGGAACCCCTGAATCTATCACCGTATCCACCTTTTTATAGATCCCGCCGATGACCACGGTGTCCCCGGTCCTGACCATGAGCGTGCTCTTGATCTTCTTTGTGGTCCTTCCAGGAGGGGCCGTACTTATCTCCTCAGAGGCCGAATCGGTTTTCTCCGTCGCCGGAGTCGCTTGGTCGTCAGTCACCTCTACGACCATCGTGACATGGGAATTGTCTGCGCTTACCGTGGGATTCACCTTGAGAGAGAGGACCGCGGGGATCTCTTTATAGTCGATGACATTTAGGGTGCTGACCTCGAAGTACTGGACGCTTCCCCTTTCGATATACGCCTCTCCGCCGTTCACGGTCAGGACCTTGGGGGCGGAGATGACGTGTGCCTTTCTGTCGGTCTCGCCCAGGGCGAGGGCAGCGTCAAGGGATATGGAGCCCAGGCCGCCGCCGGTCAGCCAGCCAAGGGCCAGGCCGATGTTGGACGTCCAGCCGGCAGGGGCGTTGGTGGTAAACGATGTGGATCCGGCGGAACTGGAGCCGGTATTGATCCAGTCGGCCTTGAATCCGGTCTGCCACTCTACCCCGAGGTCGCGCGCAAATGCCGTGGAGGCCTCCACGATGCGGGCCTCGATCAACACCTGCTTCTCGGCAATGTCGAGCTTGGCAATCAGTTCCTTGACCTTGTCCACCTTGGCCCGCACCCCGTTGGCGATGATCATGTTGGTGCCCGCATCATAGGAGAGATACAGATCCATGGTGGCGATCTTGACCTTCTTTCCCTTTTCCGCCTCCCCCTCTTCCTCCTCTTCGGATTCGGCAGCCTCTATATCCAGCGCCGGGGGGATAGGCGGGACCGCATTCTTGTCGCCCACCAGCATCTTGAAGATGTCGCCTGCCTTTCGGTGCCGTATGGTGATGAACTCGATGATTTTGGCCTCAAAGACCCCCTGGAGTCTCTTGGCAGCCATGAGGGCCCCTTTCCGCTTCCCTTCCTTGATCTCCAGGTCCCGCAGTTTTTCCTTGGGCACCACCCAGAGGACGTCGTCTTCGATCTGATAGGTCAGGCCGTTGGGCCGAAGGATCATTTCCAGGGCCTGGTCCCACGGGATGTTGTCGAGCTTCATGGAGATCTTCCCCTCCACATCGCTTCCCCAGACGATATTGATCCCTGCCACCTCGGATATCAACTGGAGGATATTCCGGATGTCCGAATCCACAAAATCGAAGCTCATCTTCTGGCCGGCATACTGCCGGGATGTGGCCTCGAAAAGACCGGCGCGGTCGTGCCTTTCTTTAGGCGACGCCGCCGGGGTTTTTTCCGGGTCTATCACAGGCTGACGCGCGGGCGCCGGCCCAGGAGGCTTAGGCCGCTGTTGCGGTGCAACAACGGGTTCCGGCCTTCTCATCTGGGCGGTCTCCACATGCACAGCGTCAAAGTCGATGTTTAACGCCGTTCCGTCCCGGGTGATATGATAGGGGATCAGTTGTCTCAATGTCACTCTCAGGGACACGTGACGGTCCTGTGCCGAATATAAGGCCTGGACCCGCTGGACGGCCCCATCCGCATGTTCGGAATCGAGTTTTTTCAACAGGTCCGGTTGGATGGCGCCGTTTTTAAGCTCCACCATCAGGGTCTTGCCGTCCAGTTTTACATCGTAATCAACCTTTTGGTCCGAGGTGACGCTGAGCCGTGTCCGGTTGCCAGGGCGCTGGGTCACCGTCACATCCAGGATCTTGGGCAGCGACGAGGGCGCGGCATTAGGGGTGGGCTGAACCGGCGGCGTCTCCTTTTGAACCGACTGGGTGACGGCCGCGCCGGAGGCCTGATGGGACGCACCCTCTTTCTTCTCGGGAGGCGTTGAGCATGCGCACAGCAGGACCCCTGAAATGGCCATCCAACGCATCAGACCATTTCGGAACCTCCTACAAAGATCCAGGTTCATCAAGTTATCCTCCTTGCCCGCGTGCGGGCCTTGAAGGGTTGTCCTTTTTATTCAATCAGTTCACGTATCGAAACCGGCAACTGGTCTGACAGCGATGGATGTTCCTCTGTCAGTCGGATGATGTCGGCCAGGTCCTTCTGTCGTTTGCTCTTCCGGCGTTGCACATCCGAATACGCCCAAATTTTGCCTTTCAACACATCCTCAATGCTTGCCACCTTCATTTCATACCCGAGCACCGAACGAATTTCCGCCCTTGGGATGAAATCCTGATACCTCGGATCGGTCTGAATTTGTAT
>JAUPKI010000403.1 GCA_030837545.1 Thermodesulfobacteriota bacterium | reverse complement strand
ACGGGTCGATCCCTCCTTTTGACGGAACTGGATGACGTCCGCCCCTCCGGCAATCGCCATCTCTGCCAGATCCATATGGGAGAACCGAGATTGGAGTACGGTATCTGTCAGCACATGCAGTCTTCCAAGGTTTTGAACCATTGTAAGGACCTCAGCCGGATAAACCGGGGAAAGCGACCCAATGCTCATGATGGGAGGTTCGTCGCCACGGCGGATGAAAATAGAACTTCCTAAAAAATGGGAACGTTGAACATCAAACGTCCAATCCCGCCGCTGGCGGGAAACGTCGAAGGTAGAAAGGTCGCGCCCTCAACCTTTAAACCGTTGAACCTCTGAACCCTGGAAACTATTTTCGTGGCAATGGCGGCCATCGTGATAGCATGAGCAAGCGACTCGTTAAGGAGGTTTACAGCCTCCCCAAAGGGCTGCGCAGCCCTTCCAGAAGTTTACCGAAATTATGTTTGAGGGGCAAGGGGAAAGGGAGCTATTTGCCCCCCGGAAAGACCAGCATCCACACCCCCAATACGACGAACAAGCCCCCAGCGCCCATCTTGATATAGTTGGGGGGAATCAGCCGGCTGATGGCTGAGCCGAAGAGGACGGCTAAAAGGGACGTAACGATGAGCGCCCCCGCAGACCCGAGGAAGACCGCCAGCCTTGTCTTGCTTTCAGCGGCAAAGGCAAAGGTCGCCAACTGTGTCTTGTCGCCTAATTCAGCCAAGAATATCATTCCAAACGTGGTCAACATGACCTTCAGATCCATTTTCTCCCTCCCATGTGAATAAGCCCCAAGGAATCAAATCCGTGGACAAAATTGCAACTGTGAACCCCTGAACCCCTGAACCTTTTAACCCGTGAACGGTTACGATTCATCAATATGTCGCAAAGGGGTTCTGCGTAAAGGAGGTCGCCAGTTCGATCACCCGCATGTCCCTGGAGGCGAGGGCGGACCCCAGGGCTTGTTCAAGCCCCTGAGGGGTATCGACCCGGTCGGCGGCAATGCCGAAGGAAGCGGCAAAGGTCCGCAGGTCGGGATTAATGAGATCCGTCTCGAAATCCCCCCGGCCGTAGAACTGACGTTGCAGGAGATCGATCATCCCGTAGGCCCCGTCGTTGACCACGATGACGGGAAACCCGATGCCGTGGCGCCGACACGTGGCCAGTTCCTGAGCGCTGTAGAAGAAACCGCCGTCCCCGATCAGAGCGACCACCGACCGTTCGGGACAGGCGATCTTGAGACCCACGGCAGCGGGAAGGCTGAAGCCGATCATGGAGGAGCCCTTGGCGGTCACCAGGCCGCCGGGCATCAAGGATTCGTAGAAGTACTCGGCCCAGTATCCCAGCAGGGTGTTGTCTATTACGAGGCTGCCGTCGCGGGGCATGACCCTGCGAAGGGCGTCGAGGTAGGCGATTTCCCGGCATTTTTGGCCGATGGCTTCCCGCTCCTCCCTTGTCTTGCGCCGCATGACAGAGACCTGTCGCCCCATTTTCCTGCTGTCAGGGGGCATGGATACGACCATTTCCGCAAGCCGGCTCGCGATGGTTCGGATATCGCCAACGATAGTCATCTCTGCAGGATAATTCTTGTGAATCCAGGCCTCGTCCCAGTCAATATGGATGAGTCGGGGCAGAGACACGCCCCGCCGGTAATAATCCGCCCTGCGAAGACGGGTCCCGATGGCCAGGGCGATAGTTCTCGACTGAAGGAGTTCGCGGGCAACCCCGCGGCGGGCCGCATTGCCAAAGGCCAGTTCATGATCTTCAGGGACCAGGCCTTTTCCCTCCGCCCCGGTGACCAGCGGCGCCTGGAGCGCCTCGCAAATGGATTGGATTTCCTTGGCGATCCCGGCACGCACTGCGGCCGTACCGGCAACGACGACCGGATGGTCGGCCTTACAGAGGAGCCTAACTGCTCGATCGAGGTCGCCCACCCACTGGTGGGGATCCTGGGCTGGATGCCGGCAAGGCACGGCCCCTTTCTCCACTGAAACATCCTGATCCCATAGATCTGTCGGCACTTCACAGTAAACCGGGCCGGGACGTCCTGAAAGGGCCGTTTGAATAGCCTTCGGGAGCATGGTGTGTATATCGCTCGCTCTCCGAAGGCAATATCGTCTCTTGGTGATATTTTTAAAAATGAGGTCCTGATCCATCACTTCGTGGAGGGTCCCTGTGCCCCGACCGATTTCCTTTGTGGCGATATTGGTCGTGATGGCCAGGACCGGCGATAAGCTTCCCCAGGCCTCGATCAGGGGGGCCGTCATATACCCGGCGCCAGGGCCGGTGGAGGTGATGACCACTCCCACCCCTTTTCCGGCCCGGGCATACCCGTCGGCCATGTGGGTGGCGCTGGATTCATGACGACAGAGGATATGATGAATGGATGGCTCTTCCCGAAGGGCGTTGTAGAGGCCGATATTGTGAATGCTGGGAATCCCGAACACATGGGTCACCCCTTCGCTTTTCAGGGCCCGGACAAAACGTTCAGAAAACCTGGACATGGATGGTGGTTGAATGGCCTCGCCTCTTGACATACGGTATCCTGTAATCAGCAGGTTTCAGGGGGTAACTATCTCTTTATCACAACCCGCATCCGGGTGCAAATACCTTTCACTTCCCTTTGAAAATGCTCAGCGGGCCCATTCCCCGTAGCCTGGCTGTCCCGCTGAAGCGGGATTAGCGAGCGAATTTTAAAATGGACAATTCCTTACATTTGGAGGATTCCACGCAGCTTGATGCGGGGAATCTTCAATTGCGTTGTTCATAAGACGCCGGCTTCCTGATGCTTATGGAAATCACAGGCGGTTTTTCTGATTGCGGCCTCATTGGGGTTATGGTAGAAAGCGCCATGCCATATGCCATATTCAAAAATATCAAGGGGGATATCTCCGGGGGCATTTCCGCAGCCGTGATTGCCCTTCCCCTGGCACTTGTCTTCGGGGTATCGGCCTTTGCGTCCATCGGAACAGCGGAAGCCATGGTCAGAGGGTTGAGCCGACGGCTTCGCCTTGTCTCCGCTGAGTTGTCGGCCATTGAATCCATGTAAGCATTCCTAAAGAAACCCCTGTACATCCCCGACGAATCGAAAATCGTTAGCATGGCATTTTGACCTTGACATTGAACGCTCTTTTGCATAGCATTCATCCGGTGAGTGCAGTGACGTGCTAACATTGTATTGATGTGAGGATGAGGATGATAACCAGGAAATTGAGGACCGCTTGCCCAGCAATAGCTATCAACGCCGCCGCGGCAGCTTCTGCCCGGTGGCCCGCGGTCCTGCTCCTGGGATTCATACCTTAAATCGAACATCGATGATTCAGGGGCCGCGGGCAATGCCTGCGGCCTTTTTTTTAGGCTGCTCATAAGGCGGCCTTTTTTTACCGTGAGAATGGGTTCAGAGGTTCACGGTTCAAGGTTCAGGGTTGTGAAAAGGAAACCCAAGCAGAGCCAGCTATCACGTGAATCCAATGATTTTCGCCTACGGGGTGATGAACCCTTCGTCATGCGCATTTGGCGAGGAGCCTGAGCTGGGGCATATCGGGCTGAAAGGCTGGTAAGGGTTCACAGGTTCCGGGTTCAAGGTTAGGATAGACAGACACATGGAAAGGACAGGTATGTCATGAGAACGGAAATCGTCCATATCGGTGCGGGTGAACTCAATTATGAAATCCGAAACATCATGAGGGTAGTGGATAAGCTCAAGGCCCTGGGGGCGGATATCAACCTGGAAAATATCGGCGATCCAGTGGCCAAGGGGGAGAAGGTTCCTGTATGGATCAAGGAAATCGTATCCCGTGCCAGCATGGAGGACTGCGCCTACAGTTATTGCCCCAGTCAGGGGGTCCTCGAAACGAGGGAATACCTTGCAGAGAGGAACAACCGTCTGGGAGGCGCAAGAATCGATGCGGATGATATTATTTTCTTTAACGGCCTCGGAGATGCCATCACCAAGGTGTACGGTTTTCTGAGGCGGACGGCGCGAATCATTACGCCGTCGCCCACCTATACCACCCATTCATCATCGGAAGCCGCTCATGCGGGTGTCCCCCCGGTAACCTATCCCCTGGACCCCCATCATCACTGGTACCCGGATACGGTTGAGCTGCGGAAGCGGGTGAAATATAACCCGGCCGTGGCCGGGATCCTCCTGATCAATCCAGACAATCCCACGGGGGCGGTCTATCCGGAAGAGATCCTCAGGGAAATCGTGCAGATTGCGGAGGATTACGATCTCTTTATCATTGCGGATGAAATCTATCAAAACCTGGTCTTTGAGGGCGCCCGGACCCGTACGCTTGCTGAAGTGATCGGACATGTGCCCGGCATTGCCATGAAAGGGATCTCCAAGGAATTGCCGTGGCCGGGTTCCCGGTGCGGCTGGATCGAGTTGTACAACCGGGAAAGGGACCCGGCCTTCAAGACCTACACGCAGAGCATTCTCAACGCCAAGATGGTGGAGGTCTGTTCCACCACGCTTCCGCAGAAGGTCATCCCTCTGATCTTCGATCACCCTGAACATGAAGCGTATGTGGGGAAACGGAAGGCGCGCTACAAACGGATGTCAGAGACGGCCTTTAACACACTGAAGGAGATCCCTTCCATTCTGATCAACCGCACGAACGGGGCCTTCTATATGAGTGTCCTGTTCAGGGAAGGCGTCCTTTCAACACGCCAGTCATTGCCCATCGAGAACGCCAATATCCGTTCACTCATTGAATCGCTTCTTCAGTCAAACGGGAAGATCTCCCTTGACAAGCGTTTTGTGTACTATCTTCTTGCGGCCACAGGGGTCTGCGTAGTGCCCCTCTCATCATTCAATACGGATCTGCAGGGCTTCAGGTTTACGCTGCTCGATCCGGATGAATACTCATTTCTCCGCATGGTGAACACCCTGGCAGAAGGTATGAAGGCCTACGTATGACTCTGTAGATTTGTGATTATCGATTGGATAACACCTTGAAAACAAGACGATGTATAGCCGGAATCCCAAGAACTTTTTTTTGGAGGCTATATCATGTTCCATCTGTTCGCTGCCTGGTTCCATAACTCATATCGTGGATTGATTGCATGCTTCGTTTGCTTTGCGGCGCCTTTCTCATCAGCTTTGCATCGGTTTTTGCAAAACTGGTCCAGACCGGCACCACAGCCACCATGTTTTATCGCTTTTTATTCGGCGGTCTGGCCTGCTGGTGATGACGCTTGTCAGAAAAGAACCCATGTGGCGGGGTTGGCATCCCACGGTGCTGGTCCTCGGCGGCAGGGGAAACTACGGGCCACCTTTTTGTGAGCCTTCGTGTCAATCTCAACAACCGTTCAATCGGATTGAGTTCAGGGCTGTAAGGGGGCAGACCAATACGAATTTGGCCGCTTGCTGGCCTTGCCATTCCGCAAGGCACCTCTATACTCAAGCATTTATTGCGCTCTGTATATCATGCTGGCGATTCTGATCCGATCCCGGAGATGGCGTCCGTGAAGGCCGATATCAGCCTTTCGCCCGTAAGCGGTTTTTACGTCATGACTGCAGAGGAGGCCGTATCTGCGGCTGATCAGATCCGCCCCAAGCTGGCCATTCCCATGCACGTGGGAAGGGGGTAGGGTCCATAGAAGACGCCGAGCGGTTCAAGCAAAAGCCGTCTGTTTCGGTGAGGATACTCCCCATGGAATAGAATGCCCCCCGTGCCTCCGGGAAAATTGAATCCGTACACATGGGCGGAAACACGGGAGTCCACTTTTCGGTTTGTCATGACGCCGATGGTCGCGCCTCAAGCTCTTCAATGCGCTTGTTGATGGCGTCGAGTTCATTCTTGATGGCGTTCGCCTCGTCTCGAAGCATGGCCATCTCGTTATCAGGGTTCATCGGATAGGGGTTCCCATAGGGGGCAGCATAGGCAGGCCCATACCCCCCTGCTGCAGGGGCATAGTCGCCCTGCCAGCCAAGGCCTCTTCCATAACCCCGTGCGCCTCTACCGCCACCGCCGCGGCCGAATCCTCCTCTGAAGCCGCGGCCCAAGCCGTATCGCGGCGCTCCAACATACCTTCCGGAAGGATTGCAATACCCCCAACCTCCTCCGGTCATGGGCCCTGCACCCATAGGTCCTGTTCCATCGAATCTTGGCATAATGAATACCTCCTCTCTGTTAAATGGGCCCGCCTCTCCATCGGCGATGCCTTCCTCTTCCCCTGGGCGGCATGTCGAAATGACCGCCCTCGATTCGCAACACCTTGCCCGTGACGAGGGCATCGGCCACAATGGCCCTTGCCTCGGCCAATATCCGCCCGAATGTGGGACGCGATACATTCATCATTCGAGCCGCAGTTTCCTGGTCCATCCCCTGAAAATCAATGAGCCGGATGGCCTCAAGACCCTCAATGGACAGCGTCACTTCCGCTGTTCCCCAGGGCGGCACGCTGTTCGGAATAAAGGCGTCCACAATGGGATGTCCCTGAACAAATCTGAGCTTTATCGGCCTTGGCATCGTTGCCTCCAGTTATGAGCGTGCGCTCATAATATAATTCTCGCTGT
>JAUPKI010000402.1 GCA_030837545.1 Thermodesulfobacteriota bacterium | reverse complement strand
TTACGCCGGCCAGGAGGCGTGGAACTTAGACGGCTCAAGCTCAATACGCTCAGAGAACCCTTTCACACGGAACTCCAGGTAGTGAATGCGTTAGCCTTGCCGACGGTAGATATGTATCCGTTTGACATCTACGACCTGCACTGCGAGGCATTCCAGAAAGAACGGGTCACGGATGAATTCTACAAGGTGTATAAACAGGTCTTTGAGGATGTAAAACAGGCATTGGAAAAAACCCGTTCAGGGTCCCAGGCCCATGCCTTTACCCAAATGCTGATGAACCGCCTGATGCTTCTCTATTTTGTCCAGAAACGGGGATGGCTTGACCATAATCGCGGATTCTTGAAGGACTTCTATGAAACCTACAGGCAGAGTGAAACCCATGGCACATCCTTTTATCAAGACTATCTCGCGCCCCTCTTTTTCGGCGGATTCAACCGGGAACCAGGCTTTGAGAACCTGTCCATACCCGATTCAGTCCGGCAGATCTTCACAAATGCACCCTACCTGAATGGCGGCATGTTTGTGCGCTCTCATGAGATCGATGCGGTCGATATCCATGTGCCGGATGTCGCATTTGAACTGATGTTTGACCGTCTGTTCGAGAGATACAATTTTACCGTGCGCGAGGACACCCCTCTTGACATTGAACTGGCCATTGATCCTGAACTCCTTGGGAACGTGTATCAGCGTATTATCGGCGAAGAGGAGCGCGGGTTGTCCGGCCTGTTTTACACCCAGCCGACAGAAGTTACGTTCATGTGCCAACGGGCCTTGATGGAATACCTGGCCAGGCACATCCAGGGAAAAAGAAACGAGATCATCCGTCTGATCATGAATTGCCTCGATCCGCCCGACGACATCGACCTCCCGTGGGATCACGTGGAACAGCTCCTTTCGAACGTCAAGATCTGCGATGTGGCGTGCGGGTCGGGGGCCTTTCTGGTTGCCATGCTTCATCTTCTCGTGGACCTCCGAACGCTTGTCAGGAAAAGGCTTGGCCAGGCTACCGACGCCTTTCAGCTCAAAAAGGAGATCATCTCCAAAAACCTCTATGGCGCCGATGTCAAGGCCCATGCGGTGCGCATTGCCGAGCTTCGCCTCTGGCTCTCCTTAGTGGTGGACGCCCCCGATGATTTTGTACAGAAACACCCCAATGAGCCGCTCCTCCCCAACCTGTCCTATCGCCTTCGCCAGGGCGACAGCCTGACAGAGGATTTCGCCGGGGTTCCCCTTCACCTGAGAGGGGAGTTTGACGCAACCAGCAAACGAATCCCTCCGGTCATCGGGAAAATATACGACCTTGAACAGAAGATTTTCAATGGCCAGGTCAAGAGCGGCGATCTTGCTGGAATCAAGTCCGAACACAAGAGACTGGAGCGGGAACTTTTCCAGGGTATACTGAAAGATCGCATGGAATCGGTTCGTGCACAAATCAGGTCACACAAACGAAATCTCGAAAAACCTCGCCATATCCAACAGGGGCTTTTCGGTACAGAGGCCGAGCAGTTACAGCTTGATTTTGAAAAGGCGTTTCACAAGGAGACCGAAAGCAAGATTGCGGCCCTTGAACAAACCTACGCCGAATATGGACGGCTTCTTGAATCCGAGGATTTCGGGAAACTGAACGAGCGGGATTATGTCTTGTGGGAGATCGACTTCGCCGAGGTGTTCATGAGCAAGGGCGGCTTTGATATCATTGTCGGGAACCCGCCCTACGTGCGACAGGAGGAGATTGGTCCGCCCGCCATTGTTAACCGGCTGACCACGCCCGCGGAACGAAAGGCCTATAAAGAAAAGCTGATACGCGCGGTCCAGGCCTTCTTAGGGAGGGACGTGCGGATAGACAGGAAATCGGACCTGTATGTCTATTTTTATTACCTCGGCATGTCGCTTCTCAATAAGGAGGGAGTGTTTGTCTTTCTCACATCCAACTCGTGGCTGGATGTGGGCTATGGGGCAGGGCTACAGGAGTGGCTCCTCCATAACATGGAGGTGAAAGATATCTACGACAATCAGGCCAAACGTTCCTTCAAATCCGCGGATGTCAATACCGTTATCGTCGTCTTCAACAAGCCTCAAGGCGATTCTCTTTCCCATACAGCACGATTTACCGCCTTCAAAAAGCCGTTTGAAGAGGTCTTGTCAAGCGATACCCTAATTGCGATAGATGAGGCAGAAGGGATTGTCAGCACCGATGACTTCAGGGTCTATCAGACGACCCAGAAGTACCTGCTTGAAGAAGGTCTTCAAAGAAACAAAACGCTGGAGGGAATGGACAAGACCGCAGCCTTGATTGGAAAATACGAAGGAAACAAATGGGGCGGAAAGTATCTGAGAGCGCCCGACATTTATTCTACGATAATGTCCAAAGGTAACTCACTGGTCACACAACTTTCTTTGTATTTTGAGGGTGAAAGATACCTGAATACAGGTGGGGCAGACGGCTTCTTTATTCTCACAAAGGTTACTAAGGAAAAAGACGGGTTTTATCATGTTTTAAATGACCGTGTCGTTGCCTTCGGTAGCCCACCATTCGATGGTCTATTAGAGGAAGAATATCTTGTACCCTTAATAAAGGATTATACCAAAAGCGACAAACACATTGAAATTCAAGGGTATGACGCCTACTGCTTGGTTATTAAGGGGCAGCCGAGTGAACTGGCCAAGAAATATATTAAATGGGGAGAGGCCCAAGGTTATCAACTCAGATCTGTGACTAAGAATCAACATCCTTGGTATAAACCGACGAGACAGATGCTTTCGGGCGCCGAGATTCTCGTCCCGCGTAGCTTCAATGACACATTTCTGATACATTCCAACCCACAACGCTACCTATCTTTACGGTTTTATCGACTACATCCGAAAATCGAGAAGTATGTTGAAATGATGGGATTCTTGAATTCAACCTTAGTCGCACTATTTATTGAAACACTTGGCAATAAGAGCCTTGGCCAGGGCGTACTTGATTTTTTTATGGCGGATTTTCTGAAGATGAGAATTCCGCTTGTCAAAGGGCGGGACTTGGAAACTGCCTATATGAAAATAAAAGATCGTCCGGTTCAAAATGTTTGGAAGGAGTTCGGCTCCGTTCCCAATGACCGCAAGCAATTAGATGATGTTGTTTTTGATGCTATAGGCCTTACGCAGAATGAACGTAACGCTGTGTATGAAGCAGTCATCGGCTTAGTGGAAAAACGCTTGAGTAAGGCAAAGAGCGTCAAGGTAGGGTGAATACTGATTCGAAAGGGCCAAAATGATCTCAGTCTGACTCTGCGAAATAGAGAGAGATCGATGAGACTGATTACGGCGTCATTTGAAAGAACTCATTTTTCTGTTCAGGAACGAATATGAAGAGGGATATTTTAAATTTAATACAGTATATTACGTGGTTTGCAACTGAGCGGGGAGAGGTATTCTCTCCCATCAGGTTGGTCAAATTCCTTTATCTTGCAGATCTGTACCATGCCAGGAGAAATGATGGGGCTACCTTCACAGGCTGGCCATGGAGATTTGTTCATTACGGGCCTTTCTGTAGGGAATCATTGGATGCCATTAGAAGCGCTGTTGATGAAGGCCTTATTTGTTGATCAACACTTGGAACGCCGTTCGATATCCTAGACATATACAACTTCTTCCCTGAAAAGGGACTGGAACGGCTCCTGAATCTCGTGAAAAGGCTTCAGCAGAAACTGGCACAGATCAACGATACCATCGGCCTGGACAGCAGCGTCATTGGAGAGATCGCCGACCCCAAGACCTTCAATGCACTGGATCGTATCGCGGCTGAAGATCGTACGATTATCGACGAGCTGGAGGCCTTCGGGGAGCTTGCCGGGAATGAACTGATGAAACAACAGCTTTCCCAGTTCCTGCGGTCCTATTCGGCCTCGCAGATCGAGAGCATTCCTTTTGGCATACACAGCGGCAAGGCACGCGGGGATAGCGGTTCCGGCGCCTTTTTCTACTTCAAGGCGGATGACAATCATTTCTGGCGGTTTTTTGATGTGGGCTACAATCATATCCTCGACAACCGGCTGGATATTTTCAAACGGATCTATTGCAGGCCTGAAACTCCCCGGGCTGAAGCCGAAATGAATATCTATGAAATCATAGCAAAGGTCAAAGATGCCATCTCCGAAGATACCAAGGCCCAGCGGGCGGCCGTCATGGCCCCAAAGCGG
>JAUPKI010000401.1 GCA_030837545.1 Thermodesulfobacteriota bacterium | reverse complement strand
GTTAAGAACGGAAGATTCCGATTTCAACTTTTAACTCCTCACTTCACACTCCACACTTCTTTATAGGAGAGATTACGGTGCTGCAATCCGTTTGGCAATGGCTGCTTGAACCGGGTCTTCGGCAGATTCTGATCGTCTCGGCGATTGCCCTGCTGATTGGGCTCTCTCTGGGCTTCTGGACAAGGCCTGCGGAGGAGGAAAAGAAGAAGGCCATCGCCAGCAAGGGGGATAGGTCCTTTTTTAAGGGGATCCAGTACCTCCTATCAGATGACCACGATCAGGCCATTGAAGAATTTACCAAGTCGGTTCAGGTCAACTCAGACACCATTGAGACCTATGTGGCATTAGGCAATCTATACCGTTCAAGAGGCGACATAGACAGGGCCATTCGAATCCGGCAGACCATCATATTGAGGCCGAATATCGATGAGCGCATAAAGATCCGGGCTATGTTCGATCTGGGCAGAGACTATCGGAAAGGGGGATTTCTGAACCGCGCCCTCAAGACCTTTTTGGAGGTGGCAGGGCACGATCCTTCGGATGTAAAAACCTTAAAAGAGATTGAAAAGATCTATGAAGAGTTAAAGGACTGGGAGAACGCCTATCATACGCGACAGAAGATCGCACGATTGGACAAGGGGGATCACCAGCACATCCTCGCACACTATCTGGTTGAAACAGGAAAGGCCTGCCTGGAGAAGGAAGATCTGGTGCGTGCAAGGTCTCTTTTTTCCAAGGCCCTGTCCATTGACAGGCGGTGTGTGGACGCCTACCTTCATCTGGGAGATCTTCATTTTGCCAAACAGGAGTACAAAAAGGCGATCTCCACCTGGAAAAAAGTCGTGGAAATCACCCCCCAGTTCACATTTCTGGCATATCGCCGTCTCGAAGGGGCCTATTCTCAAATGAAGGACCTGGAGCCGGTAAGGAGTTTCTTGAAGGAGTGTTCTCAATCCAATTCCGATGCATTTACCCACATGGCCCTGGCCCGCTACCTGAACAACGACAACGATGTGGAAGGCGCACTGGGGGAGATCGAAAAGGCCCTCGAACTGGACCCCTCTTTCTGGGAGGCCAGGCGATTCAAGGGCGAGATCCTTCTGACCCACGGAAGGGAAAGAGACGTCATCAGCGAATATCGTGAGATCATCGGGCATCTGACGATGCCTTATCTGAGGTTCCAGTGCTCCCAGTGTGGCTTTGAGCCTGCTGACCTTCAATGGAAATGCCCCCAGTGCAACCGATGGGATACCGTCGGGCTGATAGATTCCACAGGCGCAGCAGTAGAACATCCGGCGTGAGATATGGATGGAGGATGGGCGCAGGGGCGCAGCAGATCCAGGCGCTGCGGGCCAGGATTCCCTGGTTCAATATCCAATAGTTAATCTTCAATTTTCAATTCAATATGACCCCAATGACACCTATGCTGAGGCAATATATGGGCATCAAGGATCAATTCCCTGATGCCATTTTGTTTTTCCGCATGGGTGATTTTTATGAAATGTTTTTCGATGATGCCCGAATCGCATCCCGGATCTTGGGAATTACCCTGACGTCAAGAGGGACTTACAATGGAGACAAGGTCCCCATGTGCGGCATTCCCCACCATGCCAACCGCGCCTATATCGGAAAACTGCTGGACAGCGGATGGAAGGTGGCCATCTGCGAGCAGATCGGGGACCCCGGATCGACCAAGGGGATTGTGGAGCGGGAGGTCGTGAGGTTGGTGACGCCAGGGTCGGTGGTGGATGAAAAGGAACTTGACGATAAGAGCCATCTCTTCATGGCCGCCGTATCGGGAGACGAAGGCGCCTATGGGCTGGCACATGTGGACCTATCCACGGGTGAATTCAGGGTGACGGAGATGGGGTCGTTCGATGCCGTCGTGGATGAACTGGCGAGGATCGACCCGGCCGAGGTCCTGATTCCGGAAGACGATCATTTGACGAACCGGAAGCCCCTTTCAAGTTACCGTCTGGAGGTGCTGAAGAAGGATTCCTATGATCCCCGTGAGGCCGTATCGCTCTTGAAACAGCAGTTGCAGGTGAGGTCCTTGACCGGGTTCGGATGCCAGAACATGCCCCAGGCAATCATTGCCGCCGGGGCCATTGTCTCCTATCTCCGGGATACCCAGAAAGGATTCCCTGAACACATCAGAGAGATCGTGACCTACCATTTGGGAGATTATATGGTCCTCGACGAATCCACATACGCTCATCTGGAATTGCTGAAGACCATGCGGCGGCAGTCAGTGAAAGGGTCTCTCTTCGATATCCTTGATAAAACCGTCACCCCAATGGGAAGCAGGCTTCTCAAAAACTGGATTTCTTATCCCCTCATCAACCTCGATAAGATTCGAGAGCGATCAGCAGGCGTCGCCTGCCTGAAGGAGGATGCCCTGTTGAGGAGGGACATACGGGATGAACTCAAAAAGATCTATGATATTGCCCGTCTAAACGGCCGAATCGCCCTCAAGAGGGCCAATGCGAGAGATCTTATTGCCCTTAAATCCTCCCTTTTGAGACTCCCTTTCATAAAGGATGCCCTGAAGGATTCCAACAGCGCCCTGTTATCCGACATTGGCGCCCATTTAGACACCCTCCAGGACATTGCACAACTGATCGACGCATCGGTCCAGGAAGAGCCGCCGGTGTCTCTGAAGGAAGGCGGCATCATCAAAGAGGGGTATAACGATGAATTGGACAGATTGATCTTCTTGAGTCGCGACGGAAAGAGCTGGATCGCCAGATTCGCCCGTTCCGAACAGGAAAGGACCGGAATTTCGAGCCTGAAGGTAGGATTTAACAAGGTCTTCGGGTATTACATTGAGGTCACCAAGGCCAACCTTCATCTCGTGCCCGACGACTATATCCGGAAACAGACCCTGACCCATGGCGAGCGCTATATTACGGAGGCGTTGAAGGTCAAAGAAGAAGAGGTGTTGGGCGCTGAAGAAAAGAGGATCGAACTGGAGGGCGACATTTTCGAGGGCATCCGCAAAAAGATTGCGACCGAGAATCAGAGACTGAGGGAGACAGCGGCTCTTGTCTCACAGATTGATGTCATCGCCGGCCTGGCGGAGACCGCCGAGGCCAACGAATACACCTGTCCGGAGGTCAATGACAGCGCTGCCCTCGATATTCTACAGGGAAGACACCCCGTCATTGAACTGAGCGTCAAAGAAGAGGATTTTGTCCCCAACGATATCCATTTGGATTCTG
>JAUPKI010000400.1 GCA_030837545.1 Thermodesulfobacteriota bacterium | reverse complement strand
ACTGGCGCGCCTGAGAGGATTCGAACCTCTGGCCTGCGGATTAGAAGTCCGCTGCTCTATCCAACTGAGCTACAGGCGCACAGGTGTTTTTTTGCAATCAGCTTCCAATGATAATAGGAGAACAAACGGTCAATGGGAAGGTTAACACGCGCCTCTCCTGAGAGACACGGTGGGAATCTCGTCTTCATGGTGCCCGTTCAGCACTTCTCTGAGCACAACATTGGTCTTCTCTTCCATTTGACCGATGATCTCAGCAACGGCCTTGAGCCGAATCAGACTCTTGATGGACTTATCCTTAAAAGGGATTTTGAGATAGCTGCTCTCAAGGACATGCACCAATCGGTCGACCAGATCCAGATCAACCGCGTCTGAATTCGCGTAAAGGAGATTGACCCACTCGGTTTTGACATGCTCGGGGATGCTGTTGTAGGCCGCGAGGACATCCGGGGCCTTGCCCAAATAAAGAGACGCCTTCAGATCCTCAATCTTCTCCCGAATCGATCTCACGCTCTTTTCCTCTACGACGCCATCGCGGATCAGGAGATTCCATCTGTCTTCGATCTGCATACGGAGCCACTTTTCCCCTTGCTCAGGGGGCAAATGGATATTCAGAAACCGATTCTGCAAATTCGTCAGGCCGTTCTGTATCGCATCGTTGGGGACGGAAATGCCTTTGACCGCCTCGTTGAGCCCCTGAACCGCATCATACCGCATCTCCTTTTTGTCAGATCTCTCCAGCAGGACTCGTTCCCATTGCTCTCTCAGAAAACCCAGTTCCAGCTTGATCAGCGAAAAAACCAGACCATACTTCGTGATGACGTTCCTGAGGGAATCGGCCAGGATGTTGCACGAATTGAGCCTGTCTTCTGCGAGATGCTGTATGGCCTCAAGGGACTGCTCCCTTAACTGGTATGATAGAAGCTCGGTGCCCAATGCTCGGGACAGCCTCTTGATGATCCTTGTCTCCGGGCTCCCTATCTTAATGGTATCCGGACGAAAATGGATCTTTATCACCGCTGCCACCACATACTCGCTGTCTTCCCAGAGAACCTCCCCTTTGTAATTTTTGGAATAGGCGACCTGGTGTTCGTTCCCAGAATAGAGGTCCTTTTTGCGGATCAGGACCGGTTCCATGTGGTGGAAATCGGCCCAAATGCCTTCCACCTGAAGCCGGACGCTACGGGCGTCGTTCCTGGGGTCCTCTGCCGTCCAGCTCACCTGTCTTTCCACACACCATCCCATAGCCTCCATCGCGCGGCCCGGTTCATCCCTGTATTCGCTGAAGGCTTTTCCCGGTGGGTTGTAATCCGACTTCTCAGGCAGACCCCACGATATTTTCCTCCTCTCCTCATCGATAATCCCGGAGGTAATCCGCGTTGCGATCATTTCAGGCGGGGCTCCGATCCGGTAGACCGTACCCTTAAAGGCGTTGGGCAGGCAAATCAGGATGGTTTCGATAATCTCCTTGCACGCGCTTTCCAACACCTCATGATCTATTCGAATAGCCAATTCTCTTTCCTCGGGTCTATCCCGTTGCCTCCATTCGTTCATCGTAAAGCGGATTAAGGGTGAATCTCCCCTGTCACCTTAAGTTGGATAATTTTATACTTTTTTCCGCATTTGTCAATAAGAATGATCATATCCGTCCTGAACATCCAATGAACACAAACTGTTCAGAGAATGGACCATCCTGTCGGAATCGATTCGTCTGATTCCCTTGACAAGGCCATGGCCAAATGCCTAAGTTGAATCATGCGTGAACAAGGAATTGATATAGAAGAAATGCCCGAGCTGAAAGACCCGTTGCTCATCGCGGGTTTTGAGGGCTGGGGAAACGCCCTGAACGTTTCAGATGGAATGGTTTCCTTTCTGATACGGAAACTGGGCGCCAAACGCTTTGCCAGGGTGGATCCTGACCTCTTTTATCGCTACGACAAAAGCCGGCCCTTTGTGGACATCAAGGAGGGAATTCTAAGGGAAATCTCCCCGCCCGGAGGAGCATTTTATGCCGCAAAGGCCTACTCGTGCGGAAGGGATATCGTTCTGCTAAAATGTGAAGAGCCTCACCTGAGGTGGGGCCACTTTATGGATATCCTGTTCTCCCTGAGCCATGAGCTGGGCGTCAAATCTGTCTTCACCGTAGGAAGCATGTATGACAATGTGCTTCATTCGGACAAGATTGTATCGGGGCTTGCCTCAGATGAAGCCCTCTTTTCCAGGATCAAGCAGAGACAGGTCATCCCGATCACCTACCAAGGCCCGAGCGCCATTCATTCAAGCATCCATTTTGAGGCACAGAAAAGAGGGTTTCAGAGCCTGAGTCTCTGGTGCCACTGCCCCTATTACATCGAGGGGGCCGTCCATTTCGGCTTATTGGCCCACTTAGGGAATTTGTTGTCATTCTTTGGAGGATTTGAGCTGGACACCCACGAGATGGAGACCGAGTGGAAAAAGCTGAATCGGCAGATCCAGGAGCTGATTGATGGAAATCCGGAGCTTCAGACCATGGTCAGTGAGATCCGAAAGGCAAAGGTAAGGGCATCCTGGACAGGGATGAAGGGGGCCGTAAAGAAAGGCGAAAAAGTCATCAAACTTGACGAGTATATCAACTCGAGGTAACCCCCTCCTTTTTCTTCTTTGCCGCCGCCACAATTCGAGGCATAATCTCCCCGGCATTTCCCTGAAGGAAGATGTCGGTGAGGGTATCGGTCAGGTGTGTCCGCTCCTTGTTGACCTCAATGATCTTGGCCCCGTTCCGTTTGGCAATGGAGGGTATGGTATTGACGGGCGAAACGACCGCCGACGTCCCGATAATCAGCAGGGCCTGGGCCGACGATGCGAGATCAAAGGATCGACGCATGGCCTTCTCAGGAATGGCCTCGCCAAAGAAGACAACATCCGGTTTCAATATGTTCCGGCACGTGCATCGGGGAGGCGTCTCGCCCCGCTTCTCCTCAGCCTTATAGGTCTTTCCGCACCAGAGACAGGATAGCGTGCTCGAATTGCCGTGGTATTCAATGACGTTTTTCGACCCACCGGCCTGATGCAGGTTATCGATATTCTGCGTGATGACGCAATCCAGCAGCCTCATCGCCTCAAGTTCCCCCAAGGCCAGATGGGCCTGGTTGGGCTTGGCCTGGCCGACGATGGCATCCATCTCCATGAGCATCTGCCACACCTTCTCGGGGTTGGCCCTGAATGCGTCAATGGTCGCATATTCAGCCGGATCGTATCGCGACCACAGCCCTCCTGCGCTCCGGAAATCCGGAATGCCGGACTCCACAGAGATCCCGGCGCCGGTCAGCGCCAGGGTCGCCTGCGACCTGATCAGTATATCCGCCGCCGCCTCTGTCAGTCCCTGTATCGCCGAATGCCTTTTCAGGAGATCTTCTGCCATAGCATCTCATCCATATAACGCAGCATAACCACAACCAAAAATTCTCACACAAAGAATATCTTGTTTTTACAGTCGGTTGACCAATAAGCCGCCCACTTGTCCGCAGGTTTCAGACGTAGAACCTCAATTCCTCAATCCCTGAATCCCTCAATTCGCGTTTTCTTGCTTTTTGTGACAGAAAACCAGGGAATAAGGGCCTAATCCCAGGTTCATCCCGAAGAATCATAGGAGCAAAACCTGTCTTTGCTGCGCCTGACTGAACCTAAACCGATTCAAAAACGATCTTTCCTTCCCGGCTGTCATACCGGCTGAGCCGTGCCCTGAGGGTCTTCTGTTCGCCGAAAATGTTGACCAGTTTTACCTCGTCGTCGTCAAACTCCACCAAGTCAACACTCTCTAAGATCTTGTCTTCGGTATTATCCTTCAGGAGATACGCATGGGCCTCGCACATCTTCCACCTCCCTCAGTCCTGCTTGCTGGATACTGGATTGTCGGGTTCGTTGAGTTCTCACTTCGTGATATCGAATTTCCAGTTTCGGGTTTTTCAATGGTCAATCGTCAATCATCAATAGTCAATCCCCAAGATTGCTCGGTGCTGGATGCGAGATACTGGCTTACGGGATACCCGTTTCTGGATGAAATCCAAACACCTAACGCCTTATACCTCTTCGAACTCTTAACTCCACACTTTAGGCACTTTAGCTCACTTTAGGCACTTCCTCATCAATCTCTTTCAGCGCATTCCCCAAACAGTCGTTCATCTTTGAAGAGAGTTCAATCATTTCCCGGATATGCGCTGCGCTCTTTGTTTTCCCTGCATCTTCAAGTTGTTCGGCAAACATCTGGTATTCTTCATGGTGATGATCGTTATGGGTCTTCCAGTGCTCCAACCGAATCTTTGCCTTTTCAACAAAATCCATGTCTGCCCTCCCTGGTTAGGGTTTCTCGATAGCTTGAAGTTAAAGAATGCATGCCCGAATGTCAATGAAATTTGGTGGTGCACACATAAATCCGCCATGGCCATAAAACTATTGACGGATCATGGATGGTAGGGTTAATATCCAGGCCAAAATCTTCAGGTCACCAACTAAGGAGGGCTAAACATGGAGGATGTTCTTAAAGGGAAAAGAATACTGATTGTTGACGATGAGCCTGATATACTGGAAACCTTGGCAGAAATTCTTGATATGTGTCTAATCGATACAGCCCCCGATTTTGAAACAGCCCAGAAATTTCTTAACAAGAATACATACGACCTGGCGATCCTCGATATCATGGGCGTCAGGGGGTATGACCTCCTGGAATTAGCCAACGAACGAGACATCCCCTCCCTGATGCTCACCGCCCACGCTGTCAGTCCTGACAATCTTGTACGATCCATCAAAGGGGGCGCCCAGTCCTATGTGCCCAAAGACAAGATCTCCGATATTCCCATCTACATCCGCGACATACTCGAACTTCGAGAAAAAGGCGGCACAGAAAAGGGCGCCAAATGGTTCGACAGACTCGAACCCTACTTTGACAAGAAATTCGGAAAGGGATGGAAGAAGAAGGACAGGGAATTCTGGGAAGTTTTTGATCGAAAATACCGCGCCCGTCGCGAGGAAATCGAAGATATGATGTAGGATAGAAGCAACCGTTCATGGGGTCAGGGGTCAGGTTTCGGGTGTCAGGGGTTGTTTACTGAAACCTGAACACGGGCCACTGGCCACTCATTTGGTTGCGGCCATTAGGCCGCCGTGGACCTTTGGACCCGTGAACGGTTACTTTTACTGAAGCGGGAGCTTCACCAAAAACCGTGTACCCCGCCCCTCATCGCTGTCAAGAAACAAGTTGCCGCCAAGATCTTCAACCAAAACCATCACACCGGCCAACCCCAACCCATGCCCTCTGACGCTGCATGATCCCTTTGAATCGGGTTCCATCTGGAAATAACACTCAAATATTTTCTGGTGATAGGCTGCGGGGATCCCTTCGCCATCATCCTTGACAGAGAGGATGAGAGACGTGTCCGTCCTGTCAACCTTCAATTCCACGACCTTTTTGCGATATTTCAGGGCATTGCTCAGGAGATTTCTCAGGATTTGATTGACCTTTGCGTGGTCCTGGCAGATCTCCTCTCCCCAGAGCTCCTCCGCCACACACAACACGACCCCCCGTGTCTCCAGCATGTCCCTGATTCGGGATAACTTGTCACACCGCTTGATCTCTTCTGAGACATTCGCATCCGTCAGGTCAAAAATCTCCTCAAGAGCCTCCTCGATCAAACTCGACAACCTGAAGCGGGATATGTTAACGACCCCTTTTTCAGATCTCCCCAGTTCCAGGGCGTCATTGACCAGTGTCTTCAACACCTTTGTGTTCCTCAGGACCCGGGCAAACACCCTGGCCTGTTGCTCTGTAACAGGGCCGTATTTGTCCTGTTTGTTCATCAATGAGACGAGCCCTGCTTCAATAACCGCAAGCGGCACCTTGAGATCATGAATCAGGAGATCGATTTTGATCCTTTCTCGACCTGTGGGCATATGTCCTCTGCGATTCGGGTGATTGTCTGTCGATTCTGCCATCGCGGCAGAATCCGCTTGCTTCTTCGCTACGTTGGAAGGCCCGTTTCCCCCAACCTTCAAAAGTGTTTTCAGCTTAGCAATTCCCTTAGAAAAAATCAATTCAGAGAGGCCCCCTAACCTGGATTGCCTCATAGCGCCTGAACCCAAAACCGGGTCTTCGGTCAAGAACTATATGTAGGCGCTTTTACTTTTTGACGTTACGCCCTTGGAATTTTCTCTCTTGCCGTAACCTCGGTTTATTGATATGTATCGGGCTCAACCCCAACAGTAGAAAGGCGCCCGCATGTCCCTTGACATTACCCAGTGGATCATCAAGATACCGGTTCTCCTGTTTGCCATCACCATTCATGAGGTTGCTCACGGCAGGGCCGCATTGGCCCTTGGGGACCCCACAGCCCGGCTCATGGGAAGGCTGTCATTCAACCCCTTGAAGCACCTGGATATCCTGGGGGCGATCTGCCTGTTCCTCTTCAACTTCGGGTGGGCCAAACCCGTGCCGGTGGATATCAGATATTTCAAAAATATGCGCAGAGACGTGATCATCATGGCGCTTGCCGGACCGGCGGCTAATTTGGGGATGGCGCTATTCGCAGGTCTCCTGATCCGGTTTTTCCTGATTCCGATGGAGATATATCTGCAAGCGCTCCTCTGGCTGATCATGATGAACATTGGGCTTGGGCTTTTCAACCTCCTCCCCCTTCCCCCCCTTGACGGCTCGCATGTCCTCGAAAACATCCTGTCGCCCAGGGCCGCCCAGAAGTACCGGGAGTTCGGCCGCTACGGTCCATTCATTCTCATCGGCATTGTGCTGCTCGACAACTTCGCCCACACCGGGATCATCAGCCGCATCCTGATCGGACCCATGTTCTATCTGGCCCACCTGTTTGCCGGGGACAACCTGTTCTACCTCCTCCCCCTCCTGCGACAGTGACAGGGCCTCTCATCCACACAAAAATCCCCTCTACATCATCTCCCTGTCGCCCGTGTCGATGGCCTTATCGATCTCGGCCCTCAACTGGTCGGGAAGACCGGGGATGTCAACGTTTAGAAAACCACGCACAATCGTTGAAGTGGCCGCGTCTT
>JAUPKI010000399.1 GCA_030837545.1 Thermodesulfobacteriota bacterium | reverse complement strand
TGCTCAATGTCAATTCATGAACATATAAAACATTTCAATATGTTAACCTGTCTTTTAGATGAAGGAGCAGACTACATGAAATCGAAAGCGATATTTGTGCAATGCAACATTTGTCCTTGACAAAAACCCAATTGGGAGTTATAATTAGTCAGTCCTCAATCAAGAATCAAGAGAGACAAAACGTCACAAAAATTTTAGGAGGTATTGTACCATGGAACAAAGGAAAATTGCAAAGCAAATGATCGAATTTCAAAAGGCCACATTTGACAACAGCTTTAATGCCATGGGCATGCTGCAGGAGCAGGCAGAAAGGATGCTCAACATGTCTTTAGAGCAGGCCACGTGGCTTCCCGAGGAGGGGAAACGGGTTGTTAATGAATGGATTAAGGGCTATAAAAGGGGGCGTGAGGATTTCAAGAAGCTCGTTGATCAGAACTTCGAACGTGTGGAAGCGTTCTTTGCCGGGGCCGAGAAGACAACAAAGGCAAAGACAAAGTAATTTGTGGGAGGTTTTTTGGAAACGGAATTTGGCAAGTAAAGGAGAAACAAGATGGATCAAAGTCATATATTCAAACAGATGATTGATTTCAATAAGAGCACCTTTGACAACAGCTTTAATGCCATGGGCATGCTGCAGGAACAAACGGAGAAAATGGCCAATACGATCTTGGAACAGGCCACATGGCTTCCCGAGGAGGGAAAAAAGGTCATCAACGAGTGGGTAAGTTCCTATAAAAAAGGTTGTGAGGATTTTAAAAAGGCGGTTGACGAGAACTTTAAAAAAGTGGAAGATTTCTTTGCTTCTTCGGGCAAATAGGGTCTTGGGGGTTCAGGGTGCTCATAGCTGAGAAGCCGCTCAGGGGATAAGTAAACTTGCAGACACTTCCATTTTGAAGGGTGTTTTGGACAGTTTCCCGGAGAGGTGAAAGATGAAAAACATGCACGATCAAACTATGAATTTTCATGGATCTCCTGTCAGGTCCCTGGAGAGGTTCTCGGAAACCAATCTCAAGTTGATCGGGGCGACCGCTGAGCAGATCAAGGCCGCCCAGGTGTACTGGAACGGCGTATTTAGATATATGAACGAATTCATGACCCCTTTCTGGATCGCCCTGAACGCCTTTTCCGCCACTGAAAAGGACAAACTGGTCCGCCATCCCCCCATGGAGAGCGTTAGTGACTATGTGGAACTCTTGCAGTTCAATCTCCAGGTTGCCGAAAAAGGGCTTACGAGCAGCCTGGAGGTGATGAATGATTACCATCTTGGCGAGATGAGCAGGGCATTCTCCGCATGGCTCAATACCATCTTCGACCGGGAGGGAGAGGATATCAGTGAATTCTGGGCGAGGCAGGCAAAGCTCTTGGAGAAAGTGGTCTATGCTTATCCCAAGGCCATCCGAGAGATCGAACCTGAATATGGGTTTCACTTCGAAGGCCCTGGTTATGAAAAAGCAGCTGAGACAGACCGTTTCCTTCTCTATCAGGTCTTTCCCAGCGACAAAAAGGGCAGGATAAGAAAAAAGGGCAAACCGATCATCATCATCCCTCCCTATGTCCTGGGCGCCAACATCCTGGCGTTCTTGCCCGGCGAGAACAAAAGCTATGTGCATGCCTTTGCAAACCAGGGAATTCCCACCTATGTCAGGATCATGAAGGATATTGATTCAACCCCTACCGTACAGACCATGACAGGCGAGGATGATGCCTCAGATACCCGGTTTTTCTGCGAGCAGGTAAAAGCAAGGCACCAAAGAGAGGTAACTTTGAACGGGTTCTGCCAGGGAGGGTTTATCGCTGTTGCAGACCTCCTTTCCGGTGAGCTTGACGGTTTAGTGGATGTCCTTATTACCTGTGTGGCGCCCATGGACGGAACCCGGAGCAAATCACTTGTTGAATACATGGAATATCTGCCGCCGCGATTCAGGGACTTGGGCTATGCTGTAAAGACTTTACCCAGCGGCAATCAGGTGGTGGACGGCAAAGTCATGAGCTGGGTCTATAAGCTGAAAAGCATGGAGAGGGAGGCGCCGATTTTTACCCTCTACCGCGACCTCATGATGTTTGCTAGGCCAGATGGTAAAGATGCAAAAATCAGCAAGACCGCAGCAGCCCTCAATCACTGGTTGGTTTACGACAGGAATGACCTTCCTGTGGCCATCACCAAGATGAGTTTTGATTCATATACCATCCCCGTGGATGAGAATGGGACACTTCCGGTTAAGCTCTTTGACCGAAAACTCAACTTCAAACGCCTTGAAGAGAAGGGGATTAAGTTCCTTATCTGCTACGCGGAAAGGGATGATCTGGTGGACAAGGAATCGGCCCTTGCCCCCCTGGATTACATCGACGCAGAGGTCACGGTCTTTCCCAAAGGCCACGGAGCCATTGCCACATCCTGGTCCCTTCCTACTTCTGAATGTGCACTTCATACCTGTTTCGGCGATAACTGCCGTGGTCCCGTGCGCTACCAATTGGACCTTGAAAAAGGGTTGTGACAGATCAACTATCAGGGATCGTAAGGAGAACAGCTTGTGGACAGACGTTTTTTAGAGTTCTGGGGGAATCTGTTAATCAATGCCTCAAAAGGGCAGAAACAGATTGAAGATCTTACCCAGTGGATCAATCAGGGTTTAAAGGGTTTCGAGGATCTGAACGCAATGTTCCGAAGGTTTTACATGCGGAACGGCCCGGCTGAGGAAAGTCCGGATTATCTAAGGGCATGGCAAAATGCTGCCAGAGACTTCCAGGAGACTTTCCAGGATTATCTGAATCTGATGGATGTGGTTCCCAAGGGCGAGCACCTCAAATTGGTCGAGAAGTATGAGGATCTCAAGAAAAGGGCCGCGGACCAGGATGAGACAATAGCACATCTAAGGATGTTAGTGGGTGCAAAAGGGATTGATCAGGGGGAGGCGCTCATGGGGTTTCAGGATCTCATAACAAAACAGACGGCTCAATTTCAGGACCTAATGAAGGGATTCGGGCAGTTCCCTGGAAAAGATCCCTCCAATGATGAGGGAGACAACGGCAACTCGTGATCCAATTGATTAACCGCTCAAGAACATAATTACTCAGCTATTCGGCTGCTCAACAAATCAACTCCCTTGTTTCGGCGCCTTTGGAGGACTGACCAGGGCTTCACCGTCCAGAACCGTGGTCCCATCCTGGTTGACACATTGGGTTCTTAATCTTGTCCGATTTTTTTCGGTCATGATCTCTACCACCTCTGCCCGGGCAGTAACGGTGTCGCCGATGCGAACTGGGGCCAAGAAATTCAATTCCTGCCTCACGTAAATGGTTCCGGGTCCCGGAAGCTTATTCCCCACTACCGTGGAAATAAAGCCCGCCAACAGCATACCATGTGCAATCCTGGTCTTGAAAAAGGTCCCCTTGGCATACTCCTCGTCAATGTGTGCCGGATTGAGATCACCGGTAATACCCGCATAGAGGTAGATATCCGATTCGGAAACAGTCTTGCGGAATTGGGCGACATCGCCCACTTTGAGTTCATCAATGGTCTTTCCGATCATGCTAAACTCCTTTCAGTCAATTAGAACCATGACCTGTGACTCCACATATCGTCCCTGAGATCCTTCATGTCCTCCTGAATCATCAGGTAGAGGGAGGCATTCTGAATGGCCAGACCGCCCTGATGTGCTAATGCAGTGACTAACATGATCTCATCATCTGTGAATTCCCTGGGAACCCCGCTGTAAAGCCTCAGCGCCCCGATTACCTCCTCTTTGGCCATTATGGGGACACTTAGAATCGATACGATCCCCTCCTCTTTCTTCTCTTTCCTGTGCTGCACCCTTTTGTCGGTAGTCGCATCCTTGATCATTACAGGCTTACCCTTGATGGTTTCGACCATACTTTTTTCTACAGACAGAGGCCCCCTGTTGAGATATTTCTTGCTCAAGCCATAGCTTGCTACAAGTTCCAGGGTCTGAGCCCCTTTATCAATAAGGAGAACAGAGGAAGCCTTTACCCCAAGGGCCTCGGCAATATCGGCAGATAAGATCTCCATGATCTTCTTCACGTCCAGAGAAGAATTGATGTTGGCGGCCAGGTCGTGAAAAAGCCTCGTGTTTTTCCTAATCTTTTCCAACAGTCGGGCATTTTCAACGGCCATGCCGCCCTGCTCGGCCAAGGCAATTAGAAAGCCTATTTCATCTTTAGAAAAATTCCTCTGTTCAGATGTGTAAAGAGAAAGAACTCCAACAACTTCATCTTTAACCATAACCGGCACAATCAGCATAGACGCAATTCCTTCTGCTTTTTTGGCCGCGTGCTCTTCCAGCCTGGGATCCGTGGTGGCATCACGGGCATAAAGGTAGCCCTCTTTGCGGACAACAGAGGCTATTTGCCCCACATGGAAGAGTAACTGATAGTACTTCTCAGACAGTCCTTTCTGGGCCGCTGGCACAAACTCATTTTTTTCCTCATCCGCAAGCCAGAGACAGGCGGCCTTTGCTTTCATGGTCTCAACAGCGCTCCTAACGATCAGATTCAGGAGTTCTTCCTCGTCTAAAGTGGTTCCAAAGGCCCTGCTCACACCACAGATGGTCTTGAAATAATCATTTTTCTGGGTCATGGTTTTCTCCTTACAAGTAACGTCTCTTTTAATCTATGTCTTCTCTATCCTTAAGCCATCTTGCGATCTTGGGGGCGAACTCCTTTTGGCACTTGGAACTGACATAGATACCGATATGACCCGTATCCAGACACACGTCCTCGGTATCTTTGCTTCCCACCTTGCTCGTAAGGAGTTCACAGGCACCTGGGGGGACCAGATGGTCATATTTTCCATAGAAATTCAAGAGAGGCATGGTGATCTTTCTAAGATCGACCCTATGTCCCCCCACTTCCATCTTATTCTGAATGAGCAGGTTCTTGTGATAGCAGTCTTTGACAAACTGCCGGAATGTCTCTCCGGGCACGTCCGGGCTGTCAAAGATCCATTTTTCCATACGAATGAAGTTCTCCACAAAGGTCTTATTATCCATATTTTCTGAGAAACCCACGTATTTGTCAATCATCAAACGGGCAGGGTTAAGAAGCAGAAAACCGAAATTCATCAGATCTCCTGGCATATTACCAAAGGTATCCACCATCCGGTCCGCATCGACATCCTTCATCCAGATATGCAGAAGGCCCTGATCAGTATCAAAATTGGTTGGCGTCACTGTGGTAATCAGGTTTTTGATTTTCTCGGGATGGAGGGCCGAATAGATGACGCTAAAGGTTCCTCCCATACAAATACCCATCAGATTGATCTGGGCCAGATTATGCTTCTCGAGAATAAAGTCAACCATATTGTCCATATAACCATTCACATGGTCATCTATGGTCAGAAAACGATCCTTGCGGGTCGGGTAGCCCCAATCGACCATATAAAGGTCAATCCCGCTCTTGAGAAAACTGTGCACCACGCTCCTTCCCGGCTGGAGATCAAGCATGGTCTCCCTGTTGATTAAGGCGTAGACCACTAAAAGAGGGGTGTTGAGCCCCTCATCAGGGGGGGGGACTGCCCTGCCATAATGCTTCAGTTTTACCCTGTCTTCCTCATAGACGACATCGTAGGGAGTGGAAGCAATTTCTGTATCCAAGGGGCCTAACAAGACCTCAGACGCCTTTTGAGCGCGCGCCTGAGCTTTATCAGCATCCTCTGACAGCCTTTCTAAAATGAGATCTATGGGGATTCTTGGTTCAGCCATGGGACCTCCCTCCGATCAGCAAGCAGCATGGTGCAAACCGTATGCACTTTGCTCTAATTTCCTGGCTACTGCTTTTTTTCAAGTTGCTTGATCCTTTTTTTCAACAGGTAAAGCTCTTTGTAAAGACCATCCATATCTTTCTGTGTGGGCACTGGAAGCATTTGCACGAAGTCCTGAAGCATCTCGTGCTTAGCGACCATAAAATCCTCCATTGCGTTAAGGGTTTTGCCTAAGACCTGGGTGTATTCGGACGACTTGAACAGGGTCATGTAATGGCCTTCAAGGATCTTTACCCACATCCGATAGTAGGCTTGTGAATCCTTAGGAAGGCCTTCCTCCCCGGTTAACGCCTCCAGCTTTTCTTGCATCACTTTGAAGGATTTTTCCATTGGCAAGTAGAGCAGGTACATAAACTGGGCCATCGCACCCTGAAACAGGTTGAATCTGTCAGTAAAACAGCCCATTCTTTCTTGATAGGAGCGAGTTAACCCCAATTGCGGCACATTCAAAAACTTCCTGAATTCCTCTTCATAAATTTCCGTCCAGGCCTTGAACGAATCCTGATCGAGGTTTTCAAACTTATAGGCCTCGGTCCGCTCCCCGATTTTTCCCGCCTTTTCGAACCATTGCTGCTGTAGCTGGAAATACCTATCCCACCCGGTCTGGCCCATCCTCAATAAGACCTCGGGGAGTGTATCGATGCCTTGAAAAAGGGAATCCATGGCCCCGGATTCATTCATGATCGAAGAGATGGCCTGCCACATTCTCAGAGCCGAACCCATCGATTCCTGCACTCGGGTC
The DNA here is from genome assembly GCA_030837545.1 of Thermodesulfobacteriota bacterium. Taxonomy (GTDB): domain Bacteria; phylum Desulfobacterota; class DSM-4660; order Desulfatiglandales; family Desulfatiglandaceae; genus AUK324. The sequence continues at coordinate 33,152 of JAUPKI010000399.1, read as the reverse complement.
TTATCGGCCCCTTCGAGCGGCGTTGGTCTTTCAAAGGTACCTGATGTGCCGGACCACATCTTTGCCGTTGAACCCCAGAACTCGGTCGCCGATCTCATCCAGACCTCGAGTAGGGACGCCGGCCCCTTTTTTTTCTGACTCATGATTTCACCTCAAGTTGCCTCTAATTCCCAGTTCTATTACTTTTATACCCAACAAAACGTTTTTTCAACCCCATTCCGACTCGCAATCCTGATTTGTCTATTTGGTTTGGAGTCACCCGGGGTGCTGCCGTGGGTATCAAAGGTGATCCTCAAGATCTTTTTGGTGCTTGAAGTGACCTTAAATCGGTCATCAATCCTCAGGCCGCAGACCCAAATCGGCTGATTCCCCCGGGTCAATATAGGGACATGCGCCCTGATATCCGATGGGATCTTCATGTCGACAAAAAAATCTTTGAGTTTCTTGTGGCCTGTCATGCCCATGGGGACAAACCTGTCGCCGGGCCGCACGTTCCTGAGCAAGAGGGGGAAGACGATCCGGTTTGCGTCAAGACAGGCGGTCCAGGGCCCGGCGTCAAGTCCCTGAAGGGACTCTGGTTCCATCTCCTCAAGGGTCAGGGTGCAGCCCAGGGCGTCTATATGAAATGAACCCGTTCGTTCAATAAGGAAGCAATAACTGTCCGCAGGGGGTGCGCCTCCCTTGGAGAAGATCAGTCTTCCATAAACCCTCCTGGCCAGAAGACCGTCGGGAAGCGTCGCCCGGACATGGGGCCTTCCTGAGCTGGCCAGCCGCTTGATCGCCTCGATATGAGCGAGGCCGATGCGGCGAAGACTTCCGGTCATTGCTTTTAATGTCTCCCTGACCACATGATTCTTCAGGGCCTCGGGCAGCTCGCTGAAACGGGATATGGGGAGGATGGTTTCATTTCTTGGACCGGTCTGGCCCCACTCTGAGATCCATATCCGGGCCTGCGCGTTCAGCCATCGGTTGTCTGCCCTGGCGACATCGGCTGTCCGGCCCAATATCTCGATGATCCTGGGCTGATAGGTCTCGATCTGCGGGAGGAGGTTCAGACGGATCCTGTTTCTGAGGTATGTGGGCTCAAAATTGGATGCGTCCGTGACATACTTAAGCTGCCTGTGACGGAGATAAAAGAGTATTTCTTCACGGGTCAGCTCGATGAGCGGCCTGATAATCCCATCTCTTCTCACACGCCGGATGCCGGAGAGGCCTGCCGGGCCGCTCCCGCGCAGGAGCCGCATGAGGACCGTCTCGGCCTGGTCGTTGAGGGTGTGGCCGGTAGCGATCTTCTGAGCGCCGCATGCTTTCTTGACCTCTCTCAGGAAGCCGTACCTGAGCGCCCTGGCCTTCTCCTCCACCGAAGGGCCTTGGGGATCCAGGGGAGGATTGGCCTTTTTCACCACCACGTCCAAATGGAGGGAGACGGCCAACTCCCTGACAAACTGCGTCTCATGGTCATCCGCATCCGGTCTCAGCCCATGGTCGAAGTGGGCGACAGTCAACGTCATGTCCAGGGTCCCTTGGAGACGGTGTAGTACGTCCAGGAGACAGACGGAATCCGCCCCGCCCGAGACGGCCACCACCACCCGGTCCCCCGGTTCGATCATGCGGCATCTGGAGATGGTGTTTTCGACATTCCTGACGATCCTATCTACAGGGTCCATGCCCCTCCTCCCCGACAGACGCCTTGGGCAGGCATGTTGTGAATGACAGATACCCAGGTTAAGCGGTTCAGCGTTCAGGGTTAACATAACTTTTTAGTCTATACGGAAGCTCTTCTACAAGCAAGCCAGAAAAACTTTGACAGACTCCACAGAATTTCTTATAATAAAACAAAAGTGTTCATATTGCGGAGCATCATTGGGCAGCCTTATATCAGGTCTTATTGCCTCAAATATGCGGATCAAACTCCTCACCCGATTTTTCGATAATCCCATGATAAAGACCCAGCAGATTTTCATTGTTTGCCTCCGGACCTTCCTTCTCCTTGTCGCCATCGGCATCACATCGGCCCTTGACCCCATGGCCCTGGCAGATACAAACCCATACTCTCCCGACTCCCTGATATCCTCCCTGAGGATGGCTCAACCTCCCCATTTTTGCGGCGAATCCGTGCCCATGGACAATCCGGAGGTGAGGGAACGCTTTGAGAGGGAATTCCTCCTTTCCCTGTGGAATCAGCCCCAGGTCATTCTGTGGCTGAAACGCTCCAAACGGTACTTCAGCATTATTGAACCGATGTTGAAATCCGCTGGCCTGCCGGATGACCTCAAGTATCTGGTGATCGCTGAAAGCTCCCTCAAACCCCATGCAGGATCCAAAAGTGGGGCCATGGGGTTCTGGCAGTTCATTCCGTCCACGGGTCGAAAATACGGCCTGACCATTGACAACTGGAAGGATGAACGGCGCAATATCTTCCGATCCACCGAGGCGGCCACAAAATATTTCAAGGACCTTCATGAGAAATTTGGGTCCTGGACCATGGCGGCCGCAGCCTACAACATGGGGGAGAACGGCCTGATGGCCGAGGTACTGGAACAGCAAACCGACAACTATTATCTCCTCTACCTCCCCATTGAGACCCAGTGCTACCTGTTCCGCATCATCGCCATCAAGCTCATATGCACCCGCCCTGAGAATTTCGGCTTCGATTTCAAACCTGGTGACTATTACCCGCCCATGTCATTCGACAGAATCCGCATCGAGTGCCCCAGCGAGACCCCCGTCCGTCTGGTGGCCCAGGCAGCAGGGACCCGATTCAAGGTCATCAAGGACCTCAACCCAGAGATCAGAGGATACTATCTGGCCCAGGGGACCCACGAGATTCTGGTTCCAAAAGGGGCCTCTGCCGGATTTCAGACACGCTTTGCAGAGCTTGTCAAACAATCCGCTTCTGGTGAAAACAGCAAGGTCTACATCGTCCAGAAGGGAGACACCCTCTCATCCATTGCCGCCAAATTTGATGTGCCCCTCCCTGCCCTCATTATCTGGAACCGGATTGATCCCCAACACCCCATCCACCCCGGCGACAGGCTGACTATCCATCTCGGCAAATAGGGCCTTATTCCTTAACAGCCTGTCACGAAAAACAACAAAATCTTTGTAAGAAAGGTAACCGTTCACGGGTTCAAAGCCCGCCCTGGCGCGACTTGATGGAGAATTAAAAGATTGATGCTGAGACAGATAGTGTGCTATGATAATCTAAAAAATGCCATTTTAGAAGTGAAGGAGATTCAAAATCCAACATGTTATTCTTGAAAGTGTCTGTGTTTCTGGCCGGTTATCTCGTCATCCAACTGATCGACGCTGAATTCGTTCTTGCCTGGGGACCCGGTATCCACACCGCCCTGGCCCTCAGCTCACTCGATTCGGCCAAGCTCCTCCTCCCGTCGATCGCTCACGTCATCACCTCATTCCCTATCGAATATATATATGGCTGTCTGTCGGCCGATTTTTTCATCGGCAAGGGGAAACGAACGTACAAAAAAAATCCGCATACCTGGGAAGGCGGCTTTAGATTCCTTCGTGGGGCCAAAGACGACCGTGAGACGGCCTATGCCCTCGGCTTTCTGTCTCATCTGGCGGCCGACGTCATCGCCCACAATTTCTTTATCCCCAATCTGTTGAGCGCCTACCCGGGGAGAGGAAAAATGGGGCATCTCTTCTGGGAAATTCGTGCGGATTATCTGATCGGCTCTCCCTACACCAGGATCGCCAGGGGCGTGCTGGATATGGACCACCAGATCTGCGATGACCTCCTCAAGCTGATGGGCGGAAGGAGGAAAAACGGTTTCAAGGCGGGGAAGAGCTTTTTTGCGCAGACGGTTAAGTTTTCCGACCGCCTTCACACCACCCGGGATCTTTTTTTTGAAACCAGGGTCGTCCGATGGCGGCATTTCCATGGATTCCTCGCCCTCATGCTGGACCTGTCCCGGGGTCTGGCAAATGACTTTCTGACACATCCTGAAACATCTCCCTGCCTCTTGCACGACCCGATGGGCGCTCACAATCTGCTCCTCGCAAAAAAGAAGCGGGTCTTTTCGAGATTGTCGAGAACCCCCCGTCCTGTTCAACGGTTCGACGTGGATGAAGACCTTCTCTATCTATGAATACCATCAGAATCCTCCCAGAGACCTTGGCCGCTCAGATTGCGGCGGGAGAGGTCGTGGACCGGCCCGCCTCGGTTGTCCGGGAATTAACGGACAACAGTATTGATGCGGGTGCAGACCGAATCGTGGTCAGGATTGAAAGCGGAGGCAAGCGGGGCATCCGGGTCAGCGATAACGGCGCCGGCATGTCCAGGGATGACCTCTTGCTGTGTGTGGAAAGGCATGCTACCAGCAAGATCCGAACGGCGTCCGATCTCTTGAGCGTCCGATCGCTGGGGTTCCGGGGGGAGGCGCTTCCCAGCATCGCCGCTGTATCCCGCATGCAGATCACAACGCTTCCCCGGGGTCAGTTGACAGGGCACAGACTCAGGATTTCGGGCGGAAAACTACTAGAGATAGAGGAAACAGGCGCCCCTCCGGGGACAACCGTCGAGGTCAAAGACCTCTTTTTCAATATCCCGGCAAGACGGAAATTCCTCCGTGCCGTGCGGACGGAGACCGATCACATCGTGGATATCCTCTCCCGGATTGCCATGCCGTTTCCAAAGATCACTTTTAGGCTGGACGACGGCCCGAGGAATATCATCCATCTCCCTGCATCTGAAGACGCCCGTGAGCGTATCTCGGGATTGATGGGACGAAAGACAGCGGAGGCCATGATGACGGGGCAAGAAAAGGGCGTCGAGCTATCCATCATGGCCTATGTTGTCCCTGCGGACTTCGCGAGAAACAGGGGCGATCGTCTCTATGTCTATGTCAACGGCAGGAATATCAGAGACCGGCTCGCGACAAAGGCGATCATGGAGGGATACGGCAGACGCCTTATGAAGGGGCAATACCCCCAGGCGGTTGTATTTATTGACATCGATCCATTAGACATCGACGTCAATGTCCACCCGACCAAGCAGGAAATCCGATTCCGCAACGCCTCCAGGGTGTTTCAGGCGATTGTGTCCGCTGTTGGCAAGGGACTGGACAGGCTGCCTCAGCCCTTTTCGAGGCAGGAAGGCATCGACCTCACACCGGTTTCGGGTCAGCGGGGTCCTACGACGGCCGTTTCAGAGCCTCCATGGGAATATGTTCCGAGGGCCACGTTGCGGGAGGCCCAGCCTAAGCCGGCCGGGCTGTCCCCTGATCCGTCCATGGTCCGGACAGGGCCGAGGATCATCGGCCAGTTGGGACATACCTATATTCTCTGCGAAACCTCAAGCGGGCTTATGATGGTAGATCAACATGCGGCCCACGAACGGATTGTATACGAACACCTTAAAAAATCCATCGCTGCCGAAAGGATTGAAATCCAGACCCTCCTGATCCCTCACGAGCTGGAACTCTCCACAAAAGAAACCCGGATCATGCTGGAAAGGGGGGAGGAATTGTGCAGGTTCGGGCTCGAATTTAGCCACTTCGGGGGCAATACCTTTCTCTTGACCGCTGTTCCGGCCCTCCTGGAGCGTGTGGACTGGCCGTCCTTCGCGTCCGAGCTGATCCCGGAACTGGCAGAAGGGACGACTGACGAAGGCGCCCTTTTCGACGCCTGCATCATGCTCATGGCCTGCCACGGGGCCATTCGGGCCGGACAGCGGCTGAACCAAGACGAGATGGAGCGGCTCCTGACGGAATTGGGAGAAATGGACCTCCCGACCCACTGCCCTCACGGAAGACCCGTATTCAGGGAGGTTCCCTATCACGAGTTGGAAAAGATGTTTAAACGGGTATTGTAACCATCGAACATCCAACACCGAACGTCCAACATCGAATGTGGGAAACGCAACCACTCAACCCTGAACCTCTGAACTTGTAAACCTCTGAACCTCTTTTCATGTCAGCGGGATACCATGTCCAACGAAAGGCGGCCTAAGATCGTTGTCATTGCAGGCCCGACCGCCAGCGGCAAGAGCGGGTTCGCCGTGGACCTGGCCCATTCTCTGTCAGGAGAAATCGTCAATGCCGATTCCATGCAGGTCTATCGGGGGATGGATATCGGCACGGCCAAGCCGACCCTCGAAGAACAGAAGGGGGTTCCCCACCACCTGTTAGACGTGGTCAATCCTGACGAGCCCTTCAACGCCGCGATCTACCGTCGCAAGGCCATTCCGATTATCGCTGACATTTGTTCAAGAGGGAGGGCATGCATGGTCGTAGGCGGCACAGGGCTTTATATCCGCGCCCTTCTCGGAGGGCTCATGAAGGCCCCCCCGTCGAATCCGGACCTGAGGGAGACGTTGCGGAAGGAATGTGACAGGCACGGACCCCTCAGACTCCATGACAGACTCAGGGATCTCGACCCCCAATCAGGGGCTGCAATCCACCCCAACGACCGGATACGGATCATCAGGGCCCTCGAAATCATTTACCTTTCCAATCGACTTTCCTCGGATCTCATGAAAGGGCATGGATTCAGGGACCCGTCACCCGACGCCCTGAAGATCTGCCTGGACGTGGAGAGGAAGACGCTCTACCATCGCATCAATGAGAGAACCCTGAAGATGGCGGACATGGGCCTCCTGAAAGAGACCCGTAACCTGCTGAACCAGGGGTATTCTCCTGATCTCAAATCCATGAAGGCGATCGGGTACAGACATATGGTCCGTCATTTACAGGGAGAGTTGTCCTTTACAGAGGCCATCGAGGCCCTCAAGAGAGATACCCGGCGATATGCCAAGCGACAGCTCACATGGTTCAGGGCGGAACCCAACGTCATATGGGTTGACCCTGATGCGATCGACATGGTATTAGATATGGTCACGTCATTTCTCTCTGAAACCGCTTGACTTTCTGATAGGTATCCTCTATGGCAAAATGGAGAGGAAATCTGGGCATTCGACCAGAGACTCGGGAAGCGGTCCGGAATGGCCTTTCACTGGAGGGATCCTGATGGATGTCATCAACTGCAGCATTCTTCGAACCATGGTGGCTGTTTTTTTCCTGGCCCCCTGCTTTTTCGTGGGCTGTTCACCCAAGCCGCGGATCCCTGAGAGCGTGTTGGACACCGCGGAACATCATGTGTCAAGCGGCCTGAAACTGCTCAGCAAGAACTACCTGTCGGATGCCAAGAGGGAATTCGAGCTGGCCCTTCAACTCAATCCCAACGACTCCAATGCGCATCGGGGTTTGGGCCTGACGTACGGCAGGGAGAACCAATTCGAAGCCGCCCTTGAATCCATGCGCAAGGCCAGAGACACAGCCGACACGAACAGGGAGGAGGCCTTGGCTTACGTCGGATTTATGCGCCTGTATACCATGGAGCAGGGAGACCTCTGGTTGGAGAAGGTGAAAGCGCGGTTCTCGGATGCCCTGCACTACCAGCAAGATCTGCCTGATGCTTATTTCTATATGGGCATCGCCTATAAGAAGGCCAATCAGCCATTGGAAGCGGAGACGGCGTTTAAAAAGGTTTTGGAGATCAACAACGGGCTCGTCTCGGAGTCTGAAAATGAGCTCAAGTCATTGCCCTCGTCCAGATAGAATCGTTTTTTTGCCCTTAGCCTTTTTCTGCTCCTCGGCGCCCCTTTTTCCCGTGCCTATCGGCAGAAACGCCCCTTTCCATTCCGCCTGGATCAGACCCAGGCCCAAGCGATTGGGTTTAACCTTGAGTGACCCTCTGCCATGACCATCCCCAACCTGATCACCACCCTACGCATCATCCTGGTCCCCATTTTCGTTATCTATCTGATCAATGAGAGGTTCCTGGAGGCGCTGACCGTCTTCATCCTGGCGGGCCTGAGCGACGGGGCTGACGGCCTGCTGGCCAGGCTCCTCAACCAGAAGAGCAAACTCGGGTCCTATCTCGACCCCCTGGCGGACAAGTTTCTTCTCATTGCAGCCTTTGTGGTCCTTGCGGCCAGGGGTTTCATCCCCCCCTGGTTGACGGTGACGGTCATTACACGGGATATTCTGATCCTCTTAGGCGTATTGATCCTCTTCTTAACGAAACAGGACATCGTCATCAAGCCCTCGATATTAAGCAAGCTAACCACCTGCCTCCAGCTTGCGACGGTGTTTATGGTGATTGCCGGAAATCATTTTCATCTTTTTTCCGGCATCATTCCCATCTTCTATTTGGCCACCGGGGTATTAACCATTGCATCAGGCCTTCACTATATGCGGTCCTGGTTCCAGATGATGGGCGAAGGATCTCCAGACGATGAAACGTCCTGAAAAGAAATCATTAGGGAGGGCCTCGCATGAGCGTTGTCCACAACAAACGCAAGGGAAACCTGCCCTTGACCATCTTCAACCTTCCCTGTGATGGGTCACGGGGGCCCGCCCCGCGCAGAGGTCTCCCTTGTGCTACCCGGTCCACCCTGTGCATCCTGGCATCAGCTCTCATCTTTCTCTCTCTCGTTGCCTGCGGTCCTGCCGGGACCGATACAGGGAGTTGGAACGACCTGCTGAGAAGGCAGCAACAGGAACTTGACGAGGGTTCAGGGAGCGTGGACCAATTGGCCCTGAACCTGCCGGCCCGGCTGGCCGTCATGAAAAAACGCCTCTACCTGTTGAGATCCAGATTTGACAAACTGATGTTCTATTTCAATCTCACGTCAACAAATCCGCTTGCGTTGCGGGACGTTTTAGGGGTGATAGGGTGGTTCGAAGCCGAGACGGAGCGGCTGGTCGCTCCCTTCAAGTCCTCTGATGCGGGACTGAACCGTCTCATGGATACCCTGTCAGACCTCTCCCTGAAGGTCGAACAGGACTCCGATACCGTCGAAGACCTGGCGCAACCCGCCACGAAGTCAGAGGCCCAGGCCTATCGCAATGACCTCGCATCCCTGCAGGCACGCATTCGATCCCTGAAACTCAGCCTGACCAACGGCCTGAAGCCTGCCGAATCCTTTGGCCTTCTCCTCAAAAAGGACCAGGCCCAGGTTCAACATGCGTACAACCAGGCCCTGGCAACCCATCTGCTCAAGCGGTCGCCCAGCTATTTTACGGCCGCAGCATGGTCCGAAGGGATGGACGGCGCCCGGAAATGGACATCTCACTTTAGCATCTGTCTCCTGGAGCCCGTCGATCTCAAGAAAGCGGCATGGTTGACATTCGGGGCCAAGGCGGTCCTGTTTTCCCTTTTCCTATCATCGATTTCCGTAGTGGCCCTCAGGCAGCTACGGAAGCGGTTTGAAGGCCTTTCCAGCGACATCAAATGTCTACCCTTCTGCCTCTCCTGCTCCATCGGATTCGGCGTTCTATTGGCTATTACCTCCACCGGGTTATTCCCGTCGTCGTTTTTTTTCACGGCCGTGACCGTCATCCTTATCTTCGGCCTCCTCTCTCTTTCAAGGGAACTCAGGCGCCTGTTCCTTCCTGATGCGGCATCTCAACCCCACAGTCTGACCCCTCTCTGGGCGGCCGTCTCGGGCACAGTCCTTCTGGAGGCCCTTCACATTCCTGAGCAGACATTCATCCCGGTGTGGGCGGCCTCTCTGTTGATTCTCTACTGGTACTATGACCGCACCGCACCGCGCCGGCAGGGCTGGCCCAATGCGCCGAGGATCATCATGGTCTGGGCCATGCCTGTCCTGGCCCTTCTGGCCCTGTTGGGCTGGGGCCATCTGTCTCTCCTCTCAGGGGTCCTCCTCCTCCTTTTCTGGCTGAATGTCCGCCTGGCCCGATGCCTGAGCGCGGGGCTGGCCAGGCTGGGCGCCCGCTGGGAAGGCCCCAAAACGGATGCCGGTTCCCCTCCGGTTTTGAATGTACGGGGCCTGGGACTTCCCCTGATTTTTATCTCCCTGCTCCTGGGGAGCTTCGCCTGGGTCTTCACGTTTGTAGGCGGAGGGGCGCTCTTTCTGGAGGTGATCCGATATCGGGTAGGCTGGGACAACTTCACATTCAGTCTCTACCGTGTTGTCTGCATCTTTTCTCTCTTGTTTGCCGTCCGGGCAGGGATTGCCCTGGCCCGTTCAGCCATTGCCAGGCTGCCGGAACGCTACCGGGACCTGGATCCCGGGTCGGTCCAGTCCCTGGACTCCATTGTCACCTATGTGCTCTGGTCTCTCTTCTTCCTTTCAACCCTCGGTCTCTTGGGCATATCGTTCAGGAATCTGTCCATGATCGCCGGAGGCCTTTCCGTGGGTCTCGGCTTCGGCATGCAGACCATCGTCAACAACTTCATCGGAGGCCTGATTCTCCTCTTCGGGAGGAGCATCCAGCCCGGGGACCTGGTGGAGGTTGACGACACCAGGGGGTATGTCAAAAAGGTAACCATTCGCAACACCCTGATTCAAACCTTTTCCGGGGCCACGATTTTTGTGCCCAATTCCCTCCTGGTCTCTCAGAAGATGATCAACTGGAGCCACGGGGATCATAAATTCCGGCAGGCAATCAAGGTCGGCGTGGCCTACGGCTCGGACGTGGAAAGGGTCACTGAACTCCTCCTGGAGGCCGCAAAGCAGAGCCCCAAGGTATTGTCTATGCCGCCCCCCAGGGTCCGGTTCCTCGATTTCGGCGACAGCACCCTGGTCTTTTCCCTAAGGGTATGGATCAAGGGCTGGGCCGACCGGTATGCCGATTCAGAGGTTCGGTACCACATTACCCGCATTTTCAGGGAAAACGGCATTGAGATATCCTTCCCGCAACTGGACGTTCACCTCAAATCAGACCACGGGCCCAAGATCACCCACAACAATGATTGAGCTCGGCGTAGTTGTCCCTGCGAAAGGATTGCCGGCGTGATGATGGGGGATGAAAATGTCATGATATTGCCGTGAAGTTCGGTGGGCAATAACATAAGGAGGAACTTCCCATGGCTACTAAAATAACGAGAAACAGAATTAATTTCAAAGGAAAAACAGTTTCAATCGGAATAGACATGCATAAGCGTTCCTGGCACATCACGGCGTTAGCGGACGGGGAAATCGTGTTGACCGTTACCCTCTCGAAGCCAAATTATGACGCCTTCAAGAAGATCCTTTCCCAGTTCAGAGGCAATTGCATACGGATCGTTTACGAGGCTAGCCCCGGAGGATTTGACCTATATGACCGGCTGACCGCCGATGGCATTGAGTGTATTGTCACCCCTCCTTCCCTTATTCCCACCCAGAGACGAAATGTAACAGAGACCAAACGTGCCACATCAGGCTAAAAAACCTGTGATATCATTCGGTCCGGGTCGGTCGAGCAACGTTGTGATTCCGTCTATCAACTATAAGAAATACTGATGAATCTTCGGGAAATCACAAAGATTTCTGGGCACCAAAAACCTGAGATATGCCTTACTTATGTTGCGAGACTGGTTATGTCGTGAAAATTTAATTCCCTCCATAGATTCGAAAGGAGATGTTGGAAAAATCCATGTCATTTTTCTGATTCCTCTTCCATCTCTTTCTCAGTTTTTGGATCTCGTCTACCTTTGAGCCAGGATATTTTTGAAATAGCCAATGGTCTTTTCAAGACCTTCCTCCAGCTTGATCCTCGGCTCCCACTCAAGCCGCTTCTTTGCCAGGGAGATGTCCGGCCGGCGCTGCAAGGGGTCATCCTGGGGGAGGGGCTTGAAGACGATCTGGGATCGGCTCCCGGTCAGTTGGATGATCTCTTCGGCAAGTTCCAGCATGCTGAATTCAGAAGGGTTTCCCAGATTCACGGGACCCACGAAATCGTCCGGGGTGTTCATCATCCGGATCAGACCCTCGATCAGGTCATCCACATAACAGAAGGAGCGTGTCTGGGACCCGTCCCCATAGACGGTGATGTCCTCTCCTGTCAAGGCCTGAACGATAAAGTTGCTCACCACCCGACCGTCGTTGGGGTCCATTCGGGGGCCGTAGGTATTGAAGATCCGGACCACCCGGATGTTGACCCGGTTCTGCCGGTGATAGTCAAAAAATAGGGTTTCGGCGCAGCGCTTTCCCTCGTCGTAGCACGACCGGGGACCGATGGTATTGACATTGCCCCAGTAGGTCTCCGGTTGCGGATGGATGGTCGGATTGCCGTAAACCTCGCTGGTGGAGGCCTGAAGGATTCTGGCATGGACCCGCTTGGCAAGGCCCAGCATATGGATGGCCCCCATGACGCTGGTCTTGACGGTCTTGACCGGGTTGTACTGATAATGGATGGGAGACGCGGGACAGGCCAGGTTGTAGATCTCATCCACCTCGAGGAATATGGGATGGACCAGGTCGTGGCGGATGAATTCAAAGTTGGGCAGCCCTATCAAATGCCTGATATTTTTCTTGGTTCCGGTAAAGAAATTATCCAGGCACAAGACGTCGTGCCCCTCCCGGGTCAGACGATCGCACAGGTGCGATCCTAAAAATCCTGCCCCGCCGGTGACAAGGATTCGTCTCTGATGGTGCATCATGTTGGGCCCCCTTTTTAAAAATGCGTCAGGCCGGGCTTGCCGATCGGAAAGACATTGAAGCCGATCTCAAACAGCTTCCGGTGATCCAGGATATTTCGGCCGTCGAAGATAAAGGCCGGTTTGGTCATGGTCCGGTAGATCCTCTCATAATCAAGGGTAGCATAGATCCGCCACTCGGTCATGACGGCAATGGCGCTGCACCCTTCGGCAGCCTCATAGGGGTCTTCAACATAGGCAACGTTGCCGATGGCCCCCTCCATGTCCTTCATGGCATTCTTGAGGGCCTTGGGATCGGTGATGACGACATGCGCCTTTTCCTCGACCAACCGCCTTGCCACAAAGATCGCCGGACTCTCCCGGGTGTCGCCGGTATCGGCCTTGAAGGCAAACCCAAGGAGGCAGACCTTTTTGTCGGCCAGCGTGTTGAACAGGGCGTCCAGCATCTTGAGCATGAAGCGCTCTTTCTGATAATCGTTGATCCGGACAACCCCCTCCCAGTAATCGGCCACCTCCTTGAGATCGTAATAGCGGCAGAGATAGACCAGATTGAGGATGTCCTTCTTGAAGCACGATCCTCCGAATCCGACGCTGGCATTCAGGAACCGGCTCCCCACCCGGCTGTCCATGCCCACGGCCCGGGCGACCTCCTCGATGTCCGCATCGGCCTTCTCACAGAGGGCCGATATGGAATTGATGGAAGAGATCCTCTGGGCCAGAAAGGCGTTGGCCACTAACTTGGACAGCTCGCTGCTCCAGATGTTGGAGGTGATGATCCGGTCTCTATGCACCCAGTTGGCGTAGATCTCCACCAGGACATCCCGTGCCCTGAGCCCGTTGGGCGTCACTGTCGATCCGATGAGGACCCGGTCCGGTGCCTCCAGATCCCTGATGGCCGTGCCCTCGGCCAGAAACTCCGGATTGGAGAGGACATCGAACCGGATGCCGTTATCCTCGCACGTCAGAATCCGTTTCATGGCCTGGGCGGTCTTCACCGGGAGGGTGCTCTTCTCCACGATGATCTTGTTGGATTGGGCGTATGCCCGTATCTGTCTGGCGGTCTTGTCCCAGTACTGAAGGTCGGCCGCCATCCCGGCCCCGGCCCCGAAGGTCTTGGTAGGGGTGTTGACGCTGACAAAGATGATTTCAGATTCCCGGATCCCCTGCTCGACCTCCGTGCTGAAGAAGAGGTTCTTTCCCCTTCTGGCCTTGACGATCTCATCCAGGCCGGGCTCATAGATGGGAAGTTGGTCTGAATTCCACTCGGCGATCCGATCGGGATTGATATCCACGACGGTCACCTTGTACTGGGGGCACTTGAAGGCGATCATAGCCATGGTAGGGCCGCCCACATAGCCTGCCCCGATACAGAGGATATGCTTTTCAAAGGTCATATAGGCACCTCATGCAAAGCTGGGTTACTTGAGTTTGCTGGGTTCGTTGGGTTTATTGGGTTGGCGCCCGAGCTGCCGCGTATCAACCCGGCTCCTGCAGGTATGGTCACCCGCCGTGTGCCCCCGACCGCAGCTTGTGGGTTGGGTAGCGCGGAGCGAAACCCAACAGCACATACCGGTTCTTCTATTACCAAATTAACAGGCGGACGTCACTGAAAAAGTTTGACGGAAGACGCCTGGATGGTCTAATGTCATCCACTTCAGGGAGGAGGGGATATTCGGGAATGGGTCTGCTGTATGGCATCTATGTCGGTCTGACTGGAGTCTTCTTCCTGTTGCTGCTCCCCCTTTTCCTGATATACACCGGCATTACCGGACGATACCGCCGGCATCTCAAGGAACGTCTGGGACTCATCCCCAGTGAGGCACTTCGACGCCTGAATCGCAGACCCACGATCTGGATCCATGCGGTCTCTCTGGGCGAGGTCAGGGTGGCGGAATCGATCATCGGCGCGTTGCGCCAGATCATGCCAACGTGCTCCGTCCTTGTCTCAACCATGACGGAACACGGCCGGGCACTGGCAGAGGAACGTTTCGGGGAAGACATCCCCGTGGTGTACGCCCCGGTGGATTTCATCGCCTGTTTTCGCATCGCCCTTGGCCGCGTGAGACCAAATGTCATGGTCTTTCTCGAAACGGAAATCTGGCCAACCTGGGTCCTGGAGGCGCGGCGTCTAAGAATTCGGACCGCCCTGATCAACGGCAGAATCTCGGTGAGATCCATTGACGGATACCTCAGGCTGCGCCCCTTCTTTAAGGGAGTCCTCAAGAATGTGGATGCGTTCGGCATGATCTCGAAGGAGGATGCGGCGCGCATCCGGTCCATGGGCGCCCCCGCCCATCGCATCGAGGTCAACGGGAATGCCAAGTATGACATCCTCGCCCAGGCGCCGGACCCGCGTCTGGAGACGGAGGTGCGGCAGGCCCTCAATCTGGATGCATCCCACAGGGTGATTGTGGCGGGCAGCACCCGCCAGGGCGAGGAGGAGATTATCCTGGATATGTATCTGAAGGCGCTCGATGCCTTCCCGGAGACGATCCTGATGATCGTGCCGAGGCATATTGACCGGACCGGCGACATCCTGAAGATGGTTCACCGCAGAGGACTGAGCTGTCAACTGAGGACGGAGATCGGCAAGGGGAAGGCCGGCCGGACCGAAAAGGTCATCATCATCAACACGTTCGGCGAACTGTTCAAGATCTACAGCGTCGCGACCATCGTTTTCTGCGGCGCCAGCCTTGTCCCTTTAGGAGGCCAGAACCCGTTAGAGCCGGCCGTATGGGGAAAGGCGGTGCTTTATGGCCCTTCCATGGAGGATTTTTTAGACGCAAGAGATCTGTTGGAATCGGCCCAGGCCAGCGTGCCGATTTCCAGCCCCGAAGAATTGGCCGACAAGGTCCTGTGGCTCCTCGGCCATCCGGAAGAAGTCATGGCATATGGCGAGCGTGCGAGGGAGGCGGTGCTCAGGAACCGAGGCGCCGCCTTGAGGCATGCGAAGATGATTGCAGGACTGGCCGGAACCAAAAAGGCCTCGCGCCAAGACGCCAAGACGCCAAGTTTCTGACCAACACCTTTATTATCGTTTCCTTCGCGCGCTTAGCGCCTTTGCATGAGGAACGGCCTAAGGAAAATATTAGATGGATCACATACGCAATTTCAGCATTATTGCCCATATCGATCATGGAAAATCGACCCTTGCGGATCGCCTGATCCAGGCGACCGGACTGGTTGAGGACAGGGACTTCCGGGACCAGATCCTGGACACCATGGACATCGAGCGGGAACGGGGGATTACCATCAAGAGCCAGGCCGTCACCCTCCCCTATGTGGACAAAAAGGGCCGTTCCTTTGAACTGAATCTCATCGATACGCCGGGTCACGTCGATTTTTCCTATGAGGTCTCCCGGGCCCTGGCATCGTGCGAGGGCGTGCTCCTCTTAGTGGACGCGGCACAGGGGGTGGAGGCCCAGACCGTTGCGAACGCCTATGCGGCCATGGAGCACGATCTGGAGATCATCCCGGTCATCAACAAGATCGACCTTCCCTCTGCCGACATCGAACGGGTCAAGGAAGAGATTGAGATCGACCTGGGACTGGACTCCGACCAGGCGATCCTCTGTTCCGCCAAGGAAGGGATCGGCATCGAGGATGTTCTGGAGGCCATTGTAAAAGAGATTCCTCCCCCGTCAGGCGCGACAGACGGACCGCTCCAGGCCCTCATCTTTGACGCGCACTACGACCCGTTCCGGGGGACCATCGTCAGTTGCAGGCTGTTTGCAGGGACCGTGCGGGCCGGCGACAGGATACGGCTCATGCATAACCGGGCGGTGTACAAGGTGGAAGAGGTCGGCCTTTTCCGGCTTAACAGGGAACCCAAAAAGGACTTGTCCGCGGGCGAGGTTGGCTACATCATATCGGGGATCAAGACCGTCAGCGACGTCCGAATCGGAGACACCATCACCCTTGACAACGATCCGGCCCCGGTCCCCCTGCCGGGGTTCAAGGAGGTCAAGCCGGTGGTCTTTGCCTCCATCTATCCGGTCGCGTCGGACGATTACCGGTCCCTGGCCGATTCCCTGGAGAAATACAAACTGAACGATGCGGCCCTGGTCTTTCAAAAGGACTCGTCTGCGGCCCTGGGCCTCGGTTTTCGCTGCGGGTTCCTGGGTCTTCTACACCTGGAGATTGTGCAGGAGCGGCTCGAGAGGGAGTATGATCAGTCGATCATCATGACCTCCCCCACGGTCCAGTATCGCTTTGTCCTTTCCAACGGGGAAGAGGTCACCGTGGACAATCCGGTGTATTACCCAGACCCGACCGCCATCGTAAAGGGGATGGAGCCCTATATCCGGGCCAGCATCATGATCCCGGAGCGGTACATGGGGGCGGTCATGGACCTCTGCCTTGAACGAAGGGGCGTAAATGCCCAATTTAACTATCCCACGCCCGGACGGATTGAAATTCGGTTCGACATGCCCCTGGCCGATGTGATCTACGATTTCTACGACAGCCTCAAGACCGTCACCCAGGGATATGGGTCGTTTGATTACGAGCTTCTGGACTACAGGGAAAGCGACCTGGTGAAGCTGGACATCCTCCTGAACGGAGAAAGGGTGGACGCCCTTTCCCAGATCGTCTTCAGGGAGAGCGCTCGGCCCAGGGCCCTTCACGCCTGCGAGAAGCTGAAGGAAGAGATCCCGAGACACATGTTCAAGATTGCCGTTCAGGGGGCCATCGGCGGGATGGTCATTGCGCGAAGCACCATCTCCCCTTTCAGGAAAGATGTGACGGCCAAGTGCTACGGCGGGGACATTACGAGAAAACGGAAGCTTCTTGAAAAGCAGAAAAAGGGGAAAAAGCGGATGAAGATGGTCGGGTCGGTGGCCATCCCCCAGAGCGCATTCGTGGCGGTCCTGAAGACAGATAAGGATTCCTGAATGTCCCCGGGACTTTATGTCCACGTCCCCTTCTGCCGGAGCAAATGCCCCTACTGTGCCTTTTACTCCGTCCCTTCAGCCGCTCCCGTGCCAATCTGGTTCGAGGGCATCCAGAAGGAAGTCCTCTTATACAAGGGTCGTTTTGATCGGTTTGACAGCCTCTATCTCGGGGGCGGCACCCCCACCTTCCTGGACAACCGGACCCTGTCCGGTCTGGTCGACCATTTATTCACCCACTTTGATTTTGCCGCCGATACGGAATTCACCATTGAGGCCAACCCCTGCGATCTGTCAGGGGAAAAGGTCCGGCTGCTGAAGGACCTGGGATGCAACAGAATCAATCTGGGGGTCCAGTCCTTTAATGAGGACACCCTCTCCTTTTTGGGCAGAGGCCATACCGGAGAGGAAGCCAGGGAGGCCTTGACGCGCCTCCGATCCGTCGGATTCGATAACGTGGGGGTGGATCTGATCTATGGCCTGCCGGGACAGGCCCTTGAGGAGTGGCTGGAGACCCTCCGATGCGCCCTCTCGTTCCAGCCCGAGCATATTTCCTGCTATGAATTGACCCTGGAAAAAGGGACGGCCTTCGGCACGCTGAGAGAGAAGGGGAACATCCGTCCCATGAATGAGGAGGACGGCCGTTCCTGTTTTCTTGCCGCCTCCCGGCTGCTGAGGGGGGCTGGTTATATCCACTACGAGGTCTCCAACTATGCCAGGACCGAGGCCCATTGTTCCCGTCATAACTGCAAATACTGGGAGCATGTCCCGTACCTGGGGCTGGGGCCATCGGCCCACTCATTTGATGGAAAGGACCGGTGGTGGAATGTCCGGTCCATCCGGCGCTATGCTGGGCTCCTGAACACCGGGCTCCCCCCGGTAGAGGGAAGAGAAACCCTGACCGAGGAACAGATGCGGCTCGAATCCCTGGCCCTCGGATTCAGGACCCGGCAGGGGGTTGATTTAAGGTTCATTGCCCCGGACGCTCAATCCATGGCCGCCCTCTCAAGAATGGAGGAGGCCGGACTCGTGAACATACTGGATGGGAGGGTCATTCCGACCGAGGAAGGATTCCTTGTGGCGGATCAGCTCCCTCTGTACTTCTCTTGACGCCATTCCCTGTAAGCGCCACATGGATTCAAGAGATGACCGTCATCATCCAACCCAAACGCTCATGACGAACGGCTCATCACCCCCGAACATGACAATCCCTGTGAGAGTGGCGTCCTCGCCACGACCTATCGCGGCTTGGAAGCCGCTCCCACACGATAACGAGGTTCTTTGCCCATTCGAGTCGTTGGGTCGATACGTGATTCATAAGCGTATTTTTACGGTAAAAAACCTCAACATCTCAGGAGGCGGTCAGCCTTTTGGCAGCGGCCAGTACGGATCCATAATCCGGCTCCTGGGTCATCTCCTTGACGAGCTGGACGTACTGGATAATCCCCTCCCTGTCCACTACGAAGATGGCCCTGGCCAGCAACCGGAGTTCTTTGATCAGGATCCCGTAAGCCTCCCCAAAGGCCGCGTCTCTGTGATCAGATAAGGTGACAACCTTATCCACGCCTGCGGCCCCGCACCACCGGGCCTGGGCAAAGGGAAGATCCATGCTGATGGTCAGGATGGCCACATTGTCGCCCAGACCGCCCGCTTCCTGGTTGAACCGCCGGGTCTCCATATCACACACGGGCGTGTCCAGCGACGGAACCGATGAGAGAATGCAGACCTTGCCTCGGTAGGACGACAGTTTTACTGGCGATAGATCGTTTCCCAGGAGTTCGCAATCGGGCGCCGCATCGCCCACCTTGATTTCACTCCCCAAAAGTGTCAGTAGATTTCCCTTGAACGTGATGTCTCCAGCCCTTTCCTTCATGTTATTTCCCTCCTGTCCAATGGTTGCATGGTTGGCTTATTCGCCACTCAACCCCCCTGACGCGGCATAGCCGCAAGAAATAGTATCTCACACAAAGACACCAAAGGCACAAAGATTTTTTATTTCTACAGTCCGTTAACCCACAAGGCTCCCCAAATTCTCCCTAAGTGCTCTGTTTCGTATATATGGTGACATGTTGCTCAATTGAACCCTGTTCCTTGCCATGCGCCAAGGTATTTGTGAAACCATGTACTCAGTGTTTGTTCAAATAGGTGAGATACGGGATAAGCGCTTCGTTCTTGTTGCTGGAGGTTCCGTCATAGGTGATGGATACAATGGGGACCCCGGTCTTTTTCTCGATCTCTCTGGCCATCGCCTCGGTGACCAGGGAAGGGCAGCAGAAGGCGGGGCTTGTCTGGACAAAGAGGGACACATCCGGGTAGTGCCTCTTGATATAGAATATTTTGAGCAGGTTGTCCATGGACTCGCCGGTGTGCTCCATTCTGACATGATATGGAGAGAGGATATGTTCAGGGGCCTCATCGTATTTAGGGGCCGGGTTTTCCAGGATCCTGCCGAAATGCTTTTGATATGTCTTTTCCATCCGGGTGACGGCGGCCAGCAGGGCCTTTGAAGAGAGCACATCCAGATAGTTGCCCTCGAAAAACCATTTCTTGAGATAGGTCTTGGCGATCATCTGCACATAAGCGCTGTAAGGGGTTACGATCACCTCGCCGTTGTGCTGTTCAATAAAGGGGATGAGGCCCTGGTTGAGCACGTCGTTGTCCCGCACGTACAGATCGCCGAAAATCGCCACCTTCGGCTTCTGTCCCTCTGTTCTGTCAATGGCTTCAAAAGAGGAGATCACCTGTGCCAGGGCCTCCTCCTTGGACCGGTTTCCGAGGAAGGCATCCGCCAGGATCTCGACACCGTCTTTGAGCGCCCTGTCCGTTGCCCCCTTTTCTTTCTCATAGGGCCTGATTCTGCATCCGATCTTTCGGATAAACCCGCCGAACGTATAGGCAAAATAGGTGTTGATGGGGAGTCTCAGGGAGATATCCATGAAGGACATGGTCCCCACGTAGACCCCGGCCTTCTCCATCCCCTTGCCATAGGAATCAAAGAGCCGCTTCAGGTGATGGGGAAACAGCCCGATATTACAGGAGATCTGCGACGAGACCATCCACAGGAGGGTCTTTTCGGGATCCAGGTCATGGGTTTCCACATACTCCATAAACTCCTGGGCGATGATGTTTAGGGGGATGCACTGGCCCGTGTTGTGACGCAGGCTTTTCTGGATCGTTACCTGGGATTCCTCCATCAATCTTGCATCAATCCCCTCTCTTCTGAGATTGGCCACCACAAATTTGAGGGTAATGTCGTCCCAGTTTGGAATAATTAATGTCCTGCCCGAAAGGGTCTTCTCTCTTGACGGAAAAATGGACGGTGCATAACAGGCGATCCTCTTTCCGGGCCCTGCTGAAAAGTGATTTTCAAACGATCGAATGGCGGCCTCAATCCGTGTCTCATACCCGACGCTCGACGCATGCTCATCTAATTGAAGGATGAGATACGGCTTCCCATGGGCCTCCATGATCTTCTTGAAATAGTCGATGGCAAAGGAATCCGGTGAGCACCTGAAGGAAGTCACCAGAACCGGGTACACCCCCTGGGATAAGGCAACTGACTGGGCCGCCTTCAGGATTTCCGATGCGTAATGCCAGTGGACCTCGTCCAAGAGCCTTCGGATCGGTTCCGCATCCTCACTGGAGCAGGAGAACATATCCTGAAAAAAGACCCGAATGCCGAGGGAGGCAAACATGTCGGGTATCCCCTTGTTCATGGTCCTGGAGAGAATCGTGTAAGGCCTTCCCAGCAGGACCACGCACATCTCCTTTCGGCCTTGCGATTCCCGTTCGTATATCCCCTTCCACGTTTCGAGGCAGGACGCCTGGTATTCACAGGCCCTGTCATAGGCCCTGGAAACATCCAGAAAACCGATGCGGCTGTTGGTGATGGGCTTCAGCATGGCGTGGAGTTCGATCTTTGTATAGATCGAACCGTGAAGGGAATGAACCAGGGGGGTGAGCAGCCTTTCCCCCACATTTCCGTCACCTGAAACGGAAATCAGGGAAGGAGAAAATTGCGTGTAGTAGCAATACTGCCGCCGAACCCCCTTGCCCGCGGCCTTTCTCTCCAGGTAAAAGGGAAGGAAAACCCGGTCCGATTTGTCCGTCAGATAACCGACATGCCCGTGAAGCGCTGCCATGGGGGCGCAGAACTCGGCATTCGCCAACTGTTTCCCTTCCTTCAGGGCCTCGCCGTAATCTTCGCTTGTGACGGTCTTGATGGAAAGCTCATCAAAGAACCGCTTCCAGAAGGAAAGGTCCTCATAGATATGGAGGGCCGCGGGGATGCCGATGGTGATCTTCTCGGAATACTCCCGAACAGGTTCCAGGGAGAAGACCTTTTTTCTCTCCTTGAGCAGGTCAAACCCGGAAGGGTTTTTGCTGACGTATCGCTGGGTGTCATATTCCCTGCCGCACAGAAATCCGAAGGCGACCTTTTCGCCCCCCACATCGGCTACCGTTATCTTGCAGTGATTCGTGCACAGGTCGCATATCTCCGAGGTCACGTGGATCGTCTTTTTGGAAAGGCCGATGCCCCGGAATCGGGTTTCCGTGATCCCCTGATCGGTGAGGCTGAGGGCAGCCCCCCATGCCCCGGTGAGATGGCAGTATCTGGAAACATGGATCGGTTTTTGAAGCCGTTGTTCAAAGGCGGCCACAAGGGCCTTGTTCTTTGCCGTAGCCCCCTGGAAAAAAATGGTGCTTCCGATGCTCCCTTCAATGGCCACCTTGGTGAGGTAGTTCTCCCGAATGGCATGGAGCACCGAGGCCAGGACCTCATTCACGGCGTAGCCCAGAGAGAGATAATGGTTCATGTCCCTTTCCATAAACACGGTGCACCTGTCGCTGACAATGGGGGACCTTTGACCCTCGGTTCTCGAAGAATAATCCGCTAAAGGGCACCCCAGCTTCCGGGCCTGCTCCTCGATAAAGCTCCCGGTTCCCGCAGCGCACACGTTATTCATAATGGAGAAGGTGACCCGGCCGTTTTTCAGGGTGGTGAACTTGGAATCCTGCCCGCCGATCTCAATGATGGTGTCTACATTCGGATCAATCTCGCAGGCAGCCCTGGCATGTGCCGTAATCTCGTCAATGACCCTATCGGCCCCGATGATCTTTCCCGAGAACTTCCTCCCCGACCCGGTCGTTGCCGCGCCCTTGATCCGCAACTCGATGTGCTTCTTTTGAGCCATATCCTCAATGGATGAAAAGAGCCTTTGAACCGCGGCGACCGGTCTCCCGGCGGTGCTCGTGTAGAAGCCGGCCAGGACCCCTCCGTCCGCGTTCAGGAGGACGGCCTTGGTGCTTGTAGACCCGATATCCACGCCCAGGGTCGCCTCATACTCGCGATGGGGTGTCAGGGTTTCATAAACGTCCACCTCAACGGGGGATGGAAATCCGGTATTGGAGCCGGCATATTCATAGGTCTCAACACCGGCGAATTCTGGATAATGGGAAAGGGTTAACGTGAGGGGGTCATGAAAATATTTTTTCTGAACAGTTTCGTGGGTCAGCATGTCCTCCGCCGACCTAAACCGCACGACATCGTCTCCTCGCAATTCGGCCAGCATGAGAAACGCAGCGCCGATGGCCCCGTAAACGCCCGTTTCATCGACAATGATCTTTTTTCCGGAAATGGATTGGATATGCTGAACCACGGCCCTGTTTCTGGATACGCCGCCCGTGAAAATGACCGGGCCAAACCGTTCCCTGTCTAAAGAAAGCGTATCCACGATGTTCTTGGCCAGGCCATAACACAATCCGTCGCAGATCTGTTCCAGGGTATAGCCTTCCTGCTGGGCGTGTACCAGATCGGTTTTTGCAAAAACCGCGCACCGTGAGGCGATCTTGGGCACGCTCCCCTTGTTGCTGAAGGCCTTCTCGCTCAAGGTCTCCGTGCTTTCGAGATTCAGCCTCCGGGCCTGCTGATCCAGGAAACTCCCCGTCCCGGCCGCGCATGAGGTATTGGTCTTGAAGCTGCGGTAATGGCCATTCTCGTCAAAACCGATCAGTCCGAATGCCTCGCCGCCGACAATGAGAATGGCGCCGATTTTGTGATGGAAATGACGGGCCGCCTCAATAACGGCTACCCGGTTGTCATATCTCGCGTCTGCCTTGATGACCGAAGGGGTTGACGATGTGGCCGCGATGCCGCAGATCCTCCCCGGATCGACATCATGCATCATCTTGGCGAAGGTCTCTGCGACATTGCCGTGATGAAATTGATAGGCGGTTCTGCAGATGTCTCTTTCAGGATGGATTTCAGCCATGGATAGGGCAACAGACCCGATATCGATGCCAAGTATATTCAGAGGATCATCCATTTTATAGCATTAGGAGAAAATCTTTGGACGCAGATTAACGCTGATTTTCAAGATCTTTAGTCGATTCATTTAGCTGCGCCTATCTGCGGAAATCCGCGTCCCTAAAACAATTATCTTACGGTCTATGGTCAGGGTCGTGATCAAAGACATATCCCACCGATCGAAGGCTTTTAAAATGGACGGGTTTTTTGGGGTCGGGCTCAAAGTACTTCCGTAGTCGGACCATGAAATTATCCACTGTCCGGGTGGCGGTTCCCCCGGTGTACCCCCAGCCGATTTCCAGGAGGTTTCTCCTTGAAAGGGGTCTGCCGCGGTTGGCGATAAACAGCCTCAAGAGTCTTGTTTCCTGCTCGGTCAGGCTGATCTCCCCGGACGGGCCATGGGCCTTCAGGGTCTGAAAATCGACCCTGTTATCTCCAAAGGTGTAGATCCTGGGGAGCGACGACATGCTGTTTTCGTCTGAATCGGGGCCCGCCTGGGACCAGGCCCCCCGGGTCAAGAGCCGGTCTACCCGGAGCAGAAACTCATCCAGATTGAAGGGCTTGACCAGATAATCGTCCACGCCGTACGAGAACCCTTTGACCCTGTCATCGGGCCCCCCCTTGGCCGACAGGATCAGAATCGGCATCCGTTCGTCCTCAAGACGGATATTTCGAAGCACCGACAGCCCGTCAATCCCCGGAAGCATGATGTCGAGCACGATCAGGTCCGGGCGCCATTCCTTCCACTCCTGCAGGGCCGAGATCCCATCCGGTGCGATCAGCACCTCATATCCCTTCAGCGACAGGTTCAGCTTCAGCCCTTCGGCCAGGTGGCCATCATCTTCCACCACCAGGACGCGTGTTTTGGCGGAATCACCCATGTCATCCCTCAGTTGGCTTAGATTGCACGTGCTTCATGGGGAGGACCAGGGAAAAAACAGAACCCTCGCCACTCCCTTTGGATTCGGCCGTCATTTTTCCCTTATGCAGCCGGGCAATGCTCTCAACCAGATTCAGGCCGAGCCCGGTGCCCTTGGCCGACATATCCTCCGAGCGTCCGATCTGATAAAATTTTTTGAAGACCTTCTTCAATTCCGTCTTGGGCAGTCCAATGCCGTTGTCCGCAAAACGGATGTGCAATCCCCTCCCTTTGGGTTCGAACGTGATATCCAGGCGGGGGGCCTCGGATTCATTGTACTTGATGGCATTGGTGAAGAGATTCATCAGAAGTATCTCAAACAGGGTGGGAGAAATGGGGTATAGAAAGGATCGGCCGGAAGGATTGTGGATCCGTATGTCGCATCTATCGAAGAGGTGACGGTTTTTCTCAGCAAAGTGCTCAACCGCCCGAACGAGATCCTCCGTTACGAGTTTTCCTTCGTAGGTCTTACTCTCAATTTTTGCAAGATCCAGGATGCGGTTGATATTATAGGTCAGCCGGTCCGCATCCTGAACCATGTAGCCGATATACTTGAGCTGGTCCTTCCGGGGAAGCTCATATTTCCGAAATGTCTCCAGATACAGTTTTAGTGACGTGACCGGGGTCTTGAGTTCATGGGTAAAATTGTTGATGAAGTTACGCTGGAGGCGGTAAAGCTGGAAGGTCTTCTGATTGTAGACAAAGATGATGAATATGCCTATCAAAATAATCCCCACAAGGATGGAGAGCACCAGGATTACCATCCAGGTTTGAGATGCCAGGACCTGATCGCGATCGAGGCTGGCTTTCTCCAGTACTCTCTTCAGCCCTGTGCTGACCTCCACATACCAGTAGATATATAGGAACAGGGACAGGACCACCGCCACAATGGAGAAGATGAAGATAAGGATCGGATGAAAAAACCACTTTGATTGATGCATCGCCGACAACCCCGGTAGGGACCTGTATGGCAGTCCCACCTGCATTGGTAAAGGATATATGCCAGCCTTTTCATCCATGATTCTATTCCCACGGAGGCATGAACTCAACCATTAAAATTTTGAAGAGGTGCGGCCTTGTTCAGGATAGGAGTCGGTGTTCAATACGTATTGAGGCGCAGGCCTTTGGATCCAGGGATAAGGCGTTTTTGGCATGGCGACATGGGCGTATGAGGGAATGGCCCGTTGAGCCGTAGGTGGGTAAGGCTTGGTTAATGGGCGATAGGATGTTTTCGGCGCCCTGAGATCTCCAAGAAATCGGCATCGCAAGTATTCTTTAACACTGAAGAAAATGACCAGCAGCGATGTGAGGAGCGTGGGGATGCGCATCCTGCCGAATTGTGACCGATACGATGTCTTGATCTCCCCCAACAGGATCCTGCTCTGCCGGTTTTCCACAAAAAGGGCCGATGCCTTGAGAAAATATCGCATCATGCCAACCCTCTTTTCGTAATCCTTCGAACGTGTTCGAATGCGTTCATCCGGATGGTTCCTGCAATATAAATGACCTGTTAGGGTGGTTTTTATGACCCGCAACAGGGAAGCGCCATTTCTGTTGTAATCCTTTTTAAAGGCAAGACGTAAAAAGCCCTCGGATTCATCTCTTGTAAAATGGGGATGATGAAACCAGATTTTCTTCTGGCCGTGCTGGGATTGGTAAGGGATTGTTTTAAGGAGTTTCCCCTCCTTATCATAGTCATCGTACAGCTTTGTCCCGGGGATCGGTCCCAGCGGCGAAAATTGCACGTAGTCCGGATTCAGCGAGGTCACAAAATTTACGTCTTCCCAGATCGTGTTCTGATCGTGTTCCTCGATAAACAGGATCGATGATGCCAGGACACTGATCCCCCTTTTTTTTAATTCCATAAAAAGAACCTCAAAATCGGTGCCCTTATTCTTTGCATAGATCTCTTTCTTCGTTTCAACGCCGACCCACACAAACGTCACGCCCATGCGCACCAGGATATCCAGATCACCGATGCCTTTCAGGGTTTCTGCAGAACTGAAGATCGAAAAATTGAAATGACGATCATTCTTCTCCATCAGGTCCAGCAGGTCCAGGGCACGGTCCTTCATTTTTAAGAAGTTCTCATCCAGTACGCCGAATTCATGTATATTTTTTTCATCTTCGTAACGGCAACAGACATCAAAGATCTCCTGACCGGTCTTTAGGTACGGAATATAACGGCCAAAGAAATGTGAGGTGGCGCAAAAACGGCATTTGTTCGCGCACCCCACCCCTGGTATCAGGATGCCCGAGTCGGACGCCCATGGCGCGCCCATGACCTGTCTGTTGAAAGAGCTGTATTCAAGGGGATGCCGGATGGGTTTGTCCACCTTCTCTCCAAAAAGCTCTCTCAAAAAATAGACGCCTTCGCCGTGACAGATAACATCATGATCGATCATGGACGCGATATTGGGGATATTGACCCCGTGGCCCCCCAGAATGATCTTTGATTTGGGCGCCAATTCACGGATGGCGCGTGCCATCGCCTTTGCTTTTTTGAAATTGGGTATGATAAAGCTGATCCCAATGTAGTCATAGCCCTTTTTCAGTTCCTTTTTGAAACGCTTAAAGGTTGGGAAATCCAGGATCGCCGTGGGCATGTCCACATTTTCCGCCAAAAAGTAGAGTCCCTGGCTTCCATGATTGAACCGGTAGGAAAAGATGCCCTGCTCTCGAGTCACCTGATTGTGAAAGAGTTCCATCTTGTTTTCCTTTTCACCATATTCATCGTCCACCCCATATGGCCCGAATACAGAAGTAAGCAATAATTTCATTCGATCTCCCTTACTGATATTTTTTTGATTTGTATTATCGGATGACACCCTCACGGGACATCCCGCACGTGCGGGAGTATTCGGAATTCAGCCGTTTATTGCTCCCTAAAATGTTAAGCAATTAATATAATTTTAGTAATATAAAGAATTATACAGTAAAGTAAATAATATCTTTGTAAAATAAATGTAAAATAAACCTATTCAACTTTTCATCAGCATCCAGCCAATTTCCGAAGAAGGGAGATTTCGGAGGGATATTCAGTGGTTGGGCGCCGGTCCCCAAACAGGTTTCTCAGGACCATCGGAAATCGACAGCGGAAGGCAACAGAACATGCTTGGAATGGATTTTCGGGGGCTTATCCCCCGTTGATATCCGGTCCGTCTACCCGGATCTGCCCATCAGGCCGCCCAGGCCCCAGCAAGGCAGGATCCAGGATTCCGGCCTGTTGAGGGCAGTCTTGATGATGACCCCCTTATTCGTTTCGAATCCGGCTATCTCCACCAGGAACTGGTTTGGAGTTTGCTCTCGTTCGTCATTACTTGTCAGGGGCAGAGGTTTCAATAAATGAAATGTACTTGATGTTGCTGTTAAAAAATGCATTGGCTTCTTGTGCGCGCTTCAAGGTCGTATCTGCAGGGAGGACAAAACTGAGAGAGCCTTTGCCGAAAACGTTCCATTCTCTCCCAACCGGTACGCATCCTATATACGGGGTGCCATCCCCATATTCCCTGACAGTGAAGGTGTAGGCCTGTCGTTTCGTCTCTCCCATACCTCTCCTCCTTGTTGTTATCGTGCACGCTATTCATGTCACTATGGGTCAGATCTATCTATAAACCGCCCGCAACCTATCCCCTGATGCTTGCCTGTTTGGATGTTGTTAGTGAAATCTGACGCTCAGATTCAATTTTTGGTTTGGGTCCACGGGTAGATCACCGTATTTACTGGACCGCTTGCGCCTTTTCAAGCGCCAGTTCAGTTAGAAATTTGAAAACATCGATGCCCTTGAGATCGGCGGTTTTCTTACCGCGGACATATTGCATGACCCACGCAAGATCCAGATCGTCCTCCGGCGAAAAGGACCCTTTCTTTAAACCCAGGGACAGGGGTTCCTTGCCGAAAAGGATGAGGTTCTCAAACGAAGGAACCGCTCCGTTCTGATGTGCAGGCCTGGCAAAAATCTGTAAATCCCCCTCCACCACGTCAAGAAGCAAGAGCTCGAAAGCCAGCAAATCGACAAATAGATCCAACGATTCCTGCACCTGCTCGATGGATTCCCGTTCCAGGCCTCTGCGCGCATCTTCCAGGAGCAGCATCAGGTCATCCCTGGTATATGTGAGATTTAGGAGCGCCAGCGCATTGGCGTGTATTCTCTTAAGCGACTCCTTTCCCTTGCTCACCAGCACATCATGATGATTCATGATCTTCTTGATATTTCTAATGCTGATCATTTCCTGCCAGAACGGGCTTTTGCGAAGGCCCACGTCGGCCACGGTCGTGTGGTAGATGGCCAATTCGTTGTCGAAAACCAGCACTTCCATGATCTCGCCCTCCAGGGGGCGTACGTAGAGATGAAGGTCCCTGAACTTCTTGTGCTCAAAATCCGTCATTTCGACAAGTTCCTGGATGAGGGCCTTGTCCACCCACCACTTTCCGGGCGGCTCTTTCATCGTGGACACGAGTTTCAGCAAAAGCCCGTCGGCCTTGATTTTGGCCTTAAGGTTTTCTATAAAAGACATGGGGAGCGCTCCTTTCGCAGAGGATTCTCTGAACGCGCTACAATAGATCGTTGTTCTCAGGATTTGCTGAACTCGGCCGCAACCTTTTTATAGGCGTTGCCCAAATCCTCCATGGCCGCATCAATGCCTGATTTCAGTTGCTCCCACGCATCTCCGCTGGAAGAACCCAGCTTCTTCACCTTTTCAGAAACCTCATCCCGTTTTTGACGCAATGCCGTCAGTTGCTGTTCCGCTTTCGCCTTGGCATCCCCTTCCAACTTTTCCGCCTTTGCCTTCAGTTGATCAATTTCCTTCCCGTAGTCATCGAGTCTGGTTTCCATCTGTTTTCGAACGGCCTGCATCTGCTCCTGGGTGTAGGCCTTGGTTGCATGATAGGCTTCCTTGGCCTCCTTCTTGACATCATCTTTGGATACGGCCGCGGGCTTGCTCTGGGCTTGGTCCTTCTCACCGCAACCCGACAATAGCCCCGGGACCAACAACATGACTGCGAGTAACCCCCTTACGAACATGACATTTTTCATTTGAACCCCTCCTTCACTATTCTTGATTTGCCCCATTATCCCTACGGCGTAATAGCCATACTTAGAATTGAAACAAGAAAGAAAATGACAAAAGTTCAGCCCTTGTCTATTTGGGCGGCCCCTTGATCACGTCCTTGGCGCCTTTGATTGACGTTTTCAGGGCTTCCCTTACGGCCTTGGACGCTTGTGTCCCGATTTGATCACCCGCTTCAACAGCCCCGGTGACCGCTTCCTTGGTTGCCTTGCCGATATCGGCGCCGGCCCTGGCTGCCACCTTGATGGCCCCCTCAGTGGCTGTAACAGCAGTCTTGGCCACATCTGCCCCCACATCTGAACTCGCTTTCACAATTCCACTGACAGTGGACTTTAGGGTCATGAACAAGTCCTCGCCCACTTCATTTGCGCCCTCGATTGCCCCTGAGACGATTTCTCCCACCCTTTTTTCAATGGCAACCGTGAAATCGCCCACCCCCTCAATCGTCGCCTTGACCAGGTCATTGCTCGTCTCCGCAATGGATTGCGCCTTCGCCCCAGTGCCCTTGAGCGCTCCAATAACTGCCTTCTTGGTAACTCTGCCGATCTCTGTTAATTTGCTTTCCGCCATTTCGAACCTCCATTCTTGGGTTTTCGTTCAATGAAATTCTGTAACCGTTCACGGGTTCAGAGGTTCAGAGGTTCAAGGTTGTATTTTTCCCCACCGGATTCCAGCTCACATGTGCACCCTCCCTCAACCCTCCCCGTGCCAACCATTCCAACCCCGAAAACCGGGGGCCATTGGAGGCCATCTGGCAAAGACAGTCCCGCCTTCCAGCGGGATTTGCCAGATCTTCGGGTCATCAATTCTGTCCTTCTTCCCAACCTTGAATCCCGCTGCAGCGGGAAACCGGGAACCTGTGAACGCTTACGAAATTTCAATCCCCCATCCCTGTCGGGAATTGCAGACATTAGAACCATCAAAAAATCCAACCGTCTATCTATCCCTTTCAAGGGGGGCCATTCTATCTGAGACTTGTCGACATCCCTGTTCTTAAGCTGCAATCTTTTCCTTCAATTGATGGATCTCTTTGTTCATGCTCCTCACATGAAGGGATTTCTTTGCCAGCTTTGGTAAGGTCCAAATTGCCACGATGGCTCCACCCATGAGAGAGGAATAAAAAATCAAGCCCGTAATAGATGTCTGAAAATTCCATGTGAAAAATTTGAAATCCAAAGGCATACTGTTCTGTATCGCAGTGACGATAATTACCAGAAGAAGTATAAAGGTGACGATTAATGAAAGGTACATGGTTATCCTCCCTCAGGACCGTGACAGAGCCGCCTCGAGAAGGAATGCCTTCAAAAAATGACGGCTGACACGCATAAGTATGCTATTTCACATTTTGGTGGAATTTAATGCCTTTTATATGGTTCCGGTTATGGCTGTACCTTTTCCTTTTCCACCTTAGATGCTTCTTCTTCTCGCATCCTCTTTTCCATTTTGGCTAAAAGCTCGGCTGTGGTTTTCTTCAGATCTTTAGTCCCCCCAGTTCGTTGAAATGCCAGAACCGCAATGATCAACGCAACAATCGCAATGAGAAGTGTGATAACTGTCATGGCTAATCCTCCCCTCTCTCTCTCAAGTTTGTCTCTCTGCTTCCCGCGATACACGGAATAGAATGTATTTTGATTGCAGGCCTACTTGTTTGCCGATAAGCAACACACCCTACTGGGACCCCGTCATCCCGGTCATTAAACTGCTGGCTGGGACCGCGCTTCTCTTATTGTTTTTCCCGCTGCTACGGTGTGCGACACCATTTCGTAGGGCTCCTGGAGAAGGTTCATCGCCCCGCGAAGTACTCGAAACCGATCGGACTTCAGATGGCTACTCAGGTTTTCCCGGGTATTCCATTCTTCAAGAATACAGAGTTCATTTTCATCCTCCATACTCCGGCAAAAGTCGCAGCGCAGGCATCCCTTCTCTGTCCGTATGGGGCCGATCAGGGAAGTGATCGCCTGAGACAGCTCCATGCACTTCTCAGGAAGAACCTTCATTCGTATGATGACCAGGATCATGCAGATCATCGTTGCAAGTGGCCTGCCAACAACCGGTGAAGGGAAATAAGCTGGAATCATGTATAGATAACGGTAGGTTAGATGAATGGGAGAGAGGCGTAGAGAAGGGTGAAACGGTTGGTTTGGCCTCAATATTTGGTGGAACCTCCATATATTGAGGGAACCTGTTTTCCCCATTCCGTGTAAAAGGGTAACTTACTTGGGCCACTCTACCGTGGTCAACTCGAGCCGCCATACCGGTCCGTTCAAAAACATGGCGCCCTCGAATCTCAGTGTCCTTTCGTCAGACCTGCGTAGCCGATTTTTTTGCGGGGCTGGCGGGCGCCGGGTGGGGCGACCCGGCATCGGACGCTCTGTTTTTCTGAGGACTGAGGGTGAGTACCTTATTGCCAATAACCCTGTCACAAAAAACAAGAAAAGTTTTGGTCAGGTGTGGAGATCCTCACCCGATGCGGCTTTCCGATGTTTTTCGTGACAGTAGTTTTTTCAGATACTGGGTTGCGGGCTCAGCCCGCGTTGGAATTGTTCATCGTCTGTTTTTTGCTCATGATTAATCTCCTTAACCAAGGTTCTCTGCCGCGAAATCCCAATGAATCAGGTTGTCCAGCACTGCGTTGACATAGTCCTTGCGTCGGTTCTGGTAATCCAAGTAGTAGGCATGTTCCCACACGTCGATGGTCAATAACGGTTTCATGCCAGTGGTCATCGGTCCATCTGCATTGCCGGTCTTAACCACCTTGAGCTTGGCGCTATCCAGCACAAGCCATGTCCAGCCGCTGCCGAACTGCGCCATTGCCGCAGTCGCCAACTCCTGCTTGCATGCATCCACGGTGCCGAAGGAAGCCTCGATCTTTTGCTTCAACACTGCGGGCGGCCCACCACCGCCCTTCGGCCTCAGGCTGCGCCAGTAAAACGTGTGGTTCCAGGTTTGCGCTGCATTATTGAATATCGCAGTCTTGTCGGCTTTGCCGGCCGTCTGGGTGATGATTTTCTCCAACGGCAGGTTCGCAAAATCCGTTCCTGCTACCAGCTTGTTCAGGTTATCGACATATGCCTTGTGATGCTTGCCGTAGTGGAAGCCAATCGTATTTGCGGAGATTACAGGACTCAGCGCGTTATCCGCGTAGGGCAGGGACGATAGGGCATGGGGAGATGCACTTTTGATCTTGTCGGTGTTCATTATTTTTTCCTCCTATGTGATGTGGTAAAAGCCTAAATGTTGCCCTTCAGCGGCCCACCCGCCGAAGGGACTTGTTGGAAGGCCGACCGGTACGGCTCCAATACCGCACCCACAAAGTGACCTCAGGTCTTAAGGAATGCCAGCAGGTCGGCGTTGAGCCGGTCTTTATGCGTGTATGCGAGACCGTGGGGCGCGCCGGCATAGATCTTCAGGGTCGCGTTCCTGATCAGCTTCGATGAGCGGAGAGCCGCGGCGCCGATCGGCACGATCTGGTCGTCGTCGCCGTGAAGGATCAGCGTCGGCACGTCAAACTTCTTGAGGTCTTCGGTGAAGTCCGTCTCGGAGAACGCCTTGATGCA
>JAUPKI010000398.1 GCA_030837545.1 Thermodesulfobacteriota bacterium | reverse complement strand
TGGACCCGGCCTTCAGGGTCGTGAAAGATCTTATCAAAAACGCCCACCAGCCCGCCGACAGTTATGGCGATTCCGAGTTCTTCCCGCAGCTCCCTGGCCAGCGCCTCCAAATGGGTCTCGCCCAGTTCCACCAGCCCGCCGGGAAGGCTCCACAGCCCTCTGGACGGCTCCTGATCTCGCCGGGCCAGCCATACGGATGCGTCGTGAAAGATCACCGCCGCCACCCCAACCAGCGGATGCCCTGGATATTCTCTTTTCATTTCAACCTTTTGTGATTAGATCTTGACAAGATAAAACAGGACCTCTAAACTGCATTTGCTGTCGCTTTTTATGGGTTCGGATGTTCACAGGTAACTTCCCATGACAATAGGGGTTGTCGTCCCAGAGGACGAAAATCCTTCTGCGAAAATGCGTTCCCACGCAGGGCGTGGGGATGAGGGTAAGTGAGCGTTGGAACAGCGAACTCAACGAGCCTAATGAACGCAACCAACCCAATGAACTTTGAGCCTTCAAACGTGACCGTTAGATATCTTAATTGTCCGGGAAAGGCAACCTTCTGCCCAGACCCTATATCAGCCAAATGACATTTTCAGAAAGGAACCGAATCATGCCTGTAAAGAAAACCATCGAAGGAAACGAGGCCACTGCCCATGTGGCCTATGCCATGAGTGATGTGGCGGCCATTTACCCGATCACTCCTTCCAGCAGCATGGGTGAGTACGCAGACGAGTGGGCAGCCCATGGACGCAAGAACATCTTCGGCCAGGTCCTCAAGGTAGTGGAGATGCAATCCGAGGGCGGGGCCGCGGGCGCGGTTCATGGGGCCCTTTCGGCCGGGGCCCTGGCTACCACCTTCACCGCTTCCCAGGGTCTGTTGCTCATGATCCCCAACATGTACAAGATCGCCGGCGAACTCATGCCCGGGGTCTTTCATGTCTCTGCCAGGACCATCGCCGCCCATGCCCTCTCCATCTTCGGCGACCACTCGGACATCAACGCGGTCCGGCAGACCGGTTTTTCCATGATCGCTTCCGCCTCGGTGCAGGAGAACATGGACCTGGCCCTGGTGGCCCATCTGGCGGCCATCCGGAGCGGCATGCCGTTCATCCACTTTTTTGACGGGTTCCGAACATCCAACGAGATCCAGAAGATCGAGCTGATCGACTATGACGATATGGCCGCGCTGGTGGACTGGAATGCCATCGAGGAGTTCAGGAGCAGGGCCATGAACCCGGAATACCCACAACTCCGGGGCACGGCCCAGAACCCAGACATCTTCTTCCAGAACCGGGAGGCCGCCAACCCCTTTTATGAACCGATCGCAGAGATTGTTCAGGAAGAGATGAAAAAGGTGGGGGACCTGGTGGGCCGGACCTACCATATTTTTGACTATGTGGGAGACCCCGAGGCCGAGCGGGTCATCGTCTCCATGGCCTCCAGTTGCGATGTGATCGAGGAGACGGTCAACTATCTCACCGCACGGAATGAACGGGTCGGGCTCATCAAGGTGCGCCTCTACACGCCCTTTTCGCCGGACTATTTCCTGAGGGCCCTCCCTGCCACGGCCCGGGCCGTCGCAGTCCTCGACCGGACCAAGTCCCCCGGGGCCGTCGGCGAACCCCTCTACCGGGATGTCTGCACCCTGTTCCAGGAGCGGGGCGACGCCCCCGTGATCGCAGGGGGGCGATACGGGCTCGGGAGCAAGGATCTCACTCCTACTATGGTCAAGGCCGTGTTTGACAACCTCAAGTCAAAGGCCCCCAAGAACCACTTTACTGTAGGCATTGTGGATGATGTGACCCATACCTCCCTCGATCTCGGGGAAGAGATCGACCCTTCGCCCGAGGGAACGGTCCGGTGCAAGTTCTGGGGCTTAGGCGCGGACGGCACGGTGGGGGCCAACAAGAACTCCATCAAGATCATCGGCGAGAACACGGATATGTTTGCCCAGGCCTATTTTGCCTACGATGCCAAGAAATCCGGCGGGATCACCATATCTCATCTGAGGTTTTCGCCGCACCGGATCCAGTCGCCCTACCTCCTGACCCGCTCCGATTTTATCGCGTGTCACAACCCGGCCTTTGTGGACCAGTATGATATATTGGACGGGATACGAAAAGGCGGGGCATTCCTCCTCAATTCCCCCTGGACCGTCGAAGAGATGGAGACCCAGCTCCCGGACCGCATGAAGCGGACCATACGGCAGAAGGAACTCGATTTCTACAATATCGACGCGGTCAAGATCGCCGAGGAACTGGGCCTCGGGGGCCGCATCAACATGATCATGCAGGCGGCCTTCTTCAAGATCGCCAACATCATCCCGGCCAAGCAGGCCCTCAATTATGTCAAGGCCGCCATCAAAAAGACCTATGGGAAAAAGGGCGACAAAGTGGTCCGAATGAACGTGGGCGCCGTGGACAAGACCCTGGGCGCCCTTCAGAAGATCGACGTTCCGGAGTCCTGGGCCACGGCCGGACACGAGGCCTACAAGGAAAAGGACGAGCCCGAGTTTGTGAAGGAGGTCATGCGGCCCATGCTGGCCCAGCAGGGAGACAGCCTCCCGGTGAGCGCCATGCCCCCGGACGGGATCTTCCCCACGGCCACTACCCGCTACGAAAAGCGGGGCATCGCCATCCATGTCCCGGAGTGGCAGCCTGAACATTGCATCCAGTGCAACCAGTGCGCCTTTGTCTGCCCCCATGCGGTCATCCGTCCGGTGCTGGCGCACGAAGAAAGCCTCAAGGAGGCCCCGGCCGACTTTGTCACGGTTGAGGCCAAGGGAAAGGAGCTGAAGGGGTTGCGGTTCCGCATCCAGATCAGCCCCCTCGACTGCACCGGGTGCGGCAACTGCGCCCAGGTCTGTCCGGCCAAGCAAAAGGCCCTGATCATGAAGCCGCTCGGCACACAGAAAGACGTGCAGGTCCCCAATCATGCCTTCTCCACCACCCTCCCGATCTTAGACGACGTGAT
The DNA here is from genome assembly GCA_030837545.1 of Thermodesulfobacteriota bacterium. GTDB lineage: Bacteria > Desulfobacterota > DSM-4660 > Desulfatiglandales > Desulfatiglandaceae > AUK324. The sequence goes on along the minus strand of JAUPKI010000398.1, from coordinate 100 downwards.
GCCGGCCACATCGGTGAAGGGATGCCAGTTCCGACAGCCCCTGTTCGAGTTTTCAGGGGCCTGTCCCGGATGCGGCGAGACCCCTTATATCAAGCTGGTC
>JAUPKI010000397.1 GCA_030837545.1 Thermodesulfobacteriota bacterium | reverse complement strand
GCAGTCGGCCGTATCCGCGGGCGTCATGGAGATGGACAAATTCATCGCGGAGGTCAATCGCAGCGCAGAGGATGTGGGAAGGATCAGCGTCCAGTTGGCCCGGATTATCGAACAGGTCCAGCTCTTGTCCCCTAATTTTGAAAACGTCAATGTAGCCATGGGCCAGCAGTCGGAAAACGCCCAGAAGATCAATCAATCCATGGCCCGTCTGAGCGAAGAGATGCAAGAGACCATGGATTCCCTGCGTGAAACCTATGCGGCCATCGAGCAGTTGAATGAGGCGGCAAGGGGCCTGCAGGACGAGGTGTCCAAGTTCAAGGTAAGCTGAAAGGGTTCATAGGGTTCATAGGGTTTGTCGGATTCTGCCTGAAAACCTGGCGCCTGACGCCTTGCGCCTCAAGAGGTTGACCATGATTCGATGGGTTTTGATCATACTGTGTCTGTTGGGCGGCGCCAGCGTCAGTTCTGCTGAAACCATCACCCTCGGCGCTGAAAATGATTGGGTTCCTTATGCCAATCACGATGGCACGGGTATGTCGAATGAGATCGTTCGATCGGCCTACAAGGCAGTGGGCATCGATGTCTCATTCCAGGTTGGGCCCTATAATCGTCTATTGATGAGCGTGCGGGAAGGCGCCCTATTGGGGGTCTTCAATGTGCCGAAAGAACGCTCCAATGAGGATCTCTATATCTTTGGCAAGACCCCCCTCTTCACTGCATTGTCGGCCTACTATCACAACCGTGACCAACCGCTGAAAGCCACGCGAAAGGAAGACCTGGTCAACGGAGAAAAGGTGGGGATCGTATTCGATTATGGGTATGGGGATTTCTTCTCAAGCAATGACCGTATCACGAAGGTAGAGGTGAGGTCGGATCTTTTGAATCTGCGGAAACTGGACAAAGGCCGGATCGATGCCACCATACTCTATGACAAGACCGCAAGAAAGCTCATCAAGGAGAATGGACTGACCGATAAGATCGAAAAGGCCTTTGACAGCGAAAAGGCAGACATATACGTCGCTTTTTCCAAGGTTTTTCCAAAGGCGCAATACTATGCGGACAAACTGGACGAAGGTCTTGCCATCATCAAGTCCAGCGGCGACTATCAGAAAATAGTGGGGGCGTACTGAGGCGTGTGGGTTCATTGGGTTTATTGAGTTTGTTGAGGTCGCTGAGGTTGCTGAGGTCATTGGGGTCCGGGATGCGGAGAAGTGTAAAGCGAAAAGAAGGGTTCATTTGTTTCGCCCCGTGCCTTCTGCTTACAGGCTTTTTCAATCGTCAATCATCAATCGTCAATCGCAAATCCTAAAGGGTTTCGGGCCATGCTGGTACTGATCTTCTATCTGGGCGACACCATGTACACCATGAAATGTGACAGGGTCAGAGAGATCGCCCCCATGGTAAAGCTCAAGCAAGTGCCCCACACGCCGGATTACTTTGCCGGGCTCTTCAATTATCGGGGGGTGGTTGTACCGGTCGTCGACCTGAGGCAATTGATCCAGGGGTGTCCGTGCCGAATGCGTCTCAGCACACGGATCATCCTTGTGGACTATTTGAGAGAGGATCAGACCCCCGCTGTCATCGGGCTCATGGCGGAACGAGTCACCGATGCGGCAAGAAAATCCCAGGATGCCTTCGTATCCCCCGGACTGACCATGCAGGACGCCCCCTATCTGGGGGGATTCATAATGGAAGAAAATGAAATGATTCAGTACATTGACCTGGATCTCCTCCCGAAAGCATTCCGCTTTCTCCCCATGCTGGAAGGCCGCCATGATGTCCCCGTCAAGGATTGATTCATTTCTTGAGAAAACGATCGGTCTGTCTGCAGAGGCGATTGGTTCGGAGGTCATCGCCAAGGCGGTGCGTCTTCGAATGGCTGATCTTGGGCTGCCTGACGTCGCCGACTATTACGGCCATCTGATGGCATCTGAGAAGGAACAAGCCGCTCTTATCGAAGCGGTGGTCGTGCCGGAGACGTGGTTTTTCCGAAACAAAAAGACCTTCCGTTTCCTCGTGGATTACGTTACAGGGACATGGTTCAAAGAAAACCCAGGCCGCCCTCTGCGGGCGCTGAGTATCCCGTGTTCTACCGGTGAAGAGGCCTACTCCATTGCCATGTCCCTGATGGATGCCGGGATTCAGAACAACCGATTCCACATAGACGGGGTGGATATCAGTGAAACGGCCCTGGCCGGGGCGAGAGCGGCCCTCTATGCCCGGGCGTCTTTTCGCGGCGAAGACCTGTCCTTCAGGGAGCGCTATTTTGATCCCGAAGGCGACGCCTTCCGTCTCCACGACGATGTGCGTCAGCCGGTCAGGTTTCTCAGAGGGAATATCCTGAACGAAGGGATTCTGGCAGATCAGGAACCCTATGATTTTATTTTCTGCCGCAATCTGTTGATCTACCTGAGCTCTCGGGCAAAACAGCGAACCCTCGAACTGATGGTCCGGCTGTTGACGGATTCAGGGATCCTGTTTCTGGGGCATGCCGAAAGGGAGGCTGCTGTGTTGTGGGGGCTGGTGGGCATCCCTGAGTTCGGCGTCTTCGCCTGTCGGAAAGAGCGCAAAGAGAAAGGAAGTTCCATCCAACCGGCCCATGAACCCCGACCCTGCCGGAGACGGTTTGAAAAGGTCGAAAGATGCCTTCAGCCCCCACGGTTGGCCGCCCCCTCGCATTCTGTTGGCAAGTCCCCTGAATCGTTCATTACGGAGCGGGCCCCGAACGACAGCGCACAGAGTTCCATCCGAGGGGACCTGTTTGACGAGGCTCAGCGCCTGGCTGACAAGGGGGCCCTTGGGTCGGCCCTTGAGCTTTGTGGGCATTTCCTGAATGACCATCCGATCCATGTAGAGGCCCATTTTCTGATGGGGTTGATATATGAAGCACTGGACAGACAGGAAAAGGCAGAGCAATCCTTCAACAAGGCGATCTATCTCGACCCGAACCATTCGGAGGCCTTGAATCACCTCTCCTTTATTGTTGAAAACCGTGGCAACACGGCGCGGGCCGCCCATCTTCGGGAGAGGGCACAGAGGGTGTCCCGAAAACAGGCCGAGATCTGAGAGGACGGACCATGGAGACGCGACAGGAAGAGAGATGCTGGAAACGGATTGGCGTATGGGCCAAAGACGGTCCCCGCTGTCCCGAACTTGAACGGGTCATCCACTGCCGCAACTGCGAGGTCTTCACCCAGGCAGGCAGGAACCTGCTGGAACGGGACCTCCCGAATGAATACAAGGAGGAATGGGGTCAGGTCCTGTTAGAAAAAAAGAAGGAAGAACCGACCGGCACCTTCCCGGTGGTAACCTTCCGAATTGAAGAAGAATGGTTGGCGTTACCGGCCCGGTTTTTTGCAGAGATTATCGACACAGTCCCCATCCACACGGTCCCTCATCGGAAAAGGCCGGTATTGAAAGGCGTGGTCAATGTTCACGGCGAGATCCAGTTATGTATCTCCCTGGGCCACCTGATTGAACTGGAGGCGGAATCCCCGGAAAGGGAAAAGATGGGAAGACGTCAGGAACGGATGATGGTGGTCAGCAAGGATGGCGATGTATGGGTCTTTCCAGTGAAGGAGATCCACGGCATTCACCATATCCATCCGGGTCTGTTCCAGAATGTGCCCGCGACCGTGGCCAAGTCCAAATCCTCGTTTACCAAGAGGATCTTCAATTGGGAAGACAGACATGTAGCCCTGTTGGATGATGAACTCCTCTTCTACAGCCTCAAAAGGAGCGTTCAATAATGGATCAGAACGGTCACGACCCCGATGATCATTCCATCATGGATCTGTTCCGTGCGGAGGTGGATCGTCATGCCGTCACCATCAGCGATGGGCTGTTGGCCCTTGAGAAAGACCCGGCCGCCGCAGACCGGTTGGATGCCATGACACAGGCCGTCCATGCCATCAAGGGGGGGGCGCAGATCGTGGATCTGGATGGGGCCGTTGCCGTGGCCCGGTCCATGGAGGCGTCTTTTGTTGCCGCTCAGAAGGGTACGCTTTCGCTGGGAAGCGATGCCATTGAGATTCTCCTGAAGGGAGTGGACATGCTCAATCAACTTGCCCGCTCGGCTGATGAACCCGAATGGCTGACCTTGCATGAGGAAGAGATTGGGCATCTGGTCGCGGCCATGAACGGAATTTCCTCCCCCCCTTCCAGGCCGGAGACAGCAGCCCCGCGCACCCCTATCGCAGCTACATCCGCAGTTGGGGAGAAGGTTCCAACGCGGAGAAAGGAAGCGGGCTCTCCACAGACATCCGTCATCGCAGACCCGGCAATGCTGGATCTCTTTCGAACGGAGGCCCAGAACTACGTTGCGGAACTCAACGACGGACTCCTCGCATTGGAGGAAAACCCTGATGCGATCGATCTACTCGACCCATTGATCCAGGCTGCCCACTCCATCAAGGGAGCGGCCCGTATCGTGGGCTTTGGCGCGACGGCAAAGGTCTCCCAAGCCATGGAAGACTGCTTTGCGGCGGCCCGAAAAGGCCAGGCGGTTTTGGGCCCGGAACATATCCACATGCTTCTCAAGGGTGTCGAAACCCTCAATCAGATCACCGAGGCTGTCGATACAACCGGATCCGAATCGGTTGAGCGATCTCAGGATGGCGTTGAGGAGCTGATGGCGGCCATACAGGGCATCCTCTCCGCGAAAACGATGGTCCCCCTTAAATCCCCCCCCCATGCCGCCCCTTCGATGGACGCTGCTCCGGCGAAAAGGGATACGACGACCGGGGAAGGACAGATGGATAGGGTCGATCCCACCATGCTGGATCTTTTCCAGGCAGAGGTGGAAACCCATGTGGCGGTCCTGAATGACGGCCTCCTGGCCCTGGAAAGCAATCCGGGGGCCACGGATCAATTGGAGGCCCTGATGCGGGCGGCCCATTCCATCAAGGGCGGGGCACGGGTCCTGGGTTTGGATGTGGCGGTCCGGGCGGCCCATGTCATGGAAGACTGTTTTGTAGCCGCACAGAAAGGGGAGGTCTCCTTAGGCCCCGATCAGATCGATATCCTGCTCCGGATTGTGGATATCCTGACCCAGCTCGCCCATTCCCTCAGCCAAGGAGAGACAGACTGGCTCGGCCGTCACCGCGACGAGATCGACCGCCTGGTGGGCGCCATATCGGCCATCATCAACGGGGAGCAGGCCATTCCGGTTTCTCCTGTGGAGACTTCCTCGACAGAACCAGCACGCCCCCCGACCGTACATCCGCCTGAACCGGTCCCGGCCCATGCAGAAGCGGAGGTGGGCCTGCCGTCTCCCGTAGGAAGCGTCGAAACCCTGCCCCAGGTGCATGCAGCGGAAGACAAGGACCGTACCGTACGTGTTACGGCTGGAAAGATCGAGCGACTCATGGGCCAGGCCGGAGAGGTGGTGGTCAATGCCCGCTGGCTCCCGGCCTTTTCAGAGGCCCTCCTGGAACTGAAGAGAAATCATGGGGAACTCCTTGCGATCCTGGATGGATTGCAGGAAGTCCTTGTGCAGGACGGGAGCGGCTCGGAGGCATCGGATCTCGTGCTGCGGGCCAGAACAAAGACCAAGGAATGCAGCCGCAAGGTAGGGGAACGGCTGAATCAGTTCGATCTATTCAACGGTACCTCAGCGGCCCTTTCGGACCGGCTTTACCATGAGGTCATTTCGGTGAGGATGCGTCCCTTTTCAGACGGGATTCAAGGGTTTCCGAGGATGGTCCGCGACGTTGCCCGTGAGCTGGGTAAAAAAGTCCGGCTCGAGATCAAAGGGAAATCAACGGAAGTGGACCGGGACATCCTGGAGAAGCTGGACGCACCCCTCAATCACCTCCTTCGTAACGCCCTGGATCATGGGATCGAACCCCCCGAGGATCGGGTTCGTGCCGGGAAGCCGGAGAGCGGCTCCCTGAGACTGGAGGCCGCTCACCGTTCGGGTATGCTCATGATTACGTTAGCCGATGACGGCCGCGGCATCGATCTGGACGGGCTTCGCCGGAAGATCGTGGAAAAGGGACTGGCCAGCGAGGATATGGTCGAAAAGATGAGCGAGCCGGAGTTGTTGGATTTTCTTTTTCTTCCAGGGTTTTCCACGGCGCAAAATGTGACGGAAATCTCCGGCCGGGGCGTGGGCCTCGACGTGGTTCGAAATATGGTGCATGATGTGGGCGGCGTAGTCCGGGCCGTATCCAGACCCGGAGAGGGAATGACCTTTCATATGGAGCTTCCCCTCACCCTCTCCGTGGTCAGGACCTTTCTGGTGGAAATCGCCGGGGAGCCCTATGCCTTTCCCCTTGCCCGGATCGAGAGATGTCTCGAACTCCCGAGATCAGATATCAGCACGGTCGAAGACCGCCAGTATTTCCGATTTGATGATACCAATATCGCCCTGGTGGATATCCATAACGTCCTGGAGTTGACCACCCCCCCGGAGCAGCGGGACGACCTGTTCGTGGTGGTGGTGAGCGACAGGCTGAACTTCTACGGGCTTTCTGTAGACCGTTTCATAGGGGAATATGATCTGGTGGTACGGCCGCTGGACCCGCGACTGGGAAAGGTCCCTGACATCAGTTCGGTGGCCGTGATGTTGGACGGGTCGCCCGTGCTCATCTTTGATGTGGAGGACCTGGTCCGGTCTATCGACAACCTCCTGACAGGCCGCAGGCTTCGTAAGCTGAGCCGTGACACAGGAAAAGAGATGACCCAGCCAAAAAAGCGGATTCTGGTGGTCGATGATTCGTTCACGGTCCGAGAGATGGAACGTAAGTTGCTTGAAAGCAGAGGGTATGAAGTGGAAACCGCGGTGGACGGTGTGGATGGCTGGAACGCCGTGCGTGCCGCTCATTATGACATGGTCGTATCGGATGTCGATATGCCGAGAATGAACGGCATTGAATTTATAAGACAGATCAAACAGCACCCCGAACTCAAATCCCTTCCCGTCATCATTGTCTCCTACAAGGACAAGGAAGAGGACCGAATAATGGGGCTGGAGGCGGGCGCCAACTACTATCTCACCAAAAGCAGCTTCGAGGATAATTCGCTCTTCCATGCGGCGGTGGACCTGATCGGGGAGGCGTGATCATGCGGATTGCCGTTGTCAATCATGTGGCTGTGATGGTGGAATTCCTCCGACAGATCGTGGACGGGGTCCCGGGTTATGAGGTGGCGTGGGTGGCTCAAGACGGCGCCGAGGCAGTCAAGAGGTGTCTGGCAGATATGCCTGACCTGATCCTCATGGACCTGATCCTGCCGATAATGGACGGGGTGGAGGCCACCCGCCGGATCATGTCAGAATCCCCCTGCCCCATTCTGATTGTGACCGCCGCCATGGATGGAAGCACCCCCAAGGTCTTTGAGGCAATGGGCCACGGGGCGCTGGATGCCATCAACACCCCGGTCATGGGAAACGAGGCAGCCGCGCAACAGAGCAGGGAAGCGTTGCTCAAACGGATTGAAACCATCAGAAGGCTGAGCAGCCCTTCCCCTCTGTCCCCTCAGGGTCGCGCACGGCCGGGCCTGACGAGGGATCTCCCCCCCCTTGTGGTCATCGGTTCTTCAACAGGCGGCCCAAAGGCGCTGGCGACTGTGCTTTCCGGACTGCCAAAAGACCTTCGAGCAGGCATTATCGTCGTCCAGCACGTTGGCGGCGAGTTTTCTGAGGGACTGGCAGGCTGGCTGAATGGCCAGACCCGACTGAATGTGCGACTGGCCGTCGGGGGATGCCGGCCTGAGGTATCAACCGTCCTTCTGGCAGGGAGCAACGATCACCTGATTTTCTCCCCGGACCTCACCCTCACCTATAGCAAGGAACCCAGCGCCATCCCCTTTCGACCCTCAGTGGACGTCTTCTTCAAGAGCGTTGTCGAGCACTGGCCGTTGAAGGGAATTGCGGTTCTTCTGACCGGGATGGGACGGGATGGGGCCGAAGGGCTGGCTGCACTCCGCCGGTCAGGGTGGTACACCATCGCCCAGGATGAGGGCACGAGTGTGGTGTATGGGATGCCCAAGGCAGCCAGGGACTTAGGGGCCGCCGTGGATATCCTTCCTATTGACCATGTGGCCCCGGCCATTCTGCGGTTTCTGGATAAGGGAAGGCCGCCCATCAGAGTCATGAGCTGGGAGTGGTGACGCGGATACTGGATTTTCAAAGTTTGGAGTGTGGAGTTTGGAGTGCCTAAAGTTAAGGATAAAACATACCGATTTAAACTTTTAACTTCACACTTCACACTTCACACTTCACACTTCACACTTCTTTTGCTGGATGGTTAGATGGTGGTTTTTCTGACCACTTTCAGCTTTGAGCTTTCAACTTTAGTCACTTTAGTCACTTCAAATTTTAGGCACTTCTTATGACTGACGACAGAACTCAGCAGGCCGTTTCCCTCACGCAGCACCGGGTTACCGTCCTGTTGGTGGACGACCAGGCCATAATAGGCGAGGCACTCCGCCGCATGCTGGCCCCGGAGCAGGATATCGATTTCCACTTCTGCCAGGATCCGACAAAGGCCATCAGGGCGGCCAACCGGATCCACCCCACCGTCATCCTTCAGGACCTGGTCATGCCTGAGATAGACGGCCTGACCCTGGTCCGCTACTACCGGGCCAATCCCTCCACCCGCGATGTGCCGTTAATCGTTTTGTCGAGCAAAGAGGAGGCCGTCACCAAGGCGGAGGCCTTTGCCCGGGGGGCCAATGACTACTTAGTCAAGCTGCCGGACCGACTGGAGATTATCGCCCGGATCCGGTATCATTCAAAGGGATATATCAACCTCCTCCAGAGAAATGAGGCCCAGGCCCAGTTGGAAAAGGCCAACCGCTTCATCCGCAAGACCTTCGGCCAGTACCTTTCCGACGATATTGTGGATGCCATTTTGGAGTCACCAGAGGGCGCCGCCCTTGGCGGGGAAAAGCGGTTTGTGACGATCATGATGACCGACCTTCGGGGTTTTACAGCGATCGGCGAGCGGCTCCCGGCCGAGGATGTGGTGGGCATCATCAACATTTATCTCGAGACCATGACAGAGATCATCCTGAAGCACCAGGGGACCATCGATGAATTCATCGGAGACGCCATCTTTGTCATCTTCGGGGCCCCTGTCCTTCGAGAGAACGACGCCAAAAGGGCGGTGGCATGCGCTGTCGAGATGCAGTTGGCCATGGCGGACGTCAACCGCCGGTGCAGAGAGCATGGGTATCCGGAGGTGCAGCAGGGCATCGGGATCAACTCCGGCCAGATCGTAGTGGGCAATATCGGATCCAAAAAGCGGACGAAATACGGCGTGGTGGGCCGGAATGTCAACCTCACCTCGCGCATCGAATCCTATACGGTCGGCGGTCAGATCTTCATTTCGGAAAACACCCTGGATGAATGCGGTCGCCATCTTCTGAGAATCGATGACGAGATGGAGGTCATGCCCAAGGGCGTCAAAAAGCCGATCACCATCTACGAGGTGGGAGGGATCAGGGGGGAGTTCAATCTGTTCCTTCCGGAAAAGGTGGAGGTGGAACTGCCGGATCTGCCGAAACCCTTCCCTGTTCAGCTTACCATACTGGAAGGGAAGCACGCCAGCGACGAGGCCTGTCGCGGCATGGTGTTGAGGATGTTGGACGGCATCGCCGAGATCCAGGCCGATGTGCCTGCTGAGAAGTTGATGAACCTCAAGATCTCTGTTTTTACTCCCGACGGAGATGAAATCACCACCGATCTGTACGCCAAGGTCACCCGCGTCGTATCGCGCCATCCCGTCGCCTTCAGGGTCAGGTTTACCTCCATCCCTCCCGAGGCAGAGACGTTTCTCGAGACGGTTGCGACTCAGGAGCGGACATCATGAATCTCCCGGTTCACGGCGTATCGGATCAACCCAAAGACCTAACGGAACACGGCATCAGGGTCCTCCTCATTGACGACCAGGCCATTATCGCGGAGGCGGTTCGCCGCATGCTGGCCCAGGAACCGGACATCCGGCTTCATTACTGTCAGGATCCGGCCCAGGCCATTCAGACGGCCTCGGACATCCATCCGACCGTGATCCTCCTGGATCTCATCATGCCGGAGATCGATGGGCTCACCCTGGCCAAGTTTTTTCGCGCCAACAAAAAAACCCGGGAAATTCCATTGATCGTCCTGTCCTCCAAAGAGGAGGCCGTCACAAAGGCCGATGCCTTTGCCGCAGGGGCCAATGACTACTTAGTCAAGCTCCCGGACAAGATCGAGCTGATTGCGCGAATCCGCTATCATTCAAATGCCTACATCATACGTCTTCAGCGGAATGAGGCCTATGAGGCCCTTGTAAGAAGTCAGAATGCCCTCACCAACGAGCTGAATCAGGCCGCGGAATATGTCCGATCTCTCCTCCCGCAGCGACTCGCAGGGGATATTCACACAGACTGGGAGTTCATCACGTCCACCTCCCTCGGGGGCGACTCCTTCGGGTATCACTGGATCGATGACGACCATTTTGCCATCTACCTCCTGGACGTGTGCGGGCATGGCGTGGGCGCAGCCCTCCTGTCCATATCGGCCCTCAATTCATTACGATCCGAATCTCTCAGCTACGTGGATTTCCGAGATCCTTCTCAGGTATTGGAGGGCCTCAACGAGGTCTACCAGATGGAGGCGCACCATGATATGTTTTTCACCATATGGTACGGCGTGTTCAACAAAGAGCGCCGCGATCTGACCTTTGCGAGCGGCGGACATCCCCCTGCCATCGCGCGAACAGGGGAATCTGCCGACACAGCCGAGACCGTGGTCCTGAATCTGGGCGGATTGATTATCGGCGGCATGCCCGGGCAGAAATACCGGAAATCGACCCTTGTACTGGAGCCTTATGCCAGGCTGTACATCTACAGCGACGGAATATATGAGGTTCCCAGAACTGAAGGCGGCATGTTTCAACTGAATGATTTTGTGGCGCTGGTGGAGAATCTGTCTAAGGAAGGAGACGCCTCGCCGCGCAACATCATTGACGCCATGAGACGCATTCAGAACAGAGAGATGTTTGAGGACGATGTGTCTCTTCTGGAGGTTGAGTTTCTCTGACCGATTTCTGGAAAAATCACGAAATCAAAGGTGAAGAGGAATATGCCATTCTGACCCATATCATCCATCAGGAGTGGAGCGGAGCTTTCCACCCGGCAGATTGGCGAAAGCGTTGACGCCACTGGCATGGGTGAAAACGCTGAAGCGGGAAAAAGGGCGGAAGAATAGGAAAAAGAAACTCAAGGATGGGTTCGATGAAGATCAGCTCTGACAAGTGTAGAACGGGGACGCAGTAATGAGATGAAATCGGTTAAGATTCTCGTCATCGACGATGAGAGGTCAATCTGCGACGGGTGCCGCCTGGTCCTATTAGACCAGGGTTACCAGGTCGACACCTGCCAAACCGGGCGGAAAGGGCTGGATCTTCTCCTCGGGGGGGACTACGATGTGGCGCTCATCGACATGAAACTCCCGGATATCCATGGGATGGAAATTCTCCAGGCCCTCAAAAGGGACAGGCCGGCTGTATATGTGATTGTTCTTACCGGCTTCTCCAGTGTCGAAAATGCCGTGGAGGCGATGAAATCAGGGGCCTTCGACTACCTTTCCAAGCCTTTTGGGGAGGAGGAGTTGATCCTGGCCGTGGAAAAGGCCATCGAAAACAAGCGCCTGAAGGATGAAAATCGCTGCCTGCGCCAGCAGCTCGTGGACCGGTTTGACTTCGGCAACATCATTGGTGAAAATCCTCAGATTCTCAAGCTCTTTGAAGAGATAAAAAAAGTGGCGCCGACCGACAGCACCGTCCTCCTTTGCGGGGAGACCGGGACGGGAAAGGAGCTGTTTGCCAAGGCCATTCACGCCCAGAGCAAACGGGCGGAGCGTCAGTTTATTCCGGTGGACTGCAGCACCTTTGCCGCATCCCTTCTGGAAAGCGAACTCTTCGGGCACGTCAAGGGGGCCTTTACCGGTGCGGTCAAGGATAAGGCCGGGGTCTTTGAGGCGGCCGACGGCGGCACCTTCTTCTTAGATGAGGTGGCGAATTTGGACCTGAGTATTCAGGGCAAACTCCTGCGGGCCATGGAAACCCAGGAATTCAAACCCGTCGGCAGCAGCCATGTCAAAAAATCGGATGTGCGGATCATTGCCGCCACCAATCGGGACCTCAAGACCATGGTGGATGAGGGGTCCTTTCGGGAAGACCTGTTTTATCGATTGAACGTGTTTCCCATCTTCATTCCTCCCCTCAGGGAGCGACGGGATGATATTCCGAGGCTCCTTTACCATTTCTTGCGTATCTACTCCCGGCAGACCGGAAAACGGATTGAGGGATTCTCGGATGACGCCCTTGAAATATTGACGGCCTACGACTGGCCCGGCAATGTCCGCCAGCTCAGGAACACGGTCGAGCGGCTGGTGATCCTGGCCGATGACCAAATTCTGGATAACCGAAGCCTGACAGATAACTGGGAGACAAAAGGCCCGGCATTTAGGGACAGAATTCCCGAAACCCTTGAGGAGCTGAGGTCGATCAAAAAGGATCTGCTGGAAAACGAGTTCGGCCAAATCGAGCGCTCCTTTCTTCAACAGGCCCTTTTGGCTGAAAAGGGGAACATCACCCAGGCGGCCAGACGGGTAGGGATGCAGCGATCCAATTTCTCCGCCCTCATGAAAAAGCACCACCTTTCTGCAGATCCGGTAAAATCCGCCGAAAAAGACGGCCCTTTCAAGGAGTAGGACCACCTGTTCCCTGATCCCGTATGTGACCCCATACTGCTGTATAGTTTCTTATACGCCAATAACCTATTAAAATCACTCGCATACAGGGGCTTTCAACTGCCTAGGCCATATACAACCTGATACGCCTCCCCATCTGCCCGCATACATCCCTCTTCTGTTCCAGTCAATATAACCTGTTGATATTTAGTGTGTTTCTCGTAAACACCCATCCGGGGCGCGGGATCGTCATGTTTGGCATGGCAATTGCTGTATATGAAGATGCAGACAGCAACGGACACGAAACGAAATGCCATGCAATATAAATAGGGAACAAAAGGAGGGATCAAGATGACAACATTACACGAAGAAAGAAACGTTTTGGGGGAGCAGGCGCCGCCCCATATCCTGGTGATGGAGGATGATCTGAATGTGGCCAAGGGCCTCGAGATGGTCCTGACCGAGGAAGGATATGATGTCTATCTGGCAGGCACGGGCAGCCTTGCGTTGGAGGCATTCAAAAAGAAACGCTATGACCTGCTGGTGGCGGATCTCAGGTTGCCGGACATGGACGGCATGGAGGTGATCAAGAAGGTCAAGGCTGAAAAGCCCGATACAGGGGTGGTGGTGATTACAGGATACGGCACGGCCGCCACGGCCGTGGAGGCCATGAAATTGGGGGCCCATGACTTCCTGCCCAAACCGTTTACCGAAGAGCAGATCAAGGCGGCTATCGGCGAGGCCCTCAAAGAGCGTGAGGAGGAACCAAAAGAGATGGCGGTTCCCGACGTCAGGGCCGCGGAAGGGAGACTGATCCAGAAGCGGGAAGTTATCCAGGCCTTGAACCGGACCGCCGAAGACAAGGATTTCTGGCGCGATGTGATGGAAAACGGCCCGGTCGCGCTAGAGGCTTACCAACTCTCAAGTGAAGCAAAGGCGGCCATTGCGTCGGGTGATTTGAAATGGATCAACGAGAATGTCGGAGAACTCACCCAGAAACAGTTGATGTTCATTTACAAGCGGCTGGAGCGCGAGGCCTGGTAATCCGGGTTTTCAGGGAGGCCTTCGGTAAACCCATGGGCCGTTGAGGGCCGACCTGTAACCCCGGCCAATATTCCCATGCAAGAGGCGTGTTCATCCATGACTTCTTCGGCTTCGTTTGAAAGCTATTTTTACATTATCCGCGACATCATCAGCGCTATGCACGCCCTCACCAATCTGGAGGATGTACTCGATGTCGTGGTCACAAAATGCACCAAGGTCCTCAACGCCAAGGGCGCGCTTCTCAGGATTTTCAACAAAGAAACCAACCTGTTTGAGGTGCGGGCAGCCGCTGGACTAAACGAGCGGTACCTGAGAAAGGGCCCGCTCACCACGGAAAAAATCTTGTCTGCCCGTTCGAAGCCTCCAACGATCGAAATCATCACCGACATCTGGAATTCCCCCCGGCTCGAATATCCTCAGCAAACGTGGGATGAAGGGATTCGCATGCTGCTGGATGTACCGCTGGCCGTTGATGAACATGTGATGGGTCTGCTCCGGATATATCTCCCTGAACAGCGTGAGGTTTCGGATGATGAACTCGATTTCATCAAGACCATTGCCATGCAGTGCGCCTGCGTTATCGATCGGGTGGGGCTGATGGAAAATCAGCAGACCCGGTTCCAGTATTTGGCCACCCAGGTGGAAAAAGGCTCGTCCTTGGGCCGGATGGCCGCGGGCATCGCCCACGAGATCAACAACCCGCTGGCCGGCATCCTCCTGTACAGCTCCAACCTGAGCAAGAAGGTTCCAAAAGGGGGGCCGCTGGAAGAGGGCCTCAAGATCATCATCAAGGAAACCCAGCGGTGCAAGACCATCATCCAGGGACTGCTCGACTTTGCGCGTGAACAGGAGCCACAAAGGTTCCCGGCCAACGTCAATGATATCATGAACTCTGCCATCGGCATTGCGGAAAACGAGTTTCATCTCAGGCAGGTTCGGATTCAAAAGGAGCTGGCACAAGATATGCCAGAGACGTTGTTGGACAAGAACCAGATCGAACAGGTGTTTATCAATATCCTGCTCAATGCCCTGCACGCGGTTGATGACGGGGGGCACGTAACGGTTCGGAGCGCGTTAGGTGAGGGGCAGAAGAAGGTACGGGTAGAGATTTCCGACAACGGATGCGGCATTGCCCCGGAACATATGGACAAAATTTTTGAACCTTTTTTTTCTACAAAGGCCAACGGAACGGGGCTTGGGTTGGCGGTCAGCTATGGCATTGTGCATAATCACAAGGGAAATATTCGGGTCGTGAGTGAACCGGGATCGGGGGCGCGTTTCATTATTGAGTTCCCTATACTGTCCGATGAATCGGGAGGCGAGGATGAAAGATGAAACCGCTGGATGTCTTAGTCATTGACAATGAGGATGTGATCTGTGACGCCTGCCACCTGGTTCTAACGGAAAAGGGACATGCGGTTGATTATTGCAAGACCGGCAAATCTGGACTGCTCGCTCTGGCCCGGGTTCCCTACGACCTCCTCCTGCTGGATATGAAACTCCCGGATATGGATGGTATGGACATTCTCCGGACCCTGAAGGACAAGACGCCCCTATTGCGCGTGATCGTCATGACAGGGTATTCGACCCTCGCCAATGCGGTGCAGGCCATGAAACTGGGTGCGGCCGACTATCTTTCGAAACCCTTTACGGATGATGAACTGTCGGAAGCTGTTGAAAAGGCCTGTGCAAGGCTGTGACCGTCAGGGCGCATGTCCGCTGGACGGCACAACCATTGTCACGGATCGAAGGGACGCAGAGCGTCCAGAGAATGCGTTCCCACGCAGAGCGTGGGAACGAGGGGAAAACCCGATGAACCCAACAAACTCAATGAGCTCAATGAGCTTTTCATCTGAGGGAGCATACCAATGAGCGACAAGGTGCAACACCAGGAACTTCAGGGGGCCGTCATGGTGGTCGGCGGCGGGATTGCCGGCATGCAGGCGGCCCTGGATATGGCAAACTCGGGTTTTTACGTCTATATGATTGAAAAATCGCCGGGCATCGGCGGGGTCATGGCCCGGTTGGATAAGACGTTCCCGACCAACGACTGTTCCATGTGAATCCTGGCCCCGAAACTGGTCGAGGTCGGCCGGCATGTCAATATCGAACTTCTGACGCTGAGTGAAGTAAAAGAGATCTCCGGAAAGGAAGGCGATTTCACCGTCACGGTGGTGAGACATCCGCGATATGTGGATATGAACAAGTGCATCGCCTGCGGGACCTGTGCTGAGAAATGTCCCAAGAAGGTGGATGACCTCTATAATGAGCGGTTGATCAAGCGGAAGGCGATCTATGTCCCCTATTCACAGACCGTTCCCCTCAAATATGCCATAGACAAGGACAACTGTATCTTTTTCCAAAAAGGCAAATGCAGGGCCTGTGAAAAGTACTGCCCGGCGGGGGCCATCAACTTCGATGAGCAGGAGACAGAGGTCGCCCTTCATGTGGGCTCCCTGATCCTGGCCCCTGGATTCAAGTCCTTTGATCCGAACCGGTACGATACCTATTCCTATTCGGCCCTTCCGAACGTGGTGACCTCCCTGGAATTTGAACGGATCCTCTCCGCAACCGGACCCTTCATGGGCCACCTCTCCAGACCTTCCGACAAGAAAGAGCCTGCAAAGATCGCCTGGTTTCAGTGCGTCGGATCACGGGACGTCAACCGGTGCGACAACGGGTACTGCTCATCCGTATGCTGCATGTACGCCATCAAGCAGACGGTCATTGCGAGGGAACACAGCAAGGTCCCCTTGGATTGTGCGGTCTTCTTTATGGATATGCGGACCCATGGAAAGGATTTTGATCGCTATTACGAGCATGCCCAAAAAGACGGGGTACGATTCATCCGGTCGCGGGTCCATTCCGTGGATCGCCTTCCGGAGTCCGACGACATCGAGGTGACCTTTGTGGATGAGGCCGGCCATCTGGAAAAGGAGTCCTTCAACATGGTGGTGCTCTCCACCGGTCTGGAGGTGGACGAGACCGTGGTCAGCCTCTCGGATCGGCTCGGAATTACGCTGGATCCATATCATTTTGTTGAATCCGACAGCTTTCACCCGGTGGCGACCTCGGCGCCGGGGATCTATGCCTGCGGCGCCTTTACCGGGCCCAAGGACATCCCCCAGTCGGTCATGGAGGCCAGCGCGGCCGCGTGTGCGGCAACCGAGCGGCTGTCCCCTGCTCGGCACACCCGGACGAAGGAGGTGGTGATCCCGGTCGAGCGGGATGTGCGGCGGGAGCCCCCCAGGATCGGGGTGTTTGTGTGCAACTGCGGCATCAATATCGGGGGCGTGGTAAGGGTCCCGGAGGTGGCGGAATTTGCCAGGGGCCTCCCTCATGTGGTCTATGTGGAGGAAAATCTCTTTACCTGCTCCCAGGATACCCAGGACAAGATGACAGAGGTCATCAAGGCCCAGGGGCTCAACCGGGTAGTGGTTGCCGCTTGCACGCCCCGGACCCATGAAGGACTCTTCCAGGAGACGCTCATCAATGCCGGCCTCAACAAATATCTCTTTGAGATGGCCAACATTCGGAATCACGACTCGTGGGTCCATGCAAACGACCCGGATGCGGCGACGCAAAAGGCCAAAGACCTGGTGCGCATGGCCGTGGCCAAGACCGGTCTGTTGACCCCCCTTCAGCAGACCGATCTCCCCATCACGCAATCGGCCCTTGTGGTGGGCGGCGGGGTTGCCGGCATGACGGCCGCCCTGGCCCTGGCCCATCAGGGCTACCCGGTGCATCTCGTTGAAAGATCGGAGACCCTGGGCGGGAACGCCCGAATGCTGAACCAGGCCCACCAGGGAGAGGCGGTCGCGGACCTGATTCAACAACTGGTGAGCGAGATCCGGTCTGAAAAGCGGATCACCCTCCACGAAAATGCCGTCATTACCCATGTGGATGGCTTTATCGGGAATTTCAAGACCGAGGTAACCAAAGGATCTTCCAAGGAGACCATCGATCACGGGGTGGCGATCCTGGCCACCGGGGCAAAGGAATACAAACCTAAGGAATACCTCTATGGGGAGCATGCAGCGGTTGTCACCCACCTGGAGATGGATGGACTGTTGAGGAACGACGATCCGAGGGTGGCCAAAGCCGGGAATGTGGTCTTTATTCAATGTGTGGGATCGAGAAACGAGGAGCACCCCTATTGTTCGAAGGTCTGCTGCACCCATACAGTGGAAAGCGCACTGGAACTGAAAAAGCGGAGTCCCGAAGTCACTATCATTGTCCTCTACCGGGATATGCGGACCTATGGAAAACGGGAGGACCTCTACCGGGCCGCACGGGCCGCTGGGGTGATGTTTGTCCGGTATTCAAAAAATGAAAAGCCTGTTGTTTCCGCTGACGCCGACCGCGTGCACGTTGAATTCAGAGACCCGATCCTGGATCGTATCTTGACGGTCCGGGCCGATCTCCTCTGCCTGGCCACGGCGATCGTGTCCCACAGGGATCAGGGCCTGGCACAGTTCTTCAAGGTCCCCATGGACGGGGACGGGTGGTTCCTG
>JAUPKI010000048.1 GCA_030837545.1 Thermodesulfobacteriota bacterium | reverse complement strand
GGAGGCGATTATTCACGAAGGGATCGCTCCGCCTGGTGTACAGCCTGTCCGGGGGCATCCCCCGACTGATCAACACCATTTGCGATCGGGCCCTCTTGGGCGCTTATGCCAAACAGCTTGATCGCGTCGACCGGAGATTGGTGCAAAAGGCCGCCTCCGAGGTCATGGGTCCGAAGCTTCTGGACCGACCCGTCAGGCTCTTCGGCTGGGCCACGGCCCTGGCGGCATGTGTGCTGGTATGGGCAGGATGGCAGTTCTTCTTCTCTCCGATGATTGAAACAGAGACGATCATCACAGAGAAAAGACCGCCAAGCTCCCTTCCCGCCGCTGCTCCGAGGGGTTCTGAAACCCAGCCCAAAAAGGAGAGCGGCGAGGGGGCGACGGCGCCTTCGTCCATCGCCTCAGACGGATCAGAGAAGAAGCCTTTAGAATCGAAACACCTCACAGTGGATACAAAGGGAGAGGCAGAAAAGGCGGCCGCATCGAATATCTTGGATGGATTGTTGCTGACAGAGACGCCGCCAACTGACGTGGATACGGCCTTTGCCGCCATCTTCAGACAGTGGCATACGGCCTATCCCGTCTTACCTGGAATGACTCCCTGCGAACGAGCCGCCAAGGCCGGACTTCGCTGTTATAAAGACCGAGGCAACTGGACGACCCTGCGTCATCTAAACCGACCCGTGATCCTGGAACTGGTGGACCGCCATCAGCGCCGACATCATGTGGCGGCCATTCACATGAAAGATCAGAATATTACAGTGGCTTTGGGCGATCAAGAGGTGACGGTTAATCAGACCGCAATCGAACCCTTCTGGTTTGGAGACTTCACGCTGCTATGGAAACCGCCGGCGCTCACTTCCCCTGTGATCAAAGAGGGGGACAGGGGTCCGGACGTGCTGTGGTTGCGCGCTCAACTGGATCGGGCTGAGGGAATAGAGGTGGCAGATGCAGGTCAGAGTAGCTCACAGGCCGAGTCCCCCAACCCCTTGTTTGACAAGAACCTGAAAAAACGGGTCATGGAATTTCAACGGGTCAACTTCGTAAAAGCGGATGGCATCGTCGGAGAGCAGACATTGATTCAATTGAAAAGGGCAGACCCAGGGAGCGCCATCCCTTTGTTGTGCGACCCGTCAATGGATGGAGAGAGAGATGTCGTTTATCCTTGACGCACTCAAACGGGCAGAGCGGGAACGTCGGTTGGAGCGGCCGCCCGATCTGACCTCCGTATATGAGGAGGATCATCTGCAGCGACGGGGCAGCCGCCCCTGGCTTTGGGTGAGCGGGGCCTTCCTGATCGGCGCTGTTGCGGTTGGACTTGTCCTGTGGCCCAACGGACCTGGTCCTGACCGGCCCGCCGTGCCGACGGAGTCTTCCGTGGCCCCTTCCGCACCTGCGACAGTCGCCGCCGCAAAGGAGAAAACGCCCCCCTCCCCCGCTTCACCGCAGAGCCCTGTCCCGAATCCGGCAGAGCCCCCCCCCGTCCGGACGCCGCCTCAGGCTGTCCCTGCGCCGGTTCAGAAAGCCCCCCCTCAGCCTGCGGCCATGGCTCAGACGCCCGCACCTAAGCCTGCCGCCCCGGCCCCCGAGGCCCCGCCTCCCCAGGCCGCAAAGAGGGCAGCCGAAAAAACACCGGACAAGCAGCCTCCCATACCTGTGGGAAAGGTTTCCGCCGCCCCGGCCGCCCCGGTTTTGCCAACCCAGGAGACTGGAGCTGTTCAACCCCCGGCGCCTGTCACGCCTGCGCCGGCAGCCCCGCCGGTTCAACCCGCGCCGGCCGAACCGGCCCCCTCTCCCCCACCCCCAGCCGAGCCGAAGACAAAGGCGAGTCCCGGCAAGCCATCACCTATTCCCCTGCTGACTCAACTCCCTTTCGAGGTCAGGGAAAAATTAGGGAAACTCCAGATCAATGTCCACTCATACTCGGAAAAGCCGGACGAGCGTCTAATCTTCATCAACATGAAAAGTTTCAAGGTAGGGGATCGAATCGGGGAAAACGGGCCGGTTTTAAAAGAAATTACGCCGGAGGGAGCGGTGATCGATTACGGCGATGGGCAGGTCCGCCTGCAGGTCGGGCGATAGGGACAAACCGGACTCAAGCCCGGTCGTAATGACTGAACTGCATGGTGAAGGTTCCCCTTCCATGGGTCACGGAACGAAGGGCCGTGGAATAGCCAAACATCTTGGAGAGCGGGACGCTGGCCGTCAGGACCTGGACCGCGCCGGTATTGACGATCTGTTCGATCTTCCCCTGCCTGGCATTGAGATCGCCGATCACCTCGCCCGTAAATTCCTCGGGCGCCAGAACCTCGGTTTTCATGATCGGTTCCAAGAGGACAGGCTCGCCTTTCTGAAACGCGCCCCTGAACCCCATATTGGCAGCCGCCTTAAAGGCCATGACGTCAGTGAGATTTTCTTTGATCTGAACGCCCAAAAGGGTGGTTTGCACGTCGCATACCGGATACCCCAGGAGGGTTCCGCCCGCCTGTGCCTCGCTGATGCCGTTGCTGACGGCCCCCAGAAAGGCCTCCGTAAGCATCGGATCCTCACACTGGTTGGCAAACAGGTTCCCAGATCCCCTCGGCAAAGGGGATATCCGGATTCGAATGCCGGCAAAATGCTCCTGCCCGGCCAGTTCTCTCTTGAAGAGACTTTCCTCCTCCACGGGCACGGTGATGGTTTCCCTGTATACGACCTGGGGTTTTCCCTGGTTGACGGGAACCAGGAATTCCCGTTTCAGCCTACCCACAATAATCTCGATATGCAGTTCACCCATGCCGGAGATAAGGGTCTGACCGGTCTCTTCGTCGATCCTGAACCGGAATGTGGGATCTTCATCCGAGAGCTTTGCCAGGGCATCTAAGAGCCTGTCATGATCCTGCACGCCCTTTGGTTCCACCGCCACGCTGATCACCGGATCATTGAACTGGATCGCCTCCAGGAGGATGGGATGCTCTTCGTCGCAGAGGGTGTCTCCGGTGGTCGTGAGTTTGAGGCCCATGGCGGCAACGATATCCCCTGCAGAGGCCTCGCCGATCCGTTCCCGCTTGTTGGCATGCATCTTCAGCAATCGTGCAGGCCTTTCAACAAGGCCCCTGCCCGGATTGGCGAGCGGATCCCCGGCCTTTACTGTGCCTGAATAGACCCGCAGGTAGGTCATCTTCCTCCCCTGGTCCATCATGACCTTGAAGGCAAGGGCGGAAAAAGGCCCCTTGGCCTTTGGGGGCCGTGATTCTACTTCCCCTGTCAGGGGATTCGTTCCGACGATCGGGGGAACATCCAGGGGCGACGGCAGGTAGTCCACGATCCCGTCCAGAAGGGGCTGGACGCCCTTGTTTCTCAGGGCGGCGCCACAAAAGACCGGGACCAGTTTCATGCGGGTAGTGGCCCTGCGAATGGCCCCCTTGAGTTCCTGAACCTGAATCTCCTCATCAGCCAGATATCGCTCCATCACCAGATCATCCTTGTCCGCTAAGGTCTCCAGGAGAAGATCCCGGTAACGGGCAGTCTCTTCGGCCATGTCCTCAGGAACAGGCGCCGTCGTGAATCTCGCACCCAGTGAATCGTCTTCCCAGAGAATCCCTTTCATGGCGATGAGATCGACCACGCCTTTAAAACTGTCTTCCACCCCCCAGGGCAACTGAAGAACCAGGGGAACCGCTGCTAATCGGTCCCTGATCATTTGGACGGTCCTGTGAAAATCCGCGCCGATCCGGTCCAGCTTGTTGATGAAGACGATCTTGGGGACCTTGTATCGGTCGGCCTGGTGCCAAACCGTCTCAGATTGCGGTTCCACGCCCCCTACTGCGCAGAAGACGCCGATCGCCCCATCCAGAACCCGAAGGGAACGCTCCACCTCGATGGTGAAATCCACATGGCCGGGGGTATCGATGATATTGATGGCATGCCCCTGCCACTCGCACGACGTAACGGCAGAGGTGATGGTGATCCCCCTTTCCTTTTCCTCCACCATCCAGTCCATGGTGGCCTCTCCGTTGTGGACCTCGCCCATCTTGTGAACACGGCCCGAATAAAAGAGGACACGCTCAGTCACCGTGGTCTTGCCCGCATCGATGTGGGCAATGATTCCGATGTTCCGCGTCTTGTTGAGGGGTTGACCTTTTGCCATGGCGTCTTGATTTTTTATTTATCGTGAACAGCGCTGCTCAATCCATGGAAAGCAACTCGGGATTGAGATGGTTTGTTATGATCATTCATGCAGGCCGGTCGATGCGGGCTGTACCTTGCTTGACATGAGGGCAAAATCTAAGGTATCTTCACGGACCTGTCAAGCCATAAGATCGTGGCCGTTCAGGGGTTCAAAGGTTTCCCGCTACAGCGGGATTCAGGGTTGCCATTCTTGTGCCGCTGCTCCCGTGCCCCCGCTTTGCAGCGGGAAACCTGAAACCCGGAACCTGTGAACGCTTTCATAAGATCTCTATTTCAGGAGAAGATGCCTTGGAACAAGCCCCGTGCCCTGCAGAAAATAGAGAGATTCACCCCTTTATCCCCAACACCGGCACCGGCCGAAGGCTTCTGGAGATGTTCGAACTCCTCCTGGCCCATTTCGGCCCCCAGAAGTGGTGGCCTGCCGATACGCCCCTGGAGGTCATGATCGGGGCAATCCTCACCCAGAATACCAACTGGACCAACGTGGAAAAGGCCATCTCAAACCTGAAAAGGCGGGACCTTATCTCCCTGGATCGTCTCGTTTCTTTACCCACCACAGAGCTGGCTGAACACATCCGACCGGCAGGCTACTACAACATCAAGGCGAAGCGGCTCAAGGCCCTCCTCAATTTCATCGCCGATCACTACGACGGAGACCTGACGCGCCTGTTCGACCAGGAGACCCAGGCTATTCGGGAGTCGCTCCTATCCATCAACGGCGTGGGGCAAGAAACCGCAGACAGCATTATCCTGTACGCTGCCAACAGGCCGATCTTCGTGGTGGACGCCTACACATACCGGATACTGAGCCGACATGGCATGGCCCCGGAGGAGGCGACCTACCAGGACATTCAGTCCTTCTTCATAGACCATCTCCCTGAAGACGTCTCCCTTTATAACGAATTCCATGCCTTGATTGTACTGGCCGGAAAGACCTACTGCCGCAAAACCCCCCTCTGCCCGGAGTGTCCCCTGGACCCGTGGGAAGATCACCCGTGAGTGGCCGGATCGATGTGGCCGGTTATGGAATGTCAGTTATCCGTCGTCGGTCATCGGTCCTCAGCCCGTAGGTGCCCCCTACCCCCTCATTCCCTTGCTCGATGGGGGAACGTACGGCCGGGACGCTCCACGTCCTCTTCCCAAGTTGATGTAACTTACCTTGATGCCGACAGGAACCATGACCTGATTCGGGCGGGCCAGATCTCCTTCCCGAAATCGAGCATACTTCGTCATGCACATTTGCATTTCCATAGGGCATGTGATAATCTCCTTTTCATTTCTCGATCCGTTCATCCGGCAATGTTGTGGGCGCCGCCAGTAAAGCCGTCCCGAAGGGATCGATTTTGGTAAGGGTTCACGGGTTCAACGTTCAAGGTTCAAAGTTAAGGACAGGGACTCAACTAAAGCCCCGAACGTCTTCCAAATCCCGCTTTAAAGCGGGGCTGACTTCGCAAAAATGGCTTCTTACAGACCATCAATCTCCAAATAGGAGACAATGAATCTGGGTGCCTCTCATGTGAATACGTCCAAGAAATCTGATCCGGCGACAAAATTGCAACCTTGAATCCCGCGCAACGCGGGAAACCTTTGAACCCGTGAACGGTTGCGTTGGGTCTATGTGGTCTCGGGTTAACGTGCCTTGTCTTGCAGGATAGACGATGGAGGGCCAGGTGTCAATGGGATTTGGCGACGGCAGAAAAATGGCATTGGCCCCTTCATTCACAAAAATGCCCGAATCCGAGGTGAGGGGTAACGGTCAACACGATCTCCCTGCGGAACGTCTATGGATGTCTATGTCTATGGATGTCTATACTGATTGAAACTATTTTTTCTTTGAAATTAATTTTGTTTTTAGCTATCTTGGCAGCCGTGGGAAGTCCCTCCCTGTATTATGGGATGTTGTTTAGTGGGCTGAGTGACCCAAACGGTGCTTTCTTACAATTGAAAATTTATCGCAGTCCCTGTCGCCTCGGGCCCTTTCCCGGACTACCATGGCTGGGCAAGGGATTTCGAAATTCGATATTCGAATAGTGCCTGAACGGACTTTTCGTTCGGGCACTCTATATTTAGCATTTGGGATAAAGAACATGGAAACAGACCCGCTGGAACGAACGTGCAGGGTGAGCATAAGACACATTCAGTCCGGCAGCCCTATCTGCCTCGTGCATCATGCGGCGTTGGGGTCGATTTTCTCTCTCTTTTTAGCCCTGCTGGCAGTGCTGGGTTGCACCAAGGTAGGCCCTGACTATGCCACGCCGTCCCTCAAGGTCTCCGACACATGGATGGGATCGGGCAAAGACGGGTTGCGAGCGGAAACGCCTGAACAGGCCGAGTGGTGGAAGGCATTGGGCGACCCGGTGCTGGACAGCCTGGTGCAGATGGCCTATCGTCAGAACCTTCCCCTTCGGACCGTTGGCGTGCGGGTCTTTGCGGCCCGCGCCCAGTTGGGCATTGCCGTCGGCCTCCTCTATCCTCAGAGCCAGCAGGGGTTCGGCTCCATCCAGTACAACCGATCCAGCGAGCGGGCCCCCGCATCCCCCCAGCCCGGAACGTCAAACGCCGTGGGCTTTGGCTTCTGGGAGGCCCAACTCGGTGTTTCGGCAAGCTGGGAGATGGATTTCTGGGGAAAGCTGCGGCGTGCCGTGGAGGCTGCCGATAGCAATCTGCTGGGCGCCATTGCAGCCTACGACAATGCCATGGTGACCCTCTCCTCCGACCTGGCGAGCACCTACGTCCTGATTCGCACCCTGGAGGAAAGGGTCCAGATCGCCCGGGACAACCTGGTCATTCAACAGGAAAGTCTTCGAATTGCCCGTGCGCGATTTGAAGGAGGCGCCACGAGCGAACGGGATGTCCAGCAGGCCCTGACCCAGTTGAACTCCACCGAGGCATCTATCCCCCAGTTGGAAACGAGCCTGAGACAAACCCAGAACGCCCTCAGCATCCTCCTTGCCGTGCCCCCCATGGAAATAGATCCCCTGCTCAAAGGCGATTCGAGAATTCCTTCGGTTCCCCCGACCATTGCGGTAGGGATTCCTGCCGATCTTTTGAGGAGAAGACCTGACATTCGGCTGGCAGAACTCCGGGCCATGACCCAGTGCGCCCAGATCGGCATTGCCAAGGCGGATCTCTATCCCATGTTCTCCCTGACGGGCAGCTTTGGACTCCTGGCCAGCGACGCCGGCCAGTTTGGGATCGGGGATCTCTTTTCCTGGAAAAGCCGAACCGGGTTTATAGGCCCCACCTTTCAATGGAATATCCTCAACTACGGTCAGATCACCAATCAGGTGAGGATCCAGGACGCCCGGTTTCAGGAACTCCTTCTCGACTATCAAAACGCGGTCCTCCAGGCCCAGATGGAGGTGGAGGATGGGCTTGTGGCCTTTGTGAAGGCGCAGGAAGAGGTCCGATATCTCACCCTGGCGGCCGATGCGGCCAAGCGATCCGTGGAACTTTCGTTGATCCAGTATCGGGAGGGGGCCACGGACTACACCACGGTGCTCACGGCCCAGCAGGCCCTCCTGCTTCAGCAGGACAACCTGGTCATCGGTCGCGGGGACGTGCCCCAGGGTCTGGTTTCCATTTACAGGGCCCTCGGGGGCGGGTGGGAGATGCGCGCCGGTCAGGATTTCATCCCTCCGGATATCCTGGAGACCATGAAAAATCGGACAAATTGGGGCAACCTGCTCACACCGGCCGCTGTGGAGCCGACCCCTCAGGAAAAAAAGGACGCCCTGTTCCGGGCGCCAGACTGGTAGGAATGACGGCATGGAGACTCTCAACAGAAATAGCGCGTGGCGCCTGCATTGGTCAGGGATCCTGGCCAAGCTGGCAGGGGTGTTGTTGGTTGTGGCGGGCCTTTCCGGATGCAAGAAAGAGGAAAACAAGTATGTCGCCCCGCCCCCCCCAAAGGTTGCGGTCACCCACCCCCTGGTCCAGCCCCTCACCGAATACCTGGAGCTGACCGGGAATACCCAGGCCGTTGAGTTGGTGCAACTGAAGGCCAGGGTAAAAGGGTTTCTTACCCAAATTGGATTCAAAGATGGGGATGTGGTCAAAAAGGATGCAACCCTCTTTGTGATCGAGCCCCCACCCTATGAGGCCAAGGTGAAACTGGCCGAGGCCAACGTGGACTCGGCAAAGGCCAGGCTCCTCA
This sequence comes from Thermodesulfobacteriota bacterium, assembly GCA_030837545.1. Lineage (GTDB taxonomy): Bacteria > Desulfobacterota > DSM-4660 > Desulfatiglandales > Desulfatiglandaceae > AUK324. Next base: position 18,386 of record JAUPKI010000048.1, on the reverse strand, counting down.
GGGCCAGCCAGGAATACAAGCGGCAACAGCAGTTGATCAAGCAAAGCGCCACTTCCCAGTCAGAAGTGGAAAAGTGGCAGGCCGAGCAGGATGCGGCCCAGGCCAGTCTCGACGAGGCAAAGGCCAACCTGGAAATTGCCAAAATCAATTTGGGCTACACCGTGATTAAAGCCCCCTTTCTGGGCCGGGTGGACCGACATCTGGTGGATTTAGGCAACCTGGTCGGCTCAGGAGAGGCAACCCTGTTGAGCACGATCTACCGCTTAGACCCCATCTACGCCTACTTCAATATCAATGAGAAGGATCTCGTCAGGGCGATGGAAAAGGACAAAGAAGACGGCAAGCGCGACCTGGCGCCTTTTCCGATCTATCTCGCCATCGAGGGGGAAGAAGGCTATCCCCACAAGGGCAAACTGGACTTTGCAGCGACGGCCCTGGACAGCAGCACCGGCACCCTTCTCCTTCGAGGTATCTTCGAGAACCCCTTGCACGACGGTATTCCCAAGATGCTTCCAGGGATGTTTGTTCGGGTTCGGACCCCCTTAGACACCATCCCCGAGGCCCTGTTTGTCTCTGAGCGCTCCCTGGGTGCGGATCAAGGGGGCGCCTATCTCCTGGTGGTCAACGACAAGGATGTGGTCGAACAGCGAAGCGTCCGGATAGGCCCCCGGGTAAAAGGGATGCGGGCGATTATGGAAGGTCTCAAAAAGGAGGACCGCGTAGTGGTCAACGGCATCCAGAGGGCGCGACCCGGGGCTCATGTGACCCCCGTTCAAGAAGAGGAAACGCAAGGCCCTTCTGAGGGGAAGGCCGAAGAGCAGCCACAAGCAAAACCTGCTCCAACACCTGCGACAAAATCTAAGGCGAACTCGGGCAAGGCCGCGTCCTCGCCAAGGCGCTGAGCAGACGGAAGGGTTCTCCATGTTCTCCAAATTCTTTATCGAACGGCCCATCTTCGCCAATGTCATCGCCATCCTCACCATCATCCTGGGTGCGGTGGCCCTTCTGCGGCTTCCCGTGGCCCAGTACCCGGACATTACGCCCCCCACCGTACAGGTCACCACCCTCTATCCCGGGGCCAGCGCCAGCATCATCGCCAATACGATTGCCCTTCCCATCGAACAGCAGGTGAATGGGGTGCAGGGGATGCTCTACATGCAGTCCTACAGCTCCGGCGACGGCACCTATAAACTCATCGTCACCTTCGAGGTGGGGACCGATATGGATTTTGCCCAGGTCCTGGTCCAGAACCGTGTGGCCATTGCCATGCCGTCCCTTCCCCCCGATGTCCAGAAACAGGGGGTGGTCACGCAGAAGGTCTCGACCGATATCCTTCTCGTCATCAATCTTGTTTCACCGGATAACCGCTACGACAGCCTTTATCTCACCAACTACGCCACCATCAACCTGGTGGACACCCTTGCCCGGCTCAAGGGGGTCGGACAGGTGCAGGTCTTCGGCATCGGCCAGTACGGGATGCGGGTCTGGCTGAATCCGGACTCCCTCAGGGCCTACAACCTGACCCCGGATGACGTGGTCAAGGCCATTCAGAACCAGAACATCCAGGTCCCGGCCGGCCAGATCGGCATGCCCCCTGCTCCATCAGATCAGGGCTTCCAATACACCATCAATGTCCTGGGCCGACTGGATCAGGTGCAAGAGTTCGAGAATATCATTGTCAAGATGGATCCCGGCCAGGGGGGCCGCATCCTGCGGGTGAAAGACATCGGACGGGTGGAACTGGGGGCCCAGACCTACAGCCAGTTCTGTCAAATGGATGGAAAACCTTCGGCAGGGGTCGCCATCTTCCAGCTTCCGGGGGCCAATGCCCTCGATGTGGCCAAGGAGGTCAAGGCCACCATGGTCGAGCTGAGCAAGCGGTTTCCCCAGGGACTGGAGTATAGCATCCCCTTTGACACCACGATATTCACCACCGCCTCGATCAACGAAGTCTACAAGACCCTCTATGAGGCAGGCATTCTGGTCCTCCTCGTGATCATGATTTTTCTTCAGAACTGGCGGGCCGTGCTGGTCCCTGCCTCCACCGTGCCGGTGACCATCATTGGGGCCTTCATCGCCATGGCGGCCTTAGGGTTTTCCGTAAATATGGTGACCCTTTTTGCCCTGATCCTGGCCATTGGCATCGTCGTGGACGATGCCATCGTCATTGTGGAAGGGGCCTCCTACGGCATCGAGCAGGGACTCTCTCCAAAAGAGGCCACCATCAAGGCCATGGAGGAGCTCACCGGCCCGGTGCTCGGCATTACGGTGGTTCTCATGGCCGTTTTTCTCCCTGCCGCCTTTATTCCCGGAATTACCGGGCAGTTGTATCGCCAGTTCGCCCTGGTGATCGCCTCCACGGCCGTGATCAGCGCCATCAACGCCCTGACCCTCAAACCGGCCCAGTGTGCTGTTTACCTCAAGCCCCGCACCAAAAAGCCGGGCCCTTTTTCCCGGGGATTCAATTTCGTATTTGGGGCCTGCGAGCGGGGCTACACCCGACTGGTCAGATGGCTTGTGCACGTCAGCCTGCCCATGATGATTGTGTTTGTGGGGTTGCTCGCCCTCACGGGATGGGCCTTTCTCAGCCTACCCGCAGGGTTCTTGCCGGATGAGGACCAGGGCTATGCGGTGGTTGGGGTCCAGCTTCCGAGCAGCGCCTCCCTGGAGCGCACCCAGGAGGTCATGGAGAAGGTTGGGAATATCCTGGCCCACACGCCGGGAGTGGCCCATTACCTGATGATCGGGGGGATCTCCCTCCTCGACAACAGCACCTCTCTGTGCAATGCCGGGGTCATCTATGTCATCTATGAAGACTATGAAAAGCGAGCGAAGGAGGGAAGCAGCCAGGAGGCGATCCTTGCACACCTGCGGCCCAGACTGGCCCAACTTCAGGATGCTATCGCCTATGCGGTGGTCCCTCCGGCCATCAAGGGACTCGGCATCGCGAGCGGTTTTCAGATGCAGTTGCAGGTGAAGGGGACTGGATTTGATTTCGCCAAACTGGGTCAGTTCACCTACGAGATGATTCGGGACGGAGACGCTCAATCCAACCTGGCAGGGCTCAACACTTCCTTTGTTCCGGGGGTCCCCCAGCTCAAGACAGAGGTGGATCGGGTCAAGGCCAAGACACTGGATGTGGAAGTGGGGGATGTCTTTTCCACCATGCAGAACTACCTCGGTTCTTACTATGTGAACCAGTTCAACAAGTTCGGAAGGACCTTTCAGGTCTATGTGCAGGCCGACAGTCCCTACCGGCTGGAGCCCGAGCAGATTCGGCAGTTGTACACGCGAAACATGAAAGGCGACATGGTCCCCCTGGGGACCCTCACCGACGTAAGTCTCACCGCGGGCCCGGCCATTATCAGTCTTTATAATCTCTTTCTGACCTCGCCCATCAGCGGACAGGCCGCACCGGGGTTCAGTTCAGGGCAGGCCATGGCCCTCATGGAGCAGATGGCAAAGGAAAAGCTCCCCCCGGATATGGGCTTTGAGTGGACCGCCATGTCCTACCAGGAAAAGCTGGTGGGGAACCAGGCCCTCTTTGTGCTGGCCCTGTCCGTGCTCCTCGTCTTCCTGGTGCTGGCCGCCCAGTATGAGAGCTGGACAAGCCCGGCGGCTGTCATCCTCGTGGTCCCCCTGGCCCTCCTTGGGACCGTCATCGCCCTCATTGTCCGGGGCTTCGACAACGACATCTACACCCAGATAGGGATCATTCTTCTGGTTGCCCTGTCCAGCAAGAATGCCATCCTGATCGTGGAGGTGGCCCGGGAACTGCGTGCCAAGGGGACGGATCTCTACGAGGCCGCGGTGGAGGCCTCCCGACGGCGGTTTCGTCCCATCCTTATGACTTCCTTTGCCTTTATCCTCGGCGTGGTTCCCCTCGTGGTGGCCGAGGGGGCGGGCGCGGCCAGCCGGCAGGTTCTGGGCACGGCCGTGATGGGAGGCATGCTCGGTTCCACCCTCCTGGCCGTCCTCTTTGTCCCCATCTTCTACGTCACCCTTCAGCGTTTCAGCGAATGGCGCACCAGGAAGAAGGAGGCCAAGGCCGCCCGAAAAATCGCCTCTTGATCCTGGCCTCGCTGGTCGGAGCGAAGCGTAGATCCCGCTGGCGGGACTGGATGCTTGATCCTGGATCCTGGATAGAAGGCGTTTCAACCACATCCTACAGAAACCTACCGAATTCGAGGGACTTCTTGTTGATGCTGACGTGGGTATCCTTCTGGACCATTTCATGAGCCGTCTCATGAAAGGGGAGATAAACAAGGGATGCGCCCTTGAGGGAGAGGCGTAAATCGGGGAGCCTGGGCATTAGCTTCTTCTTGTTGACAGCCGATCCCGCGAGTGTGATCGTTATCCCCTGTAGGGCATCGGTGAGGGGGAGCGTCACCGGATAAAGGTGTTTCTCAGGGAGCCTCCCGTCGATGTTCAGCGCCGGCTGGACAAGGGTCAACTGCCTTGAAAGATAAAGGAATCGATTGGGTTGGAGCTTGAAGGCCGGGGACCAGAAGGTCATTTCCTGATCTTCCCATGCCTTCTGGATGACCCTGGGCTGGTTGGTGGCGCGGATGAAATCGGCATAGGAGGCGATGGGGATGCCTGTGGCCTGGACAGACATCTTCCAGAAAGGGAGGTAAAAGGTTTCTGGTCCATCTCCGGGCGCTACCGCGAGATCTATCTGGATGAATTTTCCTTTTTCGGCCTCCCATGCGGTCTCGCAATTGCTGCACGTCAGGACCACGCTGTCCCTTTCCCCTGTCAGGTTCCAGCCGCACTGAGGGCAGAGGGTGGCCATAAAGGTCAGACTCCATCGGGGGTGGTAGTCCGTGATGGAAGCGAAGATGTCCCCCTCTCGGGCCAATCCGGCGATCGGCCTGTTGGTTATTCCGTCAAAGAGGGCCCTATTTTCCACATAGAGAGGGAGATAGATGAGGCTCATGGCCTCTCCGATCGAGACCCTATGAAAGACCTCTCCGGTGTCTGAGACGGCTGAGTGCCGTTCTGCCCTGGCCAGGAGGTCCTGGGTCTTGAGAAGACATTTGATAAAAGAGCCGGGGCCATCCATTTGGGCAAACCGCATCTTCATGGCCTGGGGCCTCAGGCCTAAGGAGATCGGGAATCCTTTGAATGGGACGCCTAATTGGGTGATATCCACAATACGGTAGCGGACTGCCTCCATGTCGCAGGAAAAGACGCTTCCCTTGAAGCGGAGATAGGGGGCGAAGATGAGGTCCCGGTTGCCGGCCTTGTGGGGGAGGACAAAACGGTAGCAGTCATCGGAGAAAAGGAAGCTGTTGACCTCGCAGTAGGGACAGCGAAGGAGGTGATCGGCCTCGTCCAGTTCAACGGCCGCCCCGCACTGGGGGCATTCCTGTACCACGGTAAACCCCATGACCCACCTCAGGGGATTGATGATTGAAAGAGCTGAAATTTGCGGACTCGGTTCTGGTCACTGGTTCCTCATTGCCAAGTTTGAAGTTACAAGTGTGGGGTGCCTAAAGTTAAAAAGGGTAAATTCCTATCCAAACTTTTAACTCCACACTCCACACTTTAGCTCACTTTAGTCACTTTAGTTCACTTCCCATCCTTTCCCCACATTGGTTGCAGAATGCAGAACCGGGGAGGTTTTCAGCCTTGCAGTGAGGGCAGACGGTGGCGGCCGGTTTGTCGTCGACCCGATGGCCGCACCTGGGACAGAATCGGGCGTTGGCCGGAAGGTTCTTGCCGCATTTAACGCACTGATCGATAATCACCTGTTGATGCCCGCAATGGGGGCAGAATTTCGCATCCCTTGTGATCGGCTGTCCGCAATCCGGACAGAGGGCCTGGGGAGGCGGCCCTCCTCCCTGTGGCCTCATGGCATCGGCAAACATGGCCGGCATCATGAACCCCATGCCCATGCCCAGGCCGGCCCCTGCCTCCCCCTGGTTCTCGGCTGCCTTCTCCATGGCCATGGCCGCCTTCAGTTTGACCAGCCGGTCCAGATCCTGGATGACATTCAGCCTGCCCCGGTCGTCGATCGCCCCCTGTACCTCTGGGGGCGGGGTAATCGAATCCATGTACAGATGGGTCAACCCCAGGCCAAAATGGCTGAAATCTTTCCTCAGACGCTCCCGAAGGCCTGCAGAGAGTTCCTCATACCGGCCCGGCAGATTCAGGATGCTGTCCAAATGTTCTCCCAGGTGGTCGTTGAAGCGGGAGACGATGACCCGTTTCAGGTATTCCTCGATCTCTTCGGTGGTAAACCTCCCCATGGTCCCTACCAGGGTGTTGATGAAGAGAAGGGGTTGAACGACCTGAATATTGAATACGCCGTGTGCTCGAAGGCGAATGAGACCCAGTTCGGAATCCTTGAAGGCCACCGGGTCCCGGGTCCCCCATTTGAGGTTCGGGAAGACCTTCATGTTGACGATATAGGCCTCGGCGCGGAGCGGACTGGTCATGGCCCAGGGAATGGCCATGATCTTGTTGATGATGGGGATGTTCCCGGTTTTCAGGGTGTGACGGCCGGGTCCAAAGGCATCGCAGGCCTTTCCTTTATAGAAAAGGACGCCGGCCTGGCTCTCTCGAATGATGAACTGGGCCCCCCATTTGATCTCGCCCGACCCCTGTTCCGGGATTCGATGGAGGAGTTCCTTCCCGGTCTCGTCAAACCATTCGATGACCTCCAAAAAAACAACATTATCGGTAGCCATTCATTACCCTCCTATCCTCCTGCTGACAGGCCGCTTCGCAGAGTCCTGTCCATCCGTTTCTCCCCTTACGGGAGGAAATAAAGACCGTCTCCCTACCTTACCTGAAAGTGCCATGTTTTCCGCAGGTTGTGTTGGGATATGGTCGCATTCTAAGTGCTACCGGATGAAATTGCAAGGGGAGAATTCACCCCTCATGACCGCTGCAAGCCTCTGAATGACAAGGATTTTGGGGCGCGCGTGAGGGCTTTCCTATATCGGATTGCAGGGTTTTCCTGTTTGACACCTCCATCAGCAGCCCTTACTATCCTTCGATAACGGGTTTAGAGGTGTATCTGCGCCTCAGTTCATAAGGTCGTGTCTCATCAGCCCACAAGCTCATCGGCTCTGAAGCTCCACCAATAAAATGGAGAGGAATTGCACTGAATGGAAAAAAAATTGCACGAAAATTTGATCACCGGTCTTGAAACCCTTTTCAATCCCAAATCCGTTGCCCTGATCGGGGCCTCCACCACATTCGGGAAGTGGGGCCAGCTCATCGCTTCCAATATCATCGCAGGCGGTTACAAGGGGAAGATATATCCCGTCAATCCGGGGTACCAAGATATGTTCGGTCTTCCGGCATTCAGCCATATCAGGGAGATCCCGGATCCTGTGGACCTGGCCTTCATTATTACACCCGCAAACACGGTCCCCTCAGTCTTGCAGGCATGCGGTGAGAAGGGGGTGCGGGGGACCGTGATCATCACCTCCGGTTTCAGCGAAAGCGATCAGGCCGGCAAAGCCCTTGAACAGGAGATCGTCCGAATCGGTCAGAAAAAGGAAATGTTCATCATCGGCCCCAATACCATGGGGATTATCGCCCCCTATGCGGATCTCTTTGCCACCGGGGCCCATTCGAGACCTCGAAAGGGATCGGTGGCCTTTATCTCCCAGTCCGGCAACCTGGGGAATCAGCTCACCCACTGGGCCGATCAGCAGGGGATCGGCATCTCTCTCTTTGTGGGATCGGGAAACGAGGCCATGATCACCTGTCCCGACTATCTGGAATATCTGGAGCACGATCCTCATACCCGGATTATCATCCTCTATATAGAGAGCGTCGGCCATGGCGGGCGCTTTATGGAGGTAGCGACCCGGGTCAATCGGAAAAAGCCGGTGATTATCCTCAAGGGCGGCACGACCGAGGCCGGACGAACGGCTGCTGCCTCTCATACGGGCTCCATGAGCGGGGAGGATGCCATATTCAGGGGTGCGTGCCGCCAGGCAGGGATCCTGAATGCCCGAGTGCCCTCTGAACTGCTGAACCTGTCCGCCGGGTTTTCTTCCCTCCCGCTGCCAAAGGGAAACCGGGTGGGCATCGTGACCCTGGGGGGCGGCTGGGGGGTCGTCACGGCGGATCAGTGCAACGACAGAGGTCTGGTGGTTCCCCCCATCCCGAATCATATGGTGGAGGCCATCGGGCGCCACCTCCCGCCCTTCTGGAGCAAGGGGAACCCGGTGGATCTGGTGGGGACCCGCGATCTGGACGCCCCGATCGTCGCTATGCAGGAACTCGCTAAATGGGACGGCGTTGACGCGGTCATGGTCCTGGGGGTCGTGGGCAGAGACGAATTTGTCCATTCGCTGATTCAGTCCACCCGCGACGCCGATCCTGAAATTTCCCCGGAATTCCTCGATCAGATCAAGGCCATGAGCCGCCACTTTGAGGAGCTCTTTATCTCTAAGATGGTGGAATTTATGGAGGCATATGAAAAGCCCATCATCGGTGTGTCCCTGGCCAGAACCGACAGCGGCACGGTTCGGCCCGTGCCCGGCAGGAGGTACAGCGGCGTTTTTTACCAGACACCCGAGACCGGGGTCAATGTCCTTGCCCGCATGGTAGAATATGCGAGGGGAACAGAATAGTGGACAGAATGGGGACGTCCATCTTTTATAGCCGGTTTTAGAGAAAAGGTTGCGGTCTCTCAAAATCGGGCAAGAAACGGGGCATGGCGGGATGGCGGGTTGCGTCTGCTTCCGGGAACTGGACAAAGAGATGCTCGAACCCGAGGGCCTTGGCATGGGATTGGACCGCGTCAAACTCGTCCTTTCTGACCCGTCGATTCAGGTCCGGGTCCCGGTGGCGACAGACTGGATGATACTGGGACATGAGGCTCAGGGGGAGACCCGGGCCGAACTCGACAAAGAGGCTGGTCAGGGCATGGATGGAATTCTCCACCTTGCCGGGGAGGATCAGATGCCTGACCAGGACCCCCTTTCGGGCCAGTGCGGTCTCTGAGAATGAAACAGCATCCAGAAACCCTTTCTGCCGGACCATCATGGCAATGGCCTCCAGGGCCACAGACGGATAATCCTTGCATTTGGAGAGCGCTGCCGCCAGGGACGGGTCTGAATATTTGAAGTCGGGAAGGTAGATGTCCGCATAGTCTTCGGCCCAGGCCAGAGACGCGATCGACTGATACCCCGAGAGATTGTACAGCATGGGAAGGTCGATGCCGGCCCCGCGCAGAAGCGATACCAACCGAAAGACGTGGGGAAAGAAGTGATCCGGGGTCACGAAGTTGATATTGTGGACCCGGTCGCGCTGCACCATGTCTTCCACTTTTGAGACCAGCTCATTTAGGTCCATGCCGCTCCCCATGCCCTCATGGGAAATCTGATGGTTCTGGCAGTAGTCGCATTTTAGAGAGCATCCTGTAAAAAAGACGGTTCCGGAACCATTCGTCCCGGAGATAGGGGGCTCTTCACCGAAATGGGGTCCCACATGAGCCACCCGGACCCGGTCTGTCTCACCGCACACGCCTCTCAAGGAATCCGCATCGCGGTTCGTTCGGTCCACCCGGCATCGGCGGGGGCAGAGGACGCAACAGGTGTAGGGATCGATCAGGTTCATGATAGGCTATGGTTGCGGAGGTCCTGATTGGGCATGGGCTATGGGATGCAGGATGTTCAGCAATTCCAGGGACTCGTGTTCAGCGGCACGCCTATTTGAGTCCATATTTCTGTAACTTGTACCGGAGCGTCCGTTCACTGATTCCCAGGGATTCGGCCGCCCGTGTTTGGTTGTTTCGTGACTGGTCCAGGGCATCCCGGATCATCTCACATTCCAGGGTCTCGACTGACTCGTTCAAGGTCACCTGCCGCCCCCCTCCATCCTTTCCAATAGGGTGATCCCCTGCCTGAAAGGGAAGGTCCTTAGTGGATATGAGGATCCCGCGGGCAATCACCACGGCCCGTTCAATGATGTTCTCCAATTCCCTGACGTTGCCCGGGTAATCATACTTCAAAAGCAGGTCCCTGGCCTCGGGGGAAAAACCCTCTATCGGCCTGCTGTTCTGGGTGGCGAAACGATGCAGGAAGTGATCCATGAGAGGGGGGATATCCTCCTTTCGCTCTCGCAGGGGGGGAATGGTGATGGCCACCACATTCAGACGGTAAAAGAGGTCTTCCCTGAAGGTCCCTTCCCGTATCAGGGAGCTGAGGTCCCGGTGGGTGGCGCTGATCACCCGCACATCCGATTGAAGGGTCCGGTTGTCTCCAATGCGTTGAAACTCCCTCTCCTGAAGGAACCGAAGGAGTTTGACCTGAACGGCCTGGGAGAGTTCTCCGATTTCATCCAGAAAGAGGCTTCCCCCGTCCGCCTCTTCAAATCGTCCGATCCTTCGCTGGGACGCCCCGGTAAAAGCCCCCTTCTCATGGCCGAACAGCTCGCTTTCCAGAAGGGTTTCAGGGAGGGCCGCACAATTGACAACGGTCATCGGCCTTTCCGACCGGGGGCTCAGGGCATGGATCAGCCTGGCAATAAGCTCCTTGCCGGTTCCGCTCTCTCCCTGTATGAGGACGGTCGCCCGACTGTCGGCCACCCTACCGGCCAGATTGATCACCTCGTTCATGGCCGCGCTTTGAAAGACGATGTCTTTGGCCGTCACCCCTTTTCTTCCCAGCTCATCCCGAAGGATCTCATTCTCCCTTCGAAGCGTCCGCCGTTCCGAAATCCTGTCGATCAGGATGAGCAGTTCATCCAGTTCGATCGGTTTGGTAATGTAGTCTGCGGCCCCTGCCTTCATGGCAGCCACGGCCGTTTCCACCGTCCCATAGGCGGTTATCATGATCACATCGATCTCCGGATTGATCTGCTTGACGCGCCCGAGCAGTTCCATCCCGTCCATTCCGGGCATCTTGTAATCGATCAGGAGCAAGTCGACATAATGGGACCCCAAGAATGCGATCGCCTCCTCGCCCTGTTCCGCCTCTGACACGTCATGGCACTTTTCTTTGAGAAAGTCTCGCAGCATCTCCCGCTGGGACTGACCGTCTTCCACGACAAGAACGCTTAATGTCTGGCTGTTGCTCATAGTTGCTCTCTGGTGGTTGCTGGATACCGCATAATGAAGTTCATTGGGTTTATGAGTTTGTTGGGTTCATTGGGTTAAGGGCGGTGTGCCCTATGGTTGCACTCCTGCCCGATAACCGATACCTGATAACCTCTCTTCCCTTTCAGCTTTGCGCTTTGAGCTTTCAGCTCCTCACACCTTGAGCCTTGTGCCTTGCGCCTTATCCCTTGTGCCTTGCGCCTCTATCGGCAACACCACCTCGAACGTGGTCCCCCTCCCCGCCTCGCTTTTCACGCGTATTTCCCCTCCATGCCCTGTGATAATCTCATGGGCAAGGGCCAGCCCTAGTCCCAGGCCCTTCTCTTTGGTGGTATAATCCGGTTCAAAGATCTGCTCCAATTCTTTCGGACTGAGGCCGATCCCGGTGTCGGAGATCCGGACAGCAACCCATCGCCTTCCCTCCTGCGATAGGGCAAGGGTAATGGTTCCCTGCTCAGGAATCGATTCCATGGCGTTCTTGACGATGTTGAAAAGGGCCTGGCGTATTTTATCGGTGTCCATCCAGATCATCAAGGGGGACTCGGGCAGGTCCATATGCAGGCCGATCCCCTTTGATGACGCCTCTTCCTCCATGAGGAGCCCCATCTCCCGGACAAGTGCAGCGATGTCCTCTTTTTTCAGTACAGGGTTGCCGGATTTTGAAAAGCTGATAAAATCCTCAACAATATGATTGAGCCGCCTGATTTCATCCCGAATAACCTTGTTCAGTTGCTCCAGGTTGTCCTTCTGAAGCCTCTGGCATGCCATGCTCATGGCGTTGAGGGGATTTCGAATCTCATGGGCCACCCCCGCGGCCAGACGTCCCATGGCCGACAGCCTCTCGGCCCGGTGGAGGCGCCTCTCCATCTCCCGCATATGGGCCAGATGCCTGGTCTGGCTTCTGTACAGGAACCCCATGGACAGGATCGCAATACAGACCATGAACCCGATGAAAACCAGTCCGCGCTGCCGCTCTTTTTTCATCATAAGGTCCGCGGTCTCCCTGGACAGGCCCAACGAGGCATTGAAGGCCGGCTCCCCATTGAAGTGAAGTGGAACCGTCAGCTCCAACGTACCCCCCTCTCGATCAGATGATCGATCCGGCGCCCTGGCCGACCCCCGGACCTCCTGCGTCTGGTAAAGGACCCTCTCCTTTTTATCGGTCACCACAAAATATCGTGTATCCGTCCCGAGACCCACCTCTTCCACTGCCCGTTGGATCGAAACCCTGGCCCTCCAAAACAGGAAGTCTTCCTGATTCAGGGCAAGGAGGATCGCCCCCTGTCCCCGTTTTCGACGGATGACCAGGGAACGACTCGAAGTCCCATCGCTCGACGGCCCAAAAAGATCCACCATAATCCCCTGGTCGCCTGTAATCACACCGACGGCACGTTCAAGGAGTGCTTCGGGGACCGGCCTGTTTTGATACGTTATCTTACCTTGCGAATCCAATAGGGCAACGAGCCAGAGGCCCTGCCCTGCAGCGAGGGATGTCAGAAGAGGGTCGTCCAACAGATCCTGTTCTCTATCAAAGTCGATTTGTTGCGCGAGACCCAAGAGATCAAGCATCATGGACTCCCTCAGGGAAAAGGTCTCCTCCGCAAGGCCCGAGCGCGCCAATCCCTCCACGTCCGCATTCCAGCCGTGGCCCAGGAGGTGGAAATTGTGTTTGGCGGCCTGCTGGACGTTTCCGAGGATGTCCAGCCCCCGCTCCTCAATGAAGCCGCTCAGCGTCTTATCCAGGGTCCTGAGATCCATAAGCCCTGTCACCAGGGCGAGGGAAACAAGGACCAGGGAGATCAGGGCCACAGCCAGGGGCTGGAGGAACGGCCTGGACGTCCTCCCCCCCGGGCCTCCCGGCCCTATGGTCTTTTCTCTCCGGGTCATTATTCGGTACGTGATGGCCTCGCCAGAAGCCGCAACCTATGGAATGCCGAGCACACCATTTATCTTCAACCGCTTAGACTAATTGCCAATCCCTCAATTCCTCAATTCCTACCTTTTGTCAATATGCAAATGACACGTCGGTGCGACAATTGCGTCGAAGTTGCCTTCTCCAATTCGACATATCTTGCCGAATCTCTGTGTTGCCTGATTTTTTCAGGATCATCAAACATGAGCTAACTCCTCGTGATGTCGTCTTTTTCTGCGTCTCTGCCTTGTATTGGCACACCTTCTGCATTAGTAAACAGACAACAGGAATGTTCATCAAAAAATCAACTTAACTCAAGGAGGTATTATTCAATGAAAAAATTCAGTGTCATGGCAGCTCTTCTCCTCTTGGTCGCCTCGGCCACATGGGTCGTTGCAGGTCCACGAGGCAAGGCCGGCTGGGACGGCGATGATTGGTGTCCGGCCGCCTCTCAATTGTCAAATTTGAATTTATCTGCGGAACAGTCTGAGAAGGTACGCGCCCTGCGCGAATCTTTTCTAAAAGAAACCACGCCGATTCGAAACCAGTTGTTTACAAAAAAGGCTGAATTGCGGTTATTGTGGATTCAGACCACCCCGAATGTCGACAAGATCCGATCCGTCCAGAAGGAAATTCATGATCTGATTGGGCAGATGCAGACAAAATCGACGGATTTCCGCCTGGCCTTTCGAAACCTTCTGACCCCCGAGCAGACCAGCCAGCTTCTCGCCCAGGGCGTTGGCGGTGGCCCGGGCGGCAATTGGGGCAGAGGTCCGGGAGGCCGGGCGTTCGGATGCCCGGCCAGCGGCCAGGGTATGGGGCCGGGTTTCGGTCCAGGAGGCTACCGGTAGAGCTGAACGCGCCATCCCTTCCTGCCCATTGCTCAGGGGCGGGAAGGGATTTCATTCAGTTTCCCCAAAGGCAAAGGGCAATATCTCGCCGGTCTCCAGATCCACATGGAGCATGAGATTCCGAAAAAGCCTTCCCCGTTTCAGAATGATTTTTACGACCTCTGTGGCCTGTAGCGCGGCGATGAGCGCCGGCGTCAGGGCCGGGACTCCCAAAACGACCTCCGAACCCTGCGATTGGTGGCTTTCAGACCCTTCCCCGCCTGACTCACGGCGACCATAGAGGCGCTTGAGGCCCGGATCTTCCGGAAAAATGGTCATGACCTGGCCTTCAAACCCTGCCAACGCCCCGTGAACCAGGGGAATACCCAGAGATCTGGAAGCAGTTTCAACGGTGAAACGATCCGGAATGTTGTCAAGGGCATCTACGATCACGTCCGATCCATGCAGCACCTTCTCGGCATTAGAAGGATCGATCCTGACGCGTTGCGCCGTTACCCTGACCCCCGGATTGATGGCGCCCACCACCCTGACCGCCTCCTCGGCCTTCCATCTTCCCATGGCCTCTTGGCTGGACAATGTCTGGCGATTCAGATTGGTCTCGTCAAAGCGGTCATCGTCCACCACCACGATATGCCCGATCCCCATCCTGGCCAACAGCAGGATCACATGGCCGCCGAGCCCGCCGGCGCCCACAACGGCCACGCACGATGTGCACAGCCTGAGCTGTTCCTCTCCGGAGATCGACGACCTGTTGCGGAGATAGCGATAGGGGCAGATCCCGATACGCAAGGCCTCCCTGTAGACATCATGGGTCGCAACGCCGAATCGGGAGGCTGTCTCCAGGGCATGCCTGTCTTCCAGGACCATCGTTTCACGGCCTGCCGGGTCATGAATCTTTCTGCTTCTTGATCGGAGCGCCTCTTGGATCTTCACGTTCCCCCCCCCAACATACTTCCAGACAAACACAACCCTGAATCCCGCTGCAGCGGGAAACCTTTGAACCCATAAACGGTTACGAAGAACAATAGCGCATGCCGGCGATGAATGCAAAGGATTCGTCACCGTTGTAGCGCCAGTGCGAACTCCCTTGCAGTTTGACGCAGAAGCTGGTAGATTGACCTTGAGACATTTTAAAACCCTTGCACTTCTGGAGGTAGGACATACCCAGGGGGCCCTTCCCCTGGGACACTTTATCGAGGAGGAACCATTTAATGGCTGTCAAACAGTGGAAAAAGCCGCCGAAAATGCAGATCGATCTGAAGAAGACCTATCGGGCAACGATTGAGACCACCAGAGGCCCCATCGAGCTGGAACTCTATCCGAAGTATGCGCCCAAGACGGTCAACAATTTTGTGTTTCTGTCCCAGGAAGGTTTCTACGACGGGGTTAAGTTCCATCGTGTTATCAGCGATTTCATGATTCAGACCGGCGATCCCACAGGTACAGGGAGTGGAGGACCGGGTTACCAGTTTGATGATGAACTTAAGACAAATCCCCTGCCGCATGAGACCGGCGTGATTTCCATGGCCAATGCGGGGCCGAACACCAACGGAAGCCAGTTTTTTATCACCCATTCGCCGCAACCGCACTTAAACGGTGTCCACACGGTGTTCGGCAAGGTGGTCGTGGGGCAGGATGTGGTGGACGCCATTCAACAGGGAGACCGGGTGACCCGGCTCTTCGTGGTCGAGGGATAGGCGGCGCATCTCCTCGATCTGTTTCAGAGAAAATGGCGCGTTCGTCCGGGAGGCAAGCGCAACCATGAAAAATATTCTGGCTGTCGTGATGGCGGGGGGCAAGGGGGAACGGCTGATGCCCCTGACCAAAGATCGGTCCAAGCCGGCCATCCCCTTTGGAGGGATTTATCTCCTCATCGATCTGACCCTATCCAACTGCATCAACTCGGAAATATACAAGATCATCGTCCTGCCCCAATACAAATCCCAGACCCTGATGCAGCATCTGGAACGGGGGTGGAATCTCTTCAGCCAGGACCTGGGACACTATCTCAAGATCGCCCCGCCCCAGATGATGCAGGGAGAAAAATGGTACCAGGGGACCGCGGACTCCATTCGACAGAACCTGTATATGATCGAGCAGGAATCGCCGGAGCACGTACTGATCCTTTCGGGGGACCATGTGTACAAGATGGACTACGGCCGTTTCAAGGATTACCATGAGGCCCACCACGCGGACGTGACCATCGCTGTCAAAGAGTTAGGAAAAGAATCCGCAAGCCAGTACGGGATTGTGGAGGTGGACAACGATTTCCGGATCACCGGGTTTCAGGAGAAACCCAAGGACCCCTGCACCATTCCGGGAGACAGCAGTCACGTACTGGCGTCCATGGGCGTCTATCTCTTCAAGACTGAGGTTCTGATCGACCTGCTGGCCAGGAGTTCACAGACCGACTTCGGCAAGGACATTCTGCCGGAAATCCTCGACAGCCATCGTCTCATGGCATATCCCTATCGCCGGGAGAACAAGATTCGAGATGTCATTCTATATACGGATGAAGAAGGCGTCCTCAGGGAAAAGCGGGTCGATCATGCCAGGGATTCATCTTATTGGCGGGACGTCGGGACCCTCGATGCCTACTGGAATGCCAATATGGACCTGACCGGGGTGGACCCCTATTTTAATATGTACGGCAGGCTCTGGCCTATCCGCACCTTTCAGCGTCAGCACCCTCCGGTCAAGACCGTCTTCTCTCAGGAAGGGGGGCCTGACGTCAGGGCGGGCCGCGCACTGGATTCCCTGGTGGCCCATGGATCCATCATCAGCGGCGGGGTAGTCAGGAACAGCGTGCTGTCGTACAACGTGTTTGTTCACAGTTGGTCCCTGGTGGAGGAATCGGTTATCATGGAAAATGTGGTCGTCGGCCGCCACGCCCGGATCAAGAAGGCCATTATCGCCGATGGCGTTCATGTCCCCCCCCATACGGAGATCGGATATCATCCCGAGGTGGACCGGAATCGTTTCACCGTGACCCCCCGGGGGATCACCATTGTGACCAGTGAAGATTTTCCGGAAGCGAGGTAAAGCGAGTAAAGTGACTAAAGTGTGAAGTGTGAAGTGTGAAGTGTGAAGTTAAAAGTTGAAATCAGGATTTTTCTTCTTTGAACTTTAGGCACTTCAAACTCGTCACTTCAAACTTAGCAACCAGTATCCAGAATCATCGTCAACAACCAATCGTCAATCTACTCGGGGTGTCGTAGATGAAGGCCAAGATCGAATACAATGTTGTTCCTAACCTCAGCACGCGGTTGGCCCCCCTTCGGGAACTGGCCAACAATGTCTGTTTCAGTTGGAAGAGCGATATTCGGGAGCTTTTTCAGCGGATCGATCCGGGGCTCTGGTCTGCGTGCAGGCACAATCCGGTACTGATGCTCGGCCTGGTCAGACAGGAGCGCCTGGATGAATTATCCCAGGACCAGGGCTTTCTGGCGCAGTTGGACCGGGTCCATCATGATTTTGAACGCTACATGTCTCAGCCCAGGATTCAATCAGAGGATTACTCCCCTGACTTTCCGATCCAGGTCGCCTACCTGTCCGCCGAGTTCGGCCTCGCCTCCTGTCTGCCGATTTACTCCGGCGGCCTGGGGATCCTTTCCGGAGATCACCTGAAATCGGCCAGTGATCTAAATGTCCCGTTGGTAGGCGTGGGGCTGCTCTACCAGGAGGGGTATTTCAGTCAGTACCTCAGCTCGGACGGCTGGCAGATGGAGACCTATCCGCTGAATGATTTCGCAAACATGCCGGTCACTCAGGTCCTCGGACCGGATGGAAAGCCGCTCCAGGTCATGGTGGATTTCAAAGGGGCGCCGGTCCGGATCAGCATCTGGCGAGTGGCCGTCGGGAGGATATCCCTCTATTTGCTGGATACCAACGTCCAGGACAATCCGCCGGAGTTCCGTAACACCACGGCCCAGCTCTACGGCGGCGACAGGGAGATGCGGCTGAGACAGGAGATTGTCCTGGGCATCGGGGGAATCCGCGCCCTGAAGGCCCTCGGGATCAAGCCCACGGTCATTCACATGAATGAAGGTCATTCCTCCTTTTCCGCCCTCGAGCGGATCAACCTCCTGAGAAAGGAAAAGGGCCTCTCTTTTGACGCGGCCCGGGAAATCGTGATTGCCACCACGGTCTTCACCACCCACACGCCGGTCCCTGCAGGGAACGATGCCTTCGATCCTGGCCTCGTCAGAGACTACTTCGAACAGTATTCCACGGAACTGGGCATCAATTTCAGGGTGTTGTTAGGGTATGGCCGGCTGGAGCCAAGGGATGATTCCGAACCATTCGGCATGACAACACTGGCCCTGAGGCTCTCGGCCCACGTCAACGCCGTGAGCCGGCTTCACGGCGAGGTCTCCAGGGCCATGTGGCACAAGATCTGGTATCGGCATCCGGTCGAGGATGTGCCGATCGATTACATCACCAACGGCATCCATGTCCCCACATGGAGTTCTGAAGATATGGCGGCCCTCTTTGACAGCTATTTAGGGCCGGACTGGAGCGAGGATCCGGACAACGAACGGATATGGGAGCAAAT
>JAUPKI010000396.1 GCA_030837545.1 Thermodesulfobacteriota bacterium | reverse complement strand
TTTGGAAGGTCCCCTGGATCACAAAGGAACGACTCAGTTTCTTCAGCCCCTGCCTTAGAAAAGTGAGAGTGGCTGCATCTCCCTGCATATTTCCAACGAGTCCGCTGAGCGGTTCTATGGTTCCCTTCAAATCCAGCCTGCTTCTTGATATGTCGGCATTCAGGGTGATGGCCCCGGATAATTCCCCTTTAATGGTTTGCCCATCGAGTTCGACATGGGTGAGGGAAAGTTTTCGATCTTTGAGGGCCATTTTTACGGAAACTCGGTCGAAATCGATGGCGTGCAGTCCGAGGATCGGCTGCAACAGGGTCACCCTCCCATGGGATATGATGATCGTCCCCTGTCCCGATCCTTCCATCAGTCTGGCCTGCTGACCGGCATAGTGAATGTCTCCGTTCAGGACGCCCGAGATATCCCGACCCAGGAGGGCCAGGACATAGGGATGAAGACCCATATGGATGCCTTCCAGCCGGAGAGAGGTTGAAAAGGGGGCATCGGCGGCGTTTCCTTCAAAGCGGACATGGCCCACGATATCGCCGTTGTAGGCATGGGCGTCAACGTGGTATCGAGACGCGCCAGACAGAAAGGACCACGCTGCCGGAGCGATGGAAATGCTCTCGGCACGAAGCAGATCCTGTTGAGGCGTCTCCCTGAGTGAGATCCCCACGCCGATCAGATCAACACCCGGCGGCCACCCGGGACGAAGCGACTTCAGGGAGAGAACCATCGGGGGGTTTGCACCGGCAGCCTCAGACACCAGATAGGCCTTAAGGATATCCGATGGAAACCGGTAATACAAAAGCCCTGTGGTCAGGACGACGGCGTACATCAGATATCCGAGCCATTTTCCGTTTTTTAAGATAGTTTTTGTCATGTATCCCTGAAGGGATTGCAGGTCAGCTCAACCTTGCACCCTTGCACCCTTGCACCTCAACCGTCAATCCACAATCGTCACCACCTGCACGACGGCATCCAGGTATCCGGCCCCCCCCTGACTGTCCTTGATGGAGAGTCTCTTGATGCTGACGAGGTGTTCCCACGATTCGACCAGGTAGAGATAATCTACCAGTGGCCTTAGATAGATCCTGTCCAGTTTCATCTCAACCATTGACTCCTTGAGCCCGCCATTAACCTGGGAGTCTGATGGCTTCATATACTTGATGTGATCCTTCACCTTTGCCTTCCCTGCTGCCTGCTCAAGAAAAGAGAACAGGGTGAAGCCCTTTTCACGCCTTTTAAGACGGCGTTGGATCCCCTCGGCCCCCTTCCTGTAGGAGTCGTATTCAGCCTTCAGCATCCGGATTTCTTTCAAGCCGATCCTCTTGGCCTCGATCCCCCGTTTCATGGCCTCCCGTTTATCGAAAAACGGAAAGATCATGAAGTGGCCAAGGAGGAAGAGCGCGATGACGCCGACGCCCAGAGAGACAAACAGCTTTTCTCGTTTCCCTAATTTCATGGTTCAAAAGTTCAAAGGTCGAGGTTCAAAGTTCATGGTTCAAAGGTTCAGCCAATCCTCCATTTCAGCATCCCAGCATCCCCCAATTCCTAAATTCCTCAATCCTTACCGTTTACGCTCGATGGCGATCTCAAACTGGACCTTGTTGCCTGTCCGATCCAGGTTCGCTGAAGTGATATTTACTGCACCGAACATCTTTGCTGTTGTCAGCTCATTTTTTATCCTGTCCACCTCGTTGAAGGCATCGGTCCTGCCGGAGATTCTCACCGTCTCGGGATCCATCACCATGCGATAGACCTGCACACGGATAGAAGGGGGGATGCGTCCGGAGATCTCCCGCAACAGGTCAAGCATCGTGTTCTCCGGGCTGCCGGCGGGGCGCGATACAGAGGAGCGCTTCATCTCCTCAACGCTTATTCTCAACTGCTGAACCGGATGGATGATCCGGGTCACCTGAGGAAGGGTTTGTCGAAATATCGTGGTGATCTCCCGGTCCAGGGCCATGTACTCCTTTCTCAGGGAATAGGTGTCGATGATCATATCGGCCGCCAGAAAGGAGAGGATCAGGAAGAGAAAGATCGCCACTTTTGGGACCGCCTTCCTGATCCTCAGATATTGCCTTTCCGTTCCGAATTCCTCTCTTCTGAGGTTGAATCCCTCCCCCCTGACGGGATTTCTGAGGGCGAGGGAAAGGGCGCCGTTCATCAGGGCCGGGGACCAGTCCCTGGCGATGCCCTCTTCCATTCTGACCCTCTTATCCTGGCTGACGTCGATCGGTTCGGCCGGCATGTCCAGAAATCGGCTCAACAGGTCGGAGGACAGGGGCCCATGCACCCGTTCTCCCGTAAAAAAGAGCTTTTCGGGCCGATCGGCAATCCCCTCGCTGGAAATAAAGGCGTGCACCGTATCATGGACTGCGGTACACAGGGACCTGAAAAAAGGGTCGACATCTTCGAGGGACGGGTCACCCCGGTTGCTGTTCACCGTGTCTGTGGAGTCCGCCAACAGGGGGGGGATCGGAACGGCAACGAATGAACGGATCAAAGCGATCCGTCTTCTCAGACAGAGGACCAGAGTATGCCTTTTTTCACCCACTTCCAGTACGAGGATATGATCCGGGGTTCCTGTCTGGTTCAATAGCCACGAGGCCAGGGGCGATCCCCTCACCTCCAACACTTCCGGATCGATTCCGTTGGCCTGAAGGACCGTTAAGTAATCCGAGATAACTTGTCGTTGCACCGATGCGGCTAAGACCCGGCCCTCAGAACGGCCGCCTGTCGTCACGAAATCGAACAGCAGGTCCTCCACAGGATAGGGGAGCATGCCCTCCACCTCAAAGGGAAGGGCCTGCCGAATCTTTTTTGCATCGCTGAAGGGCATGCCTATATTTCTGAACGAGACAAGATCGTCAGGGATCGTGACGAGACATGCATGGTTCCTCAGATCCATAGACCCAGCAAGTGTTTTAAGGGCCTCTTCCAGTCCTCCGTCATTCAAAGGGATTCGAGTGGAGGCAAGGATCCGACGGCCCTTCAGCCCGCCTCCCGTCTGAACGGCTGTGATCTGTTCAGTGCTTATGTCGATTCCCGTGATGTTGCCGTGCATTATTCCGCTTTCCATGCCACGATCTGAATGGGTGATCCTTCTTTTCTCCTGATCACCGCGGTTACCTGTCTCGTCATGGACTCGGTCTCGGCCATGCCTGTTGACTGGACCTCGAAGTAGTCGCTGGAGGTCTTGATCAAATCAGGGTCGATCTTCACGTGACCCATCCCCGGAATATTCCGGTACCACTCGGGATCGGTCAGATCATTTTTCTCATCCAAACGATAGGCCAACATATCCTGGACCATGTCTGCATCAATATCATCGGAAAGGGCTCGCAGGACCAGTGGATCCGCCGTGTTGATATTGATCTTGCCGTCGCCGCAAACGGTCAAGTGCTTTAAGATGCCGGCCCCATTGTCTTCTCCCCCGAACAAGAGGGCGTCGGTCATCCCCTTGACAAGCCGCAACTGCCCCAGAGAATGGATAGGTCCGTTCGCGCAGGCGTAGGGGTTCTCCAGAGACTGATAATACCCGTTTTCAGCGCCGAATCGCGTGACCTCATCGTCCGGATCGATCCAATCCTTGATCGCATCGATGAGATTCCCGACCGCTTCCGTTTTAAGTTCGAACCTCTCCAGAGTCAGAAATCTGGCGAGGAGCATTTTTCGGGCCTCATGGTATTCTCCATTCTCATCGATCAGCCGGTTGATGGGAATCCTTCCGGAAAGATCCCATATCTCCACCTGAAAGCGGCCGTTCCCGAACAGCTCAACTGAATTCAGGGAAAGCTCCTTGGATTGGGCCCAGGTCTCCTTGAGGGAATCCGAACTGCTTACGGAAGCGTCTTCAGAGAGAACGGCCACGGCGCAGTGAATGCCCGACCGCGCAATAAAGCCGAGTCTGATGCCGTCGCGGAGATTGGCAGATGAATGGAGTCCCGCCCACATGGTCTTGTTGAACTGGAGTATCAGCACGACGAGGAGGCTGATGATCAGGATCGTGAGGATCAGGGCGAATCCCCTGTTGTCTTTGAAAAATGGTCTCATCGCCTGGCAGATCCTCCTGAGCGCCTGATCATTCGTCATTGGCCATTCGCCCCATGAAATTCCCGGTAGGGACAGCGTAGCATAGCGTATTTCACTGGGGTCATGGGTCAATCGACAATCGACAATCATCCATCCCGAAGGTTCATCCCCCCATTGGAATCGTAACGCCTGTCATGAATCGGTAGGGCCTGTTCGAGTCTTCATGGTTCGGGAATTCCATGAGAATTAATACCCTTGAAGGGAGCTTCCCCTTGGAGGGGCCCTCATCCGAATTCCAGTTTTCGCGGGGTTGGCCTTCCGCATCGTAGTAGGTGAAGTCGATCGATGAAA
>JAUPKI010000395.1 GCA_030837545.1 Thermodesulfobacteriota bacterium | reverse complement strand
GACCCAGATCGCCAAAGCCAATTTGATACCTTTATTTATTTACGCATCCTAAGTATTCCCAATGCCCCCTTTCAACCAAAGGAGGGGGCCGTGGCCATCTTGCCTAAGAAACCTGGTTGCATATCTTTCAGTTGGAGGACTTGCTGAAAATCATTGCCCAGTTCGAAGAATATCTTTGTATCAAACCGGCAGAGTTTCGACTCAACGAGTTTCTTGTCGGCAGTCCCTGCGTATTGCAGCCATTGATGAAGATCAATACCGTCAGGAAAATGACCGGAGGCAAAAAAACTTGTGGAATCTGCTATTTTCCTCATGCGGTCCTTGACGGAATCGAGATATTCAAGGGAGACGATCCCCGACTCACGCAATCTGTCACACAGGTGAGGCAACAAGGCCTGTTGCTCGATCTCGAGGACAGTCTCATCCCTGAGCCAAGCGACAACGCCCCCCCTTGTTGCTGCAACATCAGCAAATTGCTCTGTCAAAGCCATATGCCGCTCTTTGACCACCGGCCCCGGCACACCCCTGATATGGACCAGTATGCGCCTCGGGTTGAACAGAAGGTCTCCCACCCCTTGCACTTCGCCGTGGTCTGCATAGTTGCCGGCACATAACAAGGTCAGCTCGTTGATTCTTGCGAGGGTCAACCCGTAGGCCGCATCCCGCACGCACCCAATTCCATCCAGTTCGTTGAGCCTCGTTTCCAGCAGGGTCTCGTTAAATCTGCTCAGATGGGCGTCCCTTTCCAATAGGGCATTCAGTTTCACGAAACGCCGCGTATCTTCCTTGGCCCGTTTTCCGTTTAGGAAACGGATGCCTGCCAACCACCTATAGAAATTCTCCGCCACATGCATATGTCGTGTCCCTCCCGCTCGAACCGCGTATCCCCCGGATCACAGCCTGCCGCCCATTCTTTTCGGTTAATTCAGCCTTTCGGGATAGTGTCAGGTTACATGGGATCCAGGTGCGACCTGTAGAATTAGCAACTATTGGCATTTAGTGACCGCACATAGTCTTATCAAGTTTAGTTTAAAACATAAAGTATCCTATACTAACTAATAATAACCAATATGACATATGGCGGATATGATATATGCCAAAATGGAGATGGCTGTCAACGAAAAAATCATCGTCCTAAATCAGATTGGGTAGCTTAAAGATCATCAAGATGGAGCCGTCTCCAGAGGACGGAATGACAAGGGACAGTCGCGCCAGGCAAAGCCTGGAGCGTTGGGCTCTTTCTATTTGATATTTGGGAATGAGCTTATCTTTCATGTCCCTCATTACCCGCGTTCTCATGATGTCTGAAGGAATTGCATTTTTGCAGAGTCCACGCATGAGAGTCAAGGCGTTCCACCTATATTGATATGCTATGACAAGCCTTAAAGAGTTAGATTGAGAGGTGAATAATAAAACTTTGTTTTAGATAAAAAATTATTGACAATAACAAACTTAAAGAGATAAAAAATATCTTCACGTCTTAATTATGGAAAAGATGTATGTGGATCGTTTTCTGCTCAAGGTTTCCATTAGACAGGATAGAAGTTCGGGATTTTTCAGATATGAGATGTTTTTTTATGAAGCTGCAGGTCCTCGGGCTTGCAGGTCTATTTTCCCTTTTCCTGTTACTCGGATTAGGCGGTGTCTCTGCCGCTCAGGGTGAGGCACTTGAGCAGTTACTGGAGCTCCTTCAGCAGAACGGCGCCATCAGTAATGAACAGGCCGTGAAGATCAAGACGACGCTGGAAAGGGATCAAAAGGTCCTTGCGGAGAGGGAGCAGCAACTCGAGAAGCGGGAAAAGGCTTTGTTTCATCGGGAGCAAGCGCTCGGAAAGAAAGAGCAGGCCCTGTCGCTGAAAGAAGGAGGCGTTGTGGACGGAAGAAAAGAGCCACCTGTTGTGACGCGTCCCGAAGAAGCGACAGAAGTGAAAACATCCAAGGTTGAAGCTGAGAAACCCCTTCAAAAAGCGCCGGAAGAGAAGGGCGTTTTCCCATTAGAAGCGATCTTCGATGATGGTTTCTATCTGCGTTCAAGGGAAAGGGATCTTTTCGATTTGCGCATCGGCGGGCTGCTTCAGGTGGATTATCGTTATTTCAGCTATGACAGCGATGCGGATCCCGATAAAAACAAATTTGACATTCGTCGGGCCCGGTTGCTGCTCACGGGTCATCTGTATCGTCGGTTTTTTTACAAATTTCAGTATGAGTTTCAGGGCGCCGGAAGCCGCAACCTGTTGGATGCCTACGTGGATACCCGCGTTCTCCCGTTCATTTCCTTTAGAGTGGGTCAGTTCAAAGAGCCCTTCAGCCTTGAGCAGTACACCGCCGACAAGGATATCCCCTTTGCTGAACGGGCAATGGGCTATTACCTGACCCCAGGCCGGGATGTGGGGCTCATGGCCCACGCATCGTTTTGGGAGGATCGAATTTACTATGGGGTAGGCATTTTCAACGGCGACGGCCTGGACGACACGGTCGGCGGCGATTCGGACTCTCCGGAGTTTACGGGTCGGGTTGTCTACGCCCCCTTCAGGAACATGGGCATACCCCTCTGGAATGGACTGCAGTTCGGGGGATCCTACAGCTACGCCAAAGCGGATCGAAACAATGTAAAGGTGGAGGTAAAAACCAGTGGGTTGACCACCTTTTTCAATGTGAATTCAGCGGCAAAATTCAACATTATCCGAGAGGTCGATTCCCGCACCCGTTATGGCGCTGAACTGGCCTGGGCCTACGGTCCTTTGCTTTTGTGGGGGGAATACATCAATCTGCGTTTCTCCGATGTTCGAACCAGTGATGCGGAGTTTGACATTAATTTGAAGGATCAGTATGGCGCCCTGCTTTGGATGGTTACCGGGGAAAAACCAACGCTTAAGAACGGGGTCATTCAAGCGATCCGTCCGCTTCGAAACCTGTGGCAGGGCGGCTGGGGGGCCCTGGGTCTGGCGTTTCGTTATGATCACTTCGACGGGGGTGATGCGACCTATGAATACCTGGCGGAACCGGGGAATTCGGTTCGGGAAGCCACGGCCTACACAATCGCTTTAAACTGGTACCTCAACCCGTACCTCCGCCTGCTGATCAATGCCACGAGGACCCAATTTGACCAACCCTTGTTGATTATTAAGGATTCTCTCACCGGGAAAGCCATATACAGCGATCGTGAAGATGTCTTCACGGGGCGTCTTCAACTTCAATTTTAGCCAGGGATTCGAGGTGGAACCAAGAAATTAGCAGAAAAAAGGAGGAGGAAAAAATGAAAAAGTTTGCAGCCATTATGGGGGCCATATTCATGGTCATGGTGACGGTATCGGTGGTTTTATCCGCTTACCATCATGAAGGAGAGAATGATTCACCAAATTTTCTGGCGCAATATCCGGATAAGGCGGGTACAAAACTGGATCACTGCGCCCTCTGTCATACGGGGGGGAAGTACGAACAGAAGGGTAAGTGGGTGAGTTTGGGGAGCTGCCAGTGGTGCCATTACAAGTATGGATATGACGGCAGCGGCAATATCGTGGATACGCTCAATACCTACGGGATGGATTATCTGGTCAGTGGCCGGAATCAGAGCGCCCTTGCCGCCATCGCGGACAAGGATTCAGATGGGGATGGATACGGCAATGCCGTTGAGATTGCCGCAATCCGATACCCCGGCAATGCGAATGACGATCCCTCCAAGGTTCCGGCGCCCAGCCGCGTGTACACCAAGGCCCAGCTCGAAGCCATGAGTCAGCACACCCAGTTCATGCTCATGAATACCAGCCGGTCTGGAGATTTTTATGCCGAGTATACCGGTGTGCCGGTGGAGGATCTACTCAAGGATGCAGGCATCCTGGGGTCCGCCTCGGGAATCACGGTGTTTTCGCCGGACGGCTGGTCCGACTATCACCCCCTTGAGGCGGATCCAGATCCTGAGCTCTATCATGTGAACGGGATTTACCCCGAGGCCTTGTTTTACTACGATACCGAGGCGGACACCGCCATTAATCTTACGGATGGCTGGTGTGACTACGGTGCCCCTTCCTGTGCGGGGCGGAAACATCTGGACAGCATCGTGAATGCAAATGGGCTGAAGATGATTCTGGCATTCAAGCGTGAAGGCCAGAACATGGAACCGGGTGTATTAGGTGATGACAACAAGCTTTCGGGTGAAGGGCCATTCCGGATCGTGCCGCCTCAGAAAGTGAGCTCCCCGCCGGACCAGAGCAGCAATGCCGCCAACCAGGATGTGATCTGGCCCTACGATTACGATTGGGACCACAATGCGGGATCCGCCACCCGGACCGTGACCATTATCCGCGTTGAACCGCTCCCCGAAGGGACCACGGATGTCGATGTTCTGGAAGCCGGGTGGAAATATGTGGACGAGGAAAAGATTATTGTTTACGGCGCCATTGCGGATACCAACCCGCCCATTCCGGATATCAAGATCAATGGACAGGATGGTCCGCTGACGGTTTCAACTGGTGATTCAATTTCCGTGACCGTTGGGCTCGCCGCTGGCAGCCGTCTTGGCCAGAACGCCGACTGGTGGGTCGTTGCATATGAATCGGCCACAAATTGGTGGTCCTATGTCTACGCCCAGCAAAGCTGGATCGGCTGGAGCGGGGCGCTTCAGCCTTGCCTTCAGACGGGCCTGTTCAATGTGTCGCCCGCTTTCCAAGTGTTCAGCGGCCGGCTGTGGCCGGGCGTATATGATTTTTATTTTGCCGTTGACAGTAACTCGGACGGCAATCCCCAGGGTACATGGCTAGACATGGCCCGGGTGACAGTGCAGTAATCAGAATATTCAGATGTTGGCAAAGGGGGCAGGGGCGGAGACGTTCCTGCCTTTTTTGTTGCTTCGTCAAATTTGCGGTAGTGGCCTGATTAGAGGTGAGATGCACGCCTTTTTGTTGATGCCGGTTCCTTTGGTGAAGACTGATATAAAGCCAATGGCTCCGATTTGCCGATAACGGTGTCGCCGACAGACGTCATTTCCATAACCGTGACGTTGGATCCGGCTTCCGATGCAGGCCGCGAGGCCTTTTTGGTTGCGGCTATGCCGCTTTAGGAGTTTTGAGATATCAATGGTCAGTTTGAATTGTATGAAATTCTAAATTGGAAACTGATTGACAAACTCCGACACTGAACCCTAATATATATTCCGAAGAACAGACCAACAAAGGAAAGGGGGGTTTGAATAATGATAAGACGTCACATGATCGAGACTTTGGTCGTTTTTTCGTTTATTGTTTCAGCCGCTCTCCCCTGTTCTGTGGGCGCTGAACCCCAGGGGAAACTGGTCATCTTTCATGCCGGGAGTCTGTCCATGCCGTTTGAGGCCATGGAGAAGGCCTTCGAGGCAGCATATCCGAAGGTGGATGTCCTTCGAGAGCCCAGCGGGAGCCAAAAGGCCGCGCGAAAGGTTTCGGAGCTGAACAAGCCTTGCGACATCATGGCGTCCGCTGACTATCAGGTGATCGATAGGCTGCTCATCCCTGATTTTGCCGACTGGAATGTCCGTTTTGCAACCAACCAGATCGTCCTCTCCTATATGGACAAGAGCAAATTTTCAAAGGATATCACTGCCGATAACTGGTACGAGGTCCTGCAGAGAAAAGGGGTTAGCTGGGGGCACTCCGACCCTAACCTGGATCCTTGCGGCTACCGCTCACTCATGGTCCTGCAATTGGCCGAGACATATTACAAACAACCCGGGCTCTACAACAAGCTGATCGCCAAGCGACCCAAAGAAAATATCCGCCCCAAGGAGGTTGACCTGATCTCTCTCCTTCAGACGGGCAACATGGACTATGCGTGGGAGTATCTGTCGGTGGCCGTGCAGCACGGGCTGAAGTACATCGCGCTTCCAGACGAGATCAACCTGGGAAACTACCAGCATGACGACCTCTATGCCCAGGCCGTAGTCAGGGTAACCGGCAAGGAACCAGGAACATTCATGGATATCAAGGGGAATTCCTGCACCTATGGCGTCACTCTTATCAAGTGCGCGCCCAACAGAGAGGCCGCAATCGCCTTCTTGACCT
>JAUPKI010000047.1 GCA_030837545.1 Thermodesulfobacteriota bacterium | reverse complement strand
GACCTGGAGGGCTATGTGTCCGGGAAAATGAACCGGGGGATTGAGGAATTGAGGGATTGAGGAATTGAGAGATTGGGGAGGCGCATAGGAACAGTTTGACCCCCTGAACTGGGAACAGGGCCGTAAAAAAAAGGATGCCCTTCCGGGCATCCTGTTAAAGATAGAAGGGGCATGCCTATTTCAAAAGATCCGCTGCTGTGGCTTCCTGGCGATAGGTGCTCTTGATGAGGTCATTAATGAACCCCTCCATATCCCTGACCGCATCGGCTCGGATGGTGAATTTGTCGATGCCGGATCGGTCTTTCACGAGCCTCAATCCGTACTCAAGCCGCTTTGCCAGTTGAAAGGTCAGAGGACCGGGCTCATGGCCGGTCCGGATGGCCTCGCCGATAATCTCATCCACAGCGCTTTCATCAAACGCCAAGGTTACCTCAAGCTTTTCCATGAGCGCGGCCTCTTCCAGCTTGACCTGATCGTACATGGCGCTGAAATCTTCAATAGCCGTATCGATGTCGGTGATGTTGATCAGGTATAACTCGGCGATAAGGTCCATCCTCTCCGAATAGATATCCAGCCCGCACCGGTTGCTGAGGCTTTCTGCACGCTCTGAAAGATATCCTTTGATTCTTTCGTGCTCATTCTGTCTCCCCCTTTCGTAACGTTCCGCCCGTTCCGGATCATCGGGGTTATCGAGCAGCATCCTGAGCTGGACCTCCGGTTGCTCCACCACGTCTCGCGTCACTATGAATTTCCGAATGGACGACGAGGGAAGTTTCTTTTCAAACGGGATCAGGACCTTTTCCATGGCGCTCACCAGCCCCCTTGCCCCGGTCTTTTCCTCGGCGGCCATTTCCGCAATCAGCGACAATGCCTCGTCTTCAAACTTGATGTCGATGCCGTAGGCCCTGAAATCGATCCGCTTGCTGAGAATAATGGGATTATTGGGATTCTTGAGGATCTCGAGGAGGTCCTCCTTGGTGAGTTCATCGAAGACCACCACCACCGGGAGCCGGCCCACAAACTCGGACTCGAAACCAAACTCTACCAGGTCCTGGGCCCGCACCTCTTTGAGGATCTCCCAGGGGACCTCGGCCGGTCTCACATCGGCCTCGAATCCGATCCCCTGTTTCTGGAGTCGTCTTTTGATGATCTCCGCCAGGTCACCAAAGGCGCCGCTCATGATAAAGAGGATATTCTTGGTGTTGACGACCCTTTTTTCGCGCTTCCCGGTACGCCGGTAATGCTCAATGGCCTGAATTTGCGAAATGGGGTCGTGGGGGACCTTGAGGTCCACATCGGTGTCTTCCATCGGCTTGAGGAGGGCCCTCTGTACGCCGGTCCTGGAAATATCGTGACCGATCAGGTTCTGGGATGAAGCGATCTTGTCAACCTCATCGATATAGATAATCCCGTTTTCCGCCAGGTCGATGTTTTCATTGGCCTCGTAAACGAGGTCCCGGACCAGGTCTTCCACATCCCCGCCCACGTAGCCGGTTTCGCTGAACTTGGTGGCATCCCCCTTCACAAAAGGGACCCCCAATTTCTGGGCGATCAGTTTGATAATATACGTCTTTCCCACGCCAGTAGGCCCGATCATCAGGACATTGTTTTTGATCATGCCTACGCCGGACCTTTTCTTTTCGCCGGCATTTCTCTCGCTGTTGAACTTAATCCTGTTGAAATGGGTGCATACCTTGGTGGCCAGGACCCCTTTGACCTGGTCCTGCTTCACCACGAAGCCGTCCAAATAAGACGCCAGATCCTCAGGCAGCATATCAAAGTGGGTAGCTGCCCCTTCGGCCCGGCCTCGGTCCTGACCATCGCCGAGGGCCTCATCCTTCTTGGGTATGACAAATGGGGAGATAATCTTGATCCGGTTGCCATATTTCTTGGTGAGATAGTCACTCAGCTCCTTTTCAAGTTCCCTCTGATTAGGTATCCTTCCGGCATCGTTTCTCTCTGTTCCAAATACGCCTTCCTTTTCCATGTGTTAGACTCCTTGTGATCAGCGATTCCAAGATGGGGCGTCTTCAGAAATCGTCCATCATTAGAATAGCTGCCTTGTGATCAATAATGGATTAATATACTCATTCGCCCCCCGATTTCAAGCGCAATGACCGCAAAGCGATCCGCAGAGCCTTTCTGCAAAGAGCTTCGGTTTGCAGGGTCAGGAAGGATTCCTCGCAAAGAATCTGTTGAAATTATGTGGCGTTTGTGACATGCTGACAATTATCTGTTTAATACGGAGGCCGCCTTCGAAAACCCCTGTGAGCGTCACCGATATCGGGTATAGGGGCACATTTCCTAATGGCAGCGAGTGAAGACATCGCAAGGATTCTTGAAGGGAATCTCGAGTTTTTCCCGGAAAGCAGGTAGTGACCCATGACCTTCAGGCTGGAAATCAGGCTGAAAGATGAGCTGATGGATGCCGAGGGCGCCAATGTCCGGCGCAAGGCAAGGGAGTATTTCGGATTTGGCGTGGAGGACATTCGGATCATTCGAGTCTTGACCATCGACGCACACCTGAAACCGGACCAACTGACCCAGATCCAGACCGAGATATTCACCAATCCGGTCACGGAAATCTCCTCCTATGCCCCCACGGCCCGCGATTTTGACTGGCTCATATGGATCGGGTTCCGCCCCGGCGTCAGGGATACGGCAGGGAGCACGGCCAGGGAGGCCATAGAAGACCTCCTGGGCCTCCCATTCAAGCCGGAAGAGGCCATCTATACCTCAAAATTGTATGAGATTCGGGGCGATCTGAACGAACAGCAGGTCCGCCGGATTGCAGGCGATCTCCTGGCCAATGAGGTGATTCAGCAGTGGAAGATATTTTCTCCGAACGAGTGGCGTCTTGATGAGGGCATCGGGTTTCCGGTCCCAAAGGTCATCCTTGACCACGAACCCGAGGTCAACACCCTCTCGATTCAGAGCGACGAGGAACTGAAACGGATATCCCTTGAACGAAATCTCGCCCTTCAGGCAAGGGACATCCCGGTGATCCGGTCCTATTTTCTGAGAGAAGATATCCGAAATAAAAGGGAGGAGGTTGGTCTCGATCTCCCCACGGATGTGGAACTGGAATATATCTCGCAGGCGCGCAGCGACCACTGCAATCACAACACCTTCAGGGGGCTTTTCAGGTACCATGACCTCTATACCGGGGAAAAGGAGACTGTGGACAGCCTCTTCAAGTCGTGCATCGAGGCCCCTACCCTCAAGATCATGGCGGATAAGGACTGGGTCGTCTCTGTGTTGTGGGATAACGCCGGGGTCGGCCGGTTTGACGATGATCACTATTATGTGATCACCGGGGAGACCCACAACAGCCCGTCCAATATGGAGGCCTACGGCGGGGCTATCACGGGGATCGTGGGTATCTACAGGGACCCGATGGGCACGGGCAAGGGATCGAAACTGATCCTCGGGATGTACGGTTACTGTGTGGGGCGCCGGGACTATCAGGGCGACCTGACCCCCCACCTCCACCCGAGGCGGCTGTTGGACGGGATTATCGAAGGGGTCCGGGACGGGGGGAACAAGAGCGGCATCCCGACCCCCTTTGGATTGCTCCTGTTTGACGAAAGCTACCTGGGCAAGTGCCTCGTGTTTGTCACCACCATGGGGATCATGCCGGCCAGGATCCGGGGCGAGTCATCCCACAAGAAAACCACGACGGCCGGCGATTTCATTGTCATGTCAGGCGGCAGGGTGGGCAAGGACGGCATTCATGGGGTGACGGCCGCGTCCGAGACCTACAGCGAACACACCCCCGCCGGTCACGTCCAGATCGGCGACCCCTACACCCAAAAAAAGATGCATGACTTTCTCTTAGAGGCCAGAGACGAGGGGCTCATCGCGTATATCACGGACAATGGCGGCGGCGGGCTATCCTCCTCTGTGGGGGAATCGGCCCGGTTCAGCAACGGGTGCAGGGTAGACCTGGACAAGGTGCCCCTCAAATACGAGGGTTTGGATCAGTGGGAGATCTGGATCTCGGAATCCCAGGAGCGGATGACGATTGCCGTCAAGCCGGAACATATCGATCGGTTCATGGCCCTGTCTCAAAAACATTCCGTTGAAAGCACGGTCATTGGCGAATATACGGATTCCGGGTACCTGCACCTGCTGTATACAGGGAAGACCTGCGCCTACATCCGAATGGACCTTCTGGAGTCTGATTTTCCCCAGTGGGAATTTGACGCCCACTGGATTCCTCCCGAGATTAGGGGGCTTACAGAACCGGTTATTACCGAACCCGCGAATCATGGGGCACTCCTCCACGCCATGCTGGCCCGGCCCAATCTGTGTGCCCGCAACTGGATCGCACGCCAGTACGATCACGAGGTCCAGGGGACCAGCGTCATCAAGCCCTTGACCGGGAGACAGAGGGACATCCCCTCGGATGCAGCCGTCATCAGGCCCCTACTCGAGTCTCAAAGGGGTCTGGCCGTTTCCCAGGCCCTCAACCCGTTTTATTCAACGATCGACACCTACCCTATGACCGCGGCCACCATCGACGAGGCGGTTCGAAAGGTCCTATCTGTCGGCGGGGACCCCGACCATCTGGGCGGGGTGGACAATTTCTGCTGGCCCACGGTTGAATACGACCCTGTGAAAAATCCAGACGGGAGATACAAGGCAGCCCAGTTGGTCCGGTCCAACTGGGCCCTTCGGGACACCTGTCTGGCCTACGGAATTCCGCTCCTCTCGGGGAAGGACAGCATGTATATTGACGGGAACCTGAAAGGCCCCTTCGGCGAGCGGCGCAAGGTGTCGGGTCTCCCCACCCTTCTCTTTACGGTCTCAAGCGTCATCGAGGACATTCTCAAGTGCGTCTCCATGGATGTCAAATTCCCCGGAGACATCGTCTATGTTCTGGGGGAGACACGGAATGAACTGGGCGGCAGCGAATACTACCAGATGATGGGGGCGGTCGGCCTCAACGTCCCCAAGGTGGATGCGCCGACGCTATGGCCTCAATACAGGGCGCTCCACCAGGCCATCACCAGCGACCTGGTCTCTTCCTGCCACGCGGTGTCGAGGGGGGGGCTGGCCGTGCACCTGGCGCTGACCGCCATGGCCGGCGAACTGGGGATGGAGATCGATCTTCCCCTGATCCCGGGCGCTGATCGTCTCACACCGAGCCAGACCCTCTATTCAGAATCGTGCGGCCGATTCATCGTCACGGTGGCGCCTGACCGGCGAGAACCATTTGAAGCGATCTTTTCCGGCATGAAATTGGGACGGATCGGCGTCATCACTGAATCGCCGATGTTCATCATCAGGGGTGACGCAGGGAGGCCTCTCGTGGAGGAAGATGTCGTCCAATTAAAAGCGTCATGGAAACGGCCGTTCGGGGAACTGATATGACACACATCAAGGCCCTGGTTCTCACAGGATACGGGCTCAACTGCGACACCGAAACCGATTACTCGCTGAGACTGGCGGGGGCGGATTCCCACAGGGTCCATATCAATGAACTGATCAGCGGGAGAAAAAACGAGGCCGGGCTCAGTTTGAGCAACTATCAGATCCTGGTCTTCGGGGGCGGATTCAGTTGGGCCGACGACCATGGGGCCGGCGTCCTCATGGCCGCCAAAATGAAACAGCATCTGGGTGAGGAGCTGAATGTCTTTGTTCAAAACGGGAACCTTATTATCGGCATCTGCAACGGTTTCCAGGCCCTGGTGAATCTGGGACTCCTTCCGGGGTTCGGCGGCCGATACCGGGAGCGAAGCGTGGCCCTGACTTACAACGATTCGGGCAATTTCATCGATGCCTGGGTCAAATTGACGGTCAACCCCCAATCCCCTTGTGTTTTCACCAGGGGGTTCTCCGGTCTGGAACTTCCGGTGAGGCATGGCGAGGGGAAGTTCTATGCCTCCCAGGAGACCCTTCAACAGCTCTTCCTGAACCATCAGGTCGTGATGCAGTATGCCGGAGATGACGGGGGGCCGGCTGACGGCGTCTGGCCGTGCAACCCCAACGGGTCGCTGAGGGATATTGCAGGGATCTGCGATCCGACCGGCCGGGTCTTCGGGCTCATGCCCCATCCCGAGGCCTTCAATCATTTTACCAACCACCCCGACTGGACCCGGAGGAAAGAGGACCTTGCGCGTCAGGGAGAGACTCCCTTTCCGGAGGAGGGAGAAGGCATTCGGATATTCCGCAATGCGGT
>JAUPKI010000394.1 GCA_030837545.1 Thermodesulfobacteriota bacterium | reverse complement strand
TCGCCATGGGTCCCGTCCCGCATGGTCGTATCGTAAAGGGTAATTTGGGCTTTCATATCCTTTTCTCCGGAAAATATTCCAAAAAAAAATCAGGTACCAGTCCTGCCTGATAACGGATTTTAAGGGGTGTTGCTTAAGTCATGTCATTGTCAGGCCAGGGCACTTGAGTCTGATGATCAAAAGGAAAAGCAACAGGGAAATGCCTATCCCTGCTGCGCTGATAATGGCGATGATATGTTGCGAAAGATGAATCATTATTGCGAACCAACTCCGTACAATTAAAATTTAATGCTTCCACTCTAATTTTCTCAATCTCGTATGTCAAGCATTTTTTTCGCTGCCGTCTGGGGTGCCCTGCTGGGAGATCCTTCAAAGATTTCCCCTGACAAGGCCGCGTGCCTTGACACAGAGAAGACGCTCGACATGAATGCCCGGGGCAATCAGGAGATCTTTAGGGTCGGATTCTCGAAAAAAGGGAAGAAATCATTGGACATAGGATTGAAATGTTGTTAAGGATAGGAAAATTTAGGTTAAGCAAGCTGAGAGGTTTTTTATCGTTAACCGAAGGTCAACACCATTTACGGGAGGAGGGAGAAAAATGAAACGCATTCCAATTTGCATATCCATTTTGGGTCTCCTGGCCCTGATGGCTGGCGCTGCAGGATTTGATACGGGGCACGCCGGTGGTACGGATTTGGTATCGATGTTGGTAGGCAATCTGGGAGTTACGGAAAAACAGGCCAAAGGCGGTTCCGGCGCCCTCTTTCAGAACGCCAAAGACAAGTTGAGCCCTGACGATTTTCAGAAAGTGTCCGCCACGGTGCCGGAAATGGATGACTATTTGGCCTCTGCACCTGCCGCCAAGGAATCGGGCGGCGCTCTTGGCAAACTGTCATCTCTGGGCGGGGGTGCGGGAAAGGTGGGATCTATGGCCGGCCTGACCAATTCCTTTTCCCAATTGGGAATGGATTCCGGTATGCTGTCTAAATTTATTCCGGTGGTCCTACAGTATGTTCAATCCAAGGGAGGGGATTCTACGGCTGGATTATTGAAAGGGTTGTGGCAGTAACGGGCCGGCCGAAACCCTAAACGTTGAACCCGGAACCTGTGAACCCTTACGAAAGGAGGAAGTTCTATGAAAAGATGGATAAGCCCCCTTCTTGTACTGCTGGCCTTGTCGGCGTGCCAGACCCCAAAGGCGTCAGGGCCGGGAAGAACGGAGGCAATGGTTTCGCAGGGGAATGCCCACCGGGTCACGGAGATCATGGGCCCCCAGTCCCAACAGGCACAGGGGGAAATCCGCCTGCTTGTGGTCCCTGTCCGCTTTCCAGACGCAACCCCACAGCTTTCATTGCGTCAAATCGAGGCAAAGGCCGTGACCCGGCTTAACCAGTACGTCGAGGCCCAGTCCTATGGCCGGGCCTGGATCAAGGCCCATCTGACCGGTTGGGTGTCCCTTCCCGATTCTATCGAAGCGTACCGAGTGAGTTCGAGCAATTTCAAGGTGGACCGAAATCGGGTGAGAAAACTCATTGAGGACGCCATGACCGGTCTTGAGCGGGATGTGGATTTTTCCGCTTACCAGCACATGCTCATTGTGCCTGGGGTATTTACCCAGTCGGATAAGGGATACGGCATGGTCTGCTACTGTGCCAATCCTGGAATGCTCACGGGCGTAAGAAGGGACCCGGGCTACGTGGCCCTCCGGTCAAGGGGCGGAAAAGAGTTTTCAGGGGGGGTCTTTGTGGGGGCTGAGAATGCCCACATTGGCATGTTCGCCCATGACTTCTTCCATGCCCTGGGAGGGGTGTACCATAACCAGCGGCTCGTGCCCTGACTGTATAATTTCGAGCGTC
Organism: Thermodesulfobacteriota bacterium; assembly: GCA_030837545.1. GTDB lineage: Bacteria > Desulfobacterota > DSM-4660 > Desulfatiglandales > Desulfatiglandaceae > AUK324. The sequence continues at coordinate 958 of JAUPKI010000394.1, read as the reverse complement.
AGGCTGACGCATCGGCCAGGATGAAATGGGCAGATTGCACCACCTACATGGGGCCATGGGACGTCATGTCCTCTCATCTCATCAAAAGGGATGAACCTCCTCCAGGCCTTTCTTCATTTACCCGGATTCGGCTGGGCTGGATATCGGAAAACCAGGTTGTCCTCGTCAGACCCGGCGAAGAGAAACGAGTTGTCCTGGCGCCCCTGGATAAGGGAGGGACCACCCTGGCCGTGAAGATCCCCCTCAAGGGGAATACGTATTTCCTCGTGGAAAATCGTCAACCCATCGGCTATGATCGCGTGATGCCCGACTCCGGCATCCTTGTCCTTAAGGTCAACCCTGAGGCAATGGAAGGGAGAGGCACAGTCCAGATCATGGACGCAGACCCTGATTCGCCCCATTTCGCTCATGCGACCTTCAGACCGGACAGACCTCAACGGTCGAAATATGTCGACAAAAACAGCAACATCGCCATTATCCCCGTTGGCCTCCAGGATATGAACATGGAGGTCCTCGTAACCACCCCGGAACGTGCGCGTTGAGCCCCCGGCGGGGGAGGACTCTGGCAGAAAGGTTGAACCCCGCCTCAGGCAGGTGATTCGGAACAAGGAGGCTGGGTTGAGACAATGAAACCTATTTCCCGGAAGGTCTTTGCTTTCTCGAAGCTGGTTCAGGGTCACAGATGACGCAGTGGCTTTGAGGGCCGCTATGCAGCGTCGCGGTAAATAAAGACATAGGTTTGGTCATTGATGTCGATGGTGATGTTCCCGCCGCGGGATTCGGCATAAACCACCCAGCCGGGTTTGGTCTCGCTGCAGCATTCCTCATTCGGCGAGACTCGGCCGGTTTTGGCCTCGTACCAGGCCAGCAGCTTGGGTTCTGCTGCCAATTCCGCGGCCTTTTGATCTGGTATCCGTTTGGCAGCCCTCAGATCGCCAGGTATTTCTTGGAGCTGGAT
>JAUPKI010000393.1 GCA_030837545.1 Thermodesulfobacteriota bacterium | reverse complement strand
TCCGTCCGGTCAGGTGAGAGGTGGCGGTAGCCAACTCCCTGTATTCATCGTCACTGGCCAGGGCATAGGTCATGGCCGCTGCCCGCACATGGGGGGCCGTGGCCGGATGACGGGTGACATCTTCAATTTTCTTACCCTTGTAATAGATGCGTGGATGTAACTGCCTGAGGCTTTCGATTGTAACCGTTCACGGGTTCAACGGTTCAGGGGTCCAAGGCTGCCATGTTGTCCCCAGATTTGTGGGTGTATTCACATGAGAGGCGCCCGGATTCATCGTCTCCCATATGGTGACGGACCAGAGCACGCGAAAAAGCATTTGCCTGTGTGAAGAAATGGGGTATGATGGGGGAAAAGTGAAAAGTGAAAAATGAAGAATGAAGAATTGGAAAGGGCCATGAGGTAGTCAGGAAGTGGCCACCTTCTGAACGCGGAACGGGGAAAGCGGAACGGGGAACGCGGAAGGCATTGGCGGAATCTGCGGAATCTGTGGATGGGATTGGGGAATTAAGGAATTGCGAATGATGAGGGAGGCATCGTGAAAAGGTATTTTTCTTGTGTTGCAGCGGTTATGGTTATCTTGATTGTCTTTGCATCTTCGTCTGGTTATGCCGCAAAGGGGAGAGACAGGGGCCGTAACGCCCCGCTTGCCCAGTCGGATCCGGCCCAGGCAAATCAGGCATCCAAGTCCGGGATCATATCCAAGAACCCGTATGCGGGGGCCATTGTCACAGACGCCAAGACTGGAAACGTCCTGTTTGAGGACAACCCGGATGCCAAAGGGTATCCTGCGAGCATCACCAAGCTGATGGTACTCCTCATTTTTCTCGATGCCATTGAATCCAAACGCGTTAACCTCCAAGATCCGGTCACCGTTACGGCGGAGGCATCCAGGATCGGGGGATCCCAGGTTTATCTGAAGGAGAACGAGGTGTTTCCGGTGGAGGATTTGCTGTATGCCACCATCGTGCAGTCTGCAAATGATGCGGCCACGGCCCTGGCCATCCATTATGCGGGCGACAGGACAGCCTTTGTGGATGTAATGAATAAGCGGGCACAGGAGATTGGGATGAAAGACACGGTCTTTCATTCGGTACACGGGTTGCCCCCGGGAAAGGATCAACTGCCGGATACGTCCACGCCGCGGGATCTGGCAAAACTCTCCCAGGAACTGTTGAAACACCCCTTGGCACTGAACTATACCTCAACGAAAGAGCGCCCCTTTCGCGCGGGTACGCCAGAACCGTTTATCATGCGCAGCCACAACCACCTGCTGGAGCGTATGGATGGCTGCGACGGGCTCAAGACAGGATATTTCACAAAGGCCGGCTTTTCCATTGCCGCAACCGCCACCAAGCAAGGGGCCCGGGCCATTGCCGTTGTCCTTGGATCTGCTGACCGGAAGGTTCGGGATGCCAAGGCGCGGGAGTTTCTTTCCAAGGGCCTGATGAAACTTGTCGCCAAGGCGCCTCCTTCGGCGACCGCGCCGGCGGTCCAACCCGAGAAGACCGCGACCCAGAAGGACGTGGAAGTGAAAACCGAACCCCGGGAGAAAAAGGGCGATGTGATCCAAATCCGGAAGAGCACCATTGTCATCATCGTGGCCATCATCGCCGGCATCCTTGCGCTTTTAGCCATCCGCTTCTTCATAAAAAACAACCGATCCAGGGATAAGAACATCTATGTGCCGTGAGAGAATGGTCATTCAAACGAAAATCCTTTCTCCCTGAACAGGCTCAGGCAGGCCTGGACTGCCCCTGGATCATAGAGCCTCCCGGCGTTGTCAGCGATCTCCTCCAGCGCCTTATCCAGGCCGATGGCAGGCCGGTAGGGCCGGTGAGAGGCCATGGCCTCCACCACGTCCGCAACGCAGAGAATGCGTGCTTCGAGGAGGATGGCTTCTCCTGAAAGGCCCTGGGGGTAACCGGATCCGTCCATCTTCTCATGGTGCTGATGGACGATCTGTGCGATCGGCCAGGGGAATTCGATCTCTTTCAGGATATCATAGCCGACCTGGGGATGCGTCTTGATGAGGGCGAACTCGATATCCGTGAGATGGGTGGGCTTGCTCAGGATGCCGGCCGGCACAGTGATCTTGCCCAGATCGTGGATCATGCCTGCCAGACGGATGCCGTCTGTCTGATCCTGCGACAGCCCCATCTCTCCTGCTATGGCAGCGGACAGCACGGCCACCCGCTGCTGGTGCCCGGATGTGTACGGGTCCCTCGATTCAACGGTCAGACCCATGGCCCGGATGATTCCATCCATGGCCCTGCGCAGACTGGCGGTGCGCTCTGCCACCATCTGCTCCAGGTCGTGGCGATACATCCGGTTGGTGATTTCAAGTTCCCGCCGACGGAGGCTGTTTCGAATATTGATCAGGACCTCATTCACATCGAGAGGCTTGATGATATACCCGTATATCCCGACCTCTATGGCGGTGTCGGCAACCTGAGGATCATCCACGCCCGTTACCATGATCACCGCCGTGTCTTCGTACACGGCATCGATGTGCCGGGCCAGGTCAATGCCCGACTCTCCGGGCATGTTCACGTCGCAGAGGACCAGATCAAAGGTGTGGCTCTTAAGGCATTTTCGGGCCTCTCCGGCATCCGCAGACAGGGTGCAGGTGTATCCCTGCCTCTCAAGGATTCGGCTCAGCATGCGCCGAATCTGTTCTTCATCATCTACAATCAATATGTTAGACATGCTTATTCACTCAATCACTCAATCACTCAATTCCTCGCCCGTATTGGGCGGGTGCGTGGTCAGACAAAAAAAGCGGCATAAGCCGCCTTTTTTGTCTCAAGAGCCTCGAGCGGCTCAGGTTGAACTCCCCGAAATCTTGCGTATGGCCAGCGGACTATCATTTCCCAGCCACTTGCGAATGCGCTGTGCATCAGCGATGCGGCCCCGGTTGCCGATCGAGTCGAGCAGCACAATGATCACTCTCTGATCCGCGATTCGTGTCTGCATGACCAGACAATGACCCGCTTCATTGATGTAGCCGGTTTTCGAAACGCCAATGTCCCAGTCCTCGCTGCGCGTCAGTCTGTTGGTGTTGTTGAACGCGACATGGCGCTGAACTGGCCGGTAAACCTTGTGCAACTTGCCGTTCTCTCGCACCTTCACAACCTGGGTTCCCGGCAATGAAACATCGTACCTGCCCGTCGTGGAGATTTCTCGAATGAGCGGATACCGATAGGCGGCGTCGACCATTTTTACCAGGTCGGCGGCTGTCGCGCGGTTGTCGCTATTCAAGCCGGTGGCATCGACAAAACGGCTGTCATGCATACCGATTTTACTCGCCTTCCGATTCATTGCGGCGACAAAGGCCGGACGCCCGCCGGGATACGCACGGCTGAGCGCCGCTGCAGCCCGGTTTTCAGAGGCGATCAATGCCAGATGCAGCAATTCTTCACGCGTCAATTGCGCCCCCAGCGCCAGCCTCGAACCGGTTCCCTTGAGGTGATCCACATCTTCATCGTTGATGATGATTTCTTCATCGAGAGGCAGACCCGCGTCGAGTGTCACCATCGCGGTCATCAACTTGGTGATCGAGGCGATGGAAGTGGGCACATCAATATTCTTGGCATAGAGCGCTGCGCCGCTTTCCTGATCGACGACCATGGCGGCGGATGCGCGCAGATCGAGTTCTTCACCGAGCGGGGTATCGGCGGAAACGCCACGCACGGTTCGTAAAGGAGGCTCGACCCGCGGCGCAACCTGGGTGCGCGATGCGGTTATCCCCTTCTTGCTGGCCTGCGCAGTGGCCTTACCGGAGGCGGATTGGCTGATTTTTTTTGTTTTTATCCTAACTTTTGCCTTTGCCTTTGATTTTACCAAGGTTGCCTTTGGCTTCGCCAATGAAGATTTCGAGCGCTCAGCCGCCTGCGCCATCGAGCACATCGGCCCGGCTGTGAAAGCAAGCAACGTCAGGAACATCAAAACTTTTTTCATCGCTTTTCTGACACCTTTCTCTTTTTTTAGAGCTTTTACCGATCGAGGTCTCCCAGGCATCATTCATCTTTACACATTTGCCGTTGGACTTGGCAAGTAAAATCTTAGCAACGCCCCATTATTTATGTCCCTTATCTGTATCCAATCCCTCAATCCCATCCACAGATTACGCAGATTACGCAGATAATCCCCCAATCCCTCAATCCCCCAATTCCTAAATTCCCCAATTCCTTAATCCAGTATCACATGAGTTACCCTGGAAGCGTGTATCCTTTCCGGAAAAGATTCACGCAGGCGTTCACTGCCTCGGGATCATAGAGAACGCCGCGGTTCCTGGCGATCTCCTCCATCGCCGCCTCCACGCCGATGGCGGCGCGATAGGGACGATGCGACGCCATGGATTCCACCACATCCGCCACCGCCAGAATCCGCGATTCCACCAGCAAACCGTCTCCGGTCAGGCCGCTCGGATAGCCGGACCCATCCACCCGCTCATGGTGCTCCAGGACCATCCGCGCTATGGGCCAGGGAAATTCGATCTCCTTCAGAATGTCGTACCCGGCCTGGGGGTGAATCTTGACCAGGCTGAACTCAATTTCCGTCAGCCGCGACGCCTTGCTCAGAATCTCCCCCGGCACCGAGATCTTTCCGAGATCATGGATCAGGCCCGCCATCCATATGCCTTCGGTGCGGTCTGAAGACAGGCCCATCTCTATGGCGATGGCGCGGGACAGATCGGCCACGCGACGCTGGTGTCCCGCCGTGTAGGGATCCCGCGCTTCCACCGTTACGGAAATGGCCTGGACCGTGGACCTCAGTGCCTTTCGGACCTGTTCCATCGCCTCAATCAAGGCCAGTTCAGATTTTTTCTGTTCCGTCATGCGCCAGACAGAATCCATGAGCAGGGTCAACTGCCGGGCATCCGATTCATCGTAATCCGTCGGCTTGTTTGCTACACCGGCCACCGCGACAATCCGGCCGGCGCTGAATACGGGAACGGTCAAAAACTTGTAGAGCGGGGCGTGACCTTCGGGATAGCCCTTCTTCAACGGATGGGGCGCCTGAAAATCATTGACGACGATCGGTCTGGCCTGCCGGACCGCCTCGCCCCAGATCCCGGTCTTGTCGAGCTGGTAAAAGACCTGAGGTTCCTTGATGGTGCATTCATTCATCACCTCTTTCGACCAGGTATTGAGCTGGAATTCTCTCTTTGCGTCGTCATAGAAGTAGATATACCCGATTCGGCTGTCGGTGAGGCGGATCGCCTCATCCAGTGCATAATCCAACAAATCCTGAGTGGATTTCGCGTGGTATTCGGAAATCCGCAACAGACCCTCCAGACGTGCCTCGTTCCGTTGGATCGCCTCCTCGGCCCGCTTTCGGTCGGTGATGTCGCGGACGATCCCCCGGAAACCGGTGGGACGGCCTTTTCCATCACGCAGCATGGCGGCCCAGAACTCGAGGGTTCGTCGGACGCCATCCTTCCGAACAATATCCCATTCATCGGTTTGGATCGGGACCCCTGTCTGATACATCCGCTTGTAGGAGCGGTACACCCTTTTTGAAATCGCTTCTTCGGCGGCGTAACGGCTGAAATTCGTGCCCATCATCTCGTCGCTGCTGTAACCGAATAGCTTCAGGAATGCCTCGTTAAAAAAAGTGAAATTGCCGTTCAGATCCACTTCCTGATAGCCCTCTTCCATCTCATTGAGAATGGTTCGGTATCTTTCCTCACTCAGTTTCGGGGCCTCCTCCGCCTTCATGCGGGCGGTGACGTCATCGAAAATAGCGACCAACTCCCCGTAGGGGAGGCTGTAGACATCGTTTTCCACCCACAACGTCAATTGATCATCCTTATACATAGAGATCGGAAGCGATTCGGCCTTCCCCGTCTTCCACACCTGCTGAAACACCTGGAAGAGACCCAGTTCCTTCACCCCGGGGAACAGCTCACACACGCTTTTGCCGATGAAATCCGTGGTCACGCGGGTGATCCGTTGTCCGGCCTTATTGAGGGCCACCAGGATGAAATCTTCCCCGTCGTCCGTTGCCTGGTAGACCGCCACGCCGCTCCTCATCCTGTCGAACAGCTCCTGGTAGCGCGTCTCGCTCATCTGTCTGGGTTCTGGAGGAATCTTCATGTCTTAACCTCTCCGCTCATCACCGCTTCGATCTCCTCGATGCTTGGCAGACTCGATTTGAGTTCGTCAGGCAACGAGCGAGTTAGTTCGTAGTCCGAGACGCCGATAGGTTTGTGAATGTCCCACAGGGCGTATTTGGCTTGTTTTTTCATGGACTGTCCGTCTTTCGATGGGGGATCTTTTCGGGAGACAGGCCCATGTTTCGGACCTCTGTTACGGCTGAGGCATAGTCCTCCGGCGTAACGGCATTATTCAACAGAAACTCGGCCTTCCGCTCCTTTGAGTATAACTCCACGGGGAGCGCGGAACGGTTACAGGATTTTTTCAGGCTTGAGCCTTGGGGGCGACCACACGGCCGATGGCCTCGCGCAGATCCTCGAGGCTGTAGGGCTTGCCCAGAAATGCCTGGGGCCATTCGGCATGCTCACCCGACATGACGCTGGCCTCGTCGTAGCCGCTGGCCAGGATCGCGGGGATATCCGGCCTTATCTTCCGTAATGCCTCCAGGGTCTTCCATCCATCCATGCGGGGCATGGTGAGGTCGCACAAAACAAAGCCGATCTCGTCCCGGCGCTCCCGGAAGATCTCCACCCCTTCCACGCCATCTTTTGCAGCGAGGACCTTCCAGCCCATAAGCTCGAGCATGCGCACCCCCAATTTTCGCACCTGGGCCGTGTCCTCCACCAGGAGGACGGTTCCGCCCCCCTTCGGTGCAGGGGCCTTGGCTGATTTCTCCGCCGGACTGGCGATCTCCTCCGCAGACACCGGCAGAAACACCCGAAACACACTGCCTAAGGGTTCTGCGTTCCCGGTTCCCGGTTCAGCGGTTGCGCGGCCCCCCACTCCGTCGTCTGTCTTCCGTCTTCCGTCCTCTGACCCCTGTCCTCCGTCCTCACCCTCCCCCGCTCCTTGCTCCCTGCTCCCCGCTCGATAACGGCTTTCCACCACGATGCCCCCGCCATGGGCCCGGACAATTCCCAGGACCACGGACAGTCCCAGGCCTCGGCCCGTGAACTTGGTTGAGAAAAAGGGGTCGAAGAGCTTTTCCATGTCCTGCTCGGGGATTCCGGGGCCGTCGTCCCTGACCTCTATGCAGGCATAGGGAGCGTCCTCGGGGCGCC
>JAUPKI010000392.1 GCA_030837545.1 Thermodesulfobacteriota bacterium | reverse complement strand
CTCCATGCCGACGACCCTGCCGTCTTTGCCGAGGATGCGAACCGGGGAGGTCCGGAGGTCGATGTGGATCCCTTCCTCGTCTGCGGCGTCCACCTCTGCCGGGTTGGCCGGCATCTGCTCCCGCTGGCGGCGGTAGACGATATGAACCTCCTCTGCCCCGAGGCGGAGGGATGTCCGGGCCGCATCAATGGCCGAGTTTCCAGCCCCGATGACGCACACCTTTTTTCCGGGGGCCTTCTTTTCTCCCAAATTGACCTTTCTCAAGAATTGGACGGCATCAATAAACCCCTCGAAGTCATCTTCCCCGGGGATGCGGAGCTTCAGGCCCTTGTGGGCGCCGATGCCTAAGAAAAAGGCCTTGTAACCCTGTCCTCTGAGTTCATCAATGCTGATATCCCGTCCCACTCTCATGCCGAGTGTTATGGCTACACCCAGACTTCTGATCGCATCGATTTCGTCATTCAATACATCCCTGGGAAGCCTGTATTCGGGGATACCTACGTGGAGCATCCCTCCGGCAACGGGGAGTTCTTCGAATATGGTGACGGGATAGCCCTTGAGGGCGAGATCGTGGGCCGTGCTAAGGCCAGCAGGTCCCGAACCGATAACCGCCACCTTGTCCTGGGGATAAAGGACCCGTGCCGGCTGGAGTTCTTTCAGCTTGTCACGGTTTTTGTCCGCGACAAACCGCTTGAGCGCGCAGATGCTGATCGGCTTGTCGGTCTCGCCCCGCTTGCATTTGCTCTCGCACGGGTGCGGACAGACCCGGCCCAGGACCATGGGGAGAGGGTTCTCCTTTCGGATGATCTCCCAGGCCTTCTCGAATTCACCCTGACCGATGAGGGCCACATAGGTGGATACGTCCTGGCCGGTCGGGCAGGTGGACTGGCACGGGGGGGCGCTCAGTCGCTTGCACGTCCCTGTGGGGCAGTGTTTGTCATAGATATGGGCCTCATACTCATGCCGGAAGTATCTGAGGGTGCTCAGGACCGGATTGGGAACGGTCTGACCCAGTCCGCAGAGGGAGGCTGCCTGGAGGACCGTGGCCAGCTTTTCAAGGCGATCAAAGTCTTCAGGGACCCCTTCGCCCCGGCAGATCCTCTCCAGTATCCAGAGGAGCTGCCGCGTTCCCTCACGGCAGGGGGTGCACTTGCCGCACGATTCGTCTGTGGTGAAGTCTATGAAAAACCGGGCCACATCCACCATGCAGGAGGTTTCGTCCATGACTACCATCCCGCCGGAACCCACAATGGCGCCTGTCTTGACAATGCTCTCGTAATCTACCGGCGTATCCAGCAGGCTCGCGGGGATGCATCCGCCCGATGGCCCGCCCAACTGGACTGCCTTGAATTTCTTGCCGTCGGGTATGCCGCCGCCGATGTCGTATATAATGGATCGCAGCGGGGTGCCCATGGGAACCTCGATAAGGCCGATGTTCCGGACCCGGCCGCTCAGGGCAAATACCTTGGTGCCCGTGCTCTTCTCCGTCCCGAGGCTGTTGAACCACTTGGCGCCCCGGTAGATAATCTGAGGGACATTGGCTAATGTCTCCACATTGTTCAGGACCGACGGCTTGTCCCAGAGGCCTTTGTTGGCGGGAAACGGGGGTCTGGGTCGGGGCATGCCGCGCTGTCCCTCGATGGAGCGCATGAGGGCGGTCTCTTCGCCGCACACAAAGGCCCCGGCCCCGAAATAAAGATCGATGTCCATATCGAACCCAGAGCCCAGGATGTCCTGGCCCAGGAGACCGTATTCCTTGGCCTGTTTGATAGCGGTCTGGAGCCGTTTGATGGCTAAGGGGTACTCGGCGCGCACGTAGATATACCCATGGTGGGAGCCGATGGCCTTGGCCCCGATGATCATCCCTTCCAGGACCGCGTGGGGGTCGCTTTCCAGGACCGATCGGTCCATGAAGGCGCCTGGGTCTCCCTCGTCCGCATTGCAGAGCATGTACTTGGGACTTCCTTTTGCTGCGGCGCAGAACTGCCACTTGAGACCCGTGGGAAAGCCTGCCCCTCCCCGACCCCTGAGCCCGGAGGTCTTCATCTCTTCGACGATTTCCGCCGGGGTCATCTCGTGAAGGGCCTTGGCAGCGCCTGTGTAACCATCCCTGGCAATGTATTCATCAATGTTTTCAGGATCTATCAGCCCCCTGTTTTTCAGGGCCACCAGGACCTGGCGGCTGAAAAATCCAATCTCTGAGATTTTGGGGATGCCCTCGACCGCTTCCGGACTTTCGAAGAGATGCTTTTTGACCACGCGTCCCTTGATCAGGTATTCCTCGACAAAATAGGGGACGTCCTCCACCTTGAGCTTCTGGTAGAATATCTTGTCGGGATAGGCGATCATCAACGGGCCGGCAGCACAGAACCCATTGCAGCCGGTCGTGGCAACTAAGATCTCGTCCTGGAGCGCGTTCTTGTGGATCTCCTCTACCAGCGCATCTCTCAGATCAAGTGAACCGCCCGATACGCAACTGGTGCCTGCGCATACCATCAGATGAACGCGATACTTTTTTTCCATAAAACGCCTCTTGGAGACAGAATTGAGGAATTGAAGAATTCCGAATTGAGGAATTGACGGACTAAAAAACAACCATTCTTTTAATCAATCAATTCTCAAATTACACTAAGTAATGAAATCCCTAAATCCCTAAATCCCCAAATCCCCTAATTCCTAAATCCCAGAATTCCCTAATTCCCAAAATTCCTAAATCCTTAGTATGTCGTCTCGCTCCCGATAGAAAGCGCATATTCGGCAACTGGATGCCCTCCCGCCACATGCTCATCAAAGATCCTGGCGACCTTGTCAGGATCAAGTTTCACATATTTGACAGGGGCCGAATCCTTTGCCTCCACCGTAATCATCGGCTCATGGTTGCACAATCCCGCACACCCGGAGGATGTCAGGATGATGTCGGTTGCGCCGCTTTTCTCCAGCTTCTCAAGCAGCGCCGTCATGAGCTTCCTGGCGCCTGCAGCGATCCCGCACGTGCCCATGTGGACCGTCACCTTCACGCGGTAATCCCCCTGCCGGAGATTGACCGTCCCTTTCATGGATTCCTTGATCCTTTTGAGGTCTTCCACCTTGAGCTTTGCCATTTTCCACTTCTCCTTCAATCCTCTCCCTTATTGAAGAGGTCCCGTATGAGCGCAATAACTGCCGGATTATTGATGGTCATTACGCCATTCAGCTCCTTCCGAATGGAGCGCGTATCTACCTCTACCTCTTTTTCATGAAGGTTCGATGCATACCTGAAGTCCAGGTCGGGGTTCCCCATGATAAGCGTTGTGAGGGTCGCGCCCATATCCCCCAGCGGCCTGCGGTCGATGTGGCTTTTCCGGAAGGTCGCGACGACCCTGGTTCCCTTTCCCAATTCAGAGGTTATCAGGAGGTCGCCTCCTGTCTCTTCTGCGGCCTGTTTCAGCAATGGCAGGCCCATGCCCACACGACGGGTCGTCCGGGTGGTCACAAAGGGATCTGTCGCCCTCCTGAGCATTTCCGCGTCCATGCCGTGCCCGTTGTCCTTGATGCATATCTGCAGCGTGTCTTTGCCGATATCCTCTGAAATATCGATTTCAATGAGCGTGGCGCCGGCCCTGATGCCGTTTTCCGCAATGTCTAATATATGAAGCGAAAGATCCTGCATATTGAAACGAGAATTTAGGAATTTAAAATTCCTCAATTCCCCAATTCCTCAATTTTCCTCCCCCCTGTTCCCTTGAGCGCACGTCTCAGTTCAGCCAGTTCAGGCCCTGCTATCCGGAAAGTGGTCGGGCTAGTCCCGATTTCTTCAAGGTCATGGGCGTCGGATGATGTGATCAAGGAAAACCTCTTCAGATCCTTGAAGACCATTCGTGCCTCCGTCAGCGTCATCCTTTTTGAGATCTCCAGTGCATCCAGATCTAACCCCTCAGGGATGAAGCTTAACTGGCCCAAAATGCTGAAGGCCTCGCGGTCGATATGGGCGGCCATGGCCACCCCATTGAGATGGTGAATGGCCTCCACTGTCTGGCCCAGGCCCATTTGGACGGCGCCGATGAGAAGGCGGCTGTTCATCCCCTCCACCTCGTCAAACTCATTGGCGACCACCTGCATGCCGAAGAGGTCCTCGCTGTTTTCGCCCGACTGGAGTCGGTCATAGACCAGGGTCTGCATGGCCAGGGCGGCCTCGACGTCCTCGAAGAGGCCAAGGACGTGCACCTCTTCGGAGGTCGCAATCTCCATTCCGGGAATGACAGTCACGTCGGCGTCTCTCGCGGCAGCCATTACCGCACCGGCATTTTCCGCGCTGTTGTGATCGGTAATGGCGATGATGTCCAACCTCTTTTTTTGGGCCTCTCTGACGATCTTTTGAGGCGTCATGTCAAGGGTGGCGCAGGGAGAAAGGCAGGTGTGGATGTGCAGGTCAGCCCGCAGCATCCTCAAGGATCTGTTCCCATTCGCCACCACGACGGCCCCTTCACCCTGCCGACCGACATCACCTTCCGGGAATCCCTAATGCAAAGAGTCTCCCCGCCAATTCAAATGCGGGCATATGCGTGACCATGATCGGAATCCCTTGGGCCTCTGCCTTCTGTACGGTTTCCGGCTCCGGCTCCCGGCTGTTGACCAGGACAATTCCGGCAAGAGATTTCATAACCGCCACGGCCACGATGTTCTGATGGATCTGAAGCGTTACCCACAGGGCGCCCTCCCCGGCGTTGGCCATGACATCGCTCATAAGATCACTTGCATAGCCTCCCTTCACCTCCCGATCGAGGAGAGCGGCTCCTGTCTTGACGGTCAATTGCAGTTTTTCAACAATCTCTGACAACTTCATCTGGGATAGCCCCTATTCCATATTACTGCTTACTGCCTTCCGCCTACTGCTTACTCCTTCCCTCTGACCGACTCGACGATTCCGATAATCTTTGAAGGATCCATCTGGCCGTGGGTCTCGTTGTCAACGACCATGACAGGGGCCAGTCCGCAGGCCCCGACGCACCGAACGACCTCGAGGGAGTACTCCCGGTCATCAGTCGTCTGGCCCACATCCACATGGAGATGACGATGGAGGATGTCGAGGAGTTTGCCGGAACCCTTCACAAAGCAGGCGGTCCCCAGACAGATCCGAATGATGTGTCTTCCACGGGGCACCATGGTAAAGAATGAATAGAAGGAAACCACGCCAAAGACATCTGAGGACGGTATCCCCAGTCCCAGGGAGATATAGTGCTGAACAGGGATCGGGAGGAACCCCAGAATCCCCTGCACCTGTTGGAGAACCGGGATCAGCCCTCCCCTGTGGTCCCTGTAGGTGGCCAAAATCGTGTCGATCTCCTCCTTGGCCTCGGATTTTTCTTCTGTTTTCAGAAGGTCAACGAATTTAGCCTTCACCTCTTCCGGATCGCCTGGGGGCTCATAGGCCGCCATCAATTTGGTGCGAGGGATCGACTCAAGGAGCCCCTCGCACTGCTCCAGGAGGGTGCGGTGATGGTAGTTGAACGATGTCCAGCCTGGGCGGCGCAGGGGCGATTTGACATCTGCGAAATCGGTGATCCCGAGGGACCGGGGATCGGGCAGGGGCCAGCAGATGCCCCCCTGCTCCAGCCGGTCATAGGTGATGTCCTTGAGAAAAGGAACGATCTGTATGATTTCCTTTTCCCAGATCTCCTGTTTAACCATGTTCTTCCAGGGGAGGCCCAGACGATTGGCCAGTTGGGTGAAGATCCAGGTCTCGGTCTTTGCCTCGCCCGGGCTGGGAACGGCCCGGCGCATGCGGCTGACCCTCCGTTCGCAGTTGGTATAGGTGCCGTTTTCCTCTGACCAGGCGGCCGCAGGAAGGACCACGTCTGCATAGTCGAGGGTCTCGTTTCTCAGGATATCCTGAACCACCAGGAAATCGACCGTTTCCAGGGCGGCCGTGATATCGGGCATGGCAGGCCGGGCAATGGCGAGATTCTCTCCCACGCAGTAGAGGAGCCGAATCCTCTTTTCGCCTTCGCCGGGGGCGCCCCCCATGTTCCTGATCATCTGGACAAAGGTGAGCCCCGGCTTCTCCGGAAGCTCGGTCCCCCAGGCCTCTTCGAACGGTTTGCGGGCCGCCGGGTCTTCCACCATCTGATATCCCGGAAGAAAGGCCGGGAGGAACCCCATGTCGCAGGCGCCCTGGGAGTTGTTGAGATCGCCCAGGTAGTTGACCCCGCCGCATGGCACTCCCAGGTTCCCCAGGGCCTCCTGCAGCCGGACAAAGGTCCTTGCAAAGGAGGCGACCCGGGAGCCGTAGACCAGCATGG
>JAUPKI010000391.1 GCA_030837545.1 Thermodesulfobacteriota bacterium | reverse complement strand
GGGGCCGGCGGGGCCCCGACAAACGCCATCACGCCGGAGGAATGCGCGGCGGCGGTCCTTAAGGGCGCGGCAGAGAACAGACGCGTCATCTTTGTCACCGAGGACGACAGGGGCGGCTGTGTCAACATGGCCCTGGCGGCTGCCTACATGCCGAGCACGGACGCAGCGTTAACCAACTATTTTCTGGGTGTGGCGAAGGCCAGAAAGGCCGGAAACTTCGCGGCCATATAACTGTGGAGGCATGTAACGCTTTTGCCAGGTGATTCCAATCGCGCCGCGATCGGATGCCTGATGCGATGTCAGCGACGTGTTGCCAGGCAAGCCCATTTGAAGCAAGCCATCAGATTCAGGCAGAAAGGATGAGCATGATGAAAAGCGGAAGTTATCTCATCTCGCGGGAAAAATTTAGCCTCTTCATGAAGGACGCCGCGATGAACAATGAGGAGGGCGTATATGTGTTCTTTCAGACCGATGCAGGCGTCGCAAAGCTTCTTCCACCGCCGCTGGCATTGGCCTCTCCCGAAACCCCTCTCGGATACATCTATATTGTGAATATCCGGGAGCCGACATTTGCCCCCTGGTACATGGAAGGCGGGCTCGGTGTTCTCGCCAGGTACGGCGAACAAGTGGGCATGTATTTTTTCAATCTGCAACTCAGCGGGCCAGGGGCGCTGATGGGTGCATTTTCCGGCCGAGAGGGCTCAGGACTTCCCAAGAAGCTCTGCGACAAGATCGTGGTAGACAGGATCGAGGATAGCGCGCACGCATTTATTGAGCGCCATGGCGTCAGGCTTGTGGACGTAGAGCTGGAGATCGGCAAATACAACGACCCGAGCATGGACGTCATGAACGCGGGCAAAGCGCCGGGCGTCGAGGAGCAGGGCGGCTGCCTTTTGCATAAATACCAGATAGGCGGGAAATCCGGTATCACCAATATGAGCCTCATTTACTACGACAGCCCGACAGTATATCACACGTGGGAACCGGCCACTGCAGCGGTAAGGATGGGATCGTCCATTGACGATCCGTGGGCGGAGATCCCTGTCGTACGGGTGCTCGGCGGTGCCTACAGCATCAATTCCAACCGGGTGACAAACATCTATGAACTGAAAGCGTATACCGATGAGGAAGCCGCGGAGGTCATGTGCTACCTGTATTCGGGCCGCTACGACCGCTGCTGCCTCTGCAAGGGGCATCAGCGTTACGAGTAACCCTATAAAAAGAGCAACACAGAGCTGTCCAACGAAAATCCGATTTTCGACAAGAGCGGCCGATGGTATATCTCGGAAGTCGCCAGCGAATCGGATAACGTCTCAAAACTTGGGAGAAAGCAGATGGCGGAATTCAGGCTTTTGAAACAGGCTGACCTTTCCCTTGAGGTGGTCATCCTCCTGTTTGCGGGAATGGCCATGCTTATCCTGGGCCTTCTCCTGTTTCCCGTATATGCAGGGGTTCTCCCTTACTATGAAAACGGACTCTTCGGCCTGATGCTGGTCGTATTTGCCCTTCAGATCGTATCCATGGGAAAGACCCCATTCGGCGATATCAAAAAGTCACCGGCAGCAGTTGTCTGCGGAGTCATTATCTCGGCGGTGGGAATTGTCACCTGTTTCATTCCAGGCCTCCTGGGGATTGTTCCCCGCATCCTTCTGATCCTCTTCTTCGGGGCGGGCGGTCTCGTCCTCTTCTTGCAGATGGTGTTGCGAAAGGACAGATACCGGCTCTGGCGAACATACGGCGGCATCTTCCATCACCTGTCTGCCGCCTGCGCTGCGGTCTATCTCACCCAGATCCTGATTGCGGTACTCATCTTCAAACCGGACCTTGTCACAGGCCCGCAGATGGCCTCCGCCGCCCTTGTCTATGGCCTTTTACTCATCTATCTAGCCCTGGTCCTGCACGCAATCACGCGGCGCTATCCTCGCGCACAGGAGACGGCCCCCTCTGACGGGGGACTTTCCATGGACAACGCCACCCTCCTCCTCATGGCTGTCTTTATGCTTCTCCTGGGTCTCCTCCTCCTTCTGGTCAACCTGGGTCTCCTTCAGTTCTCTGGAAGCGCCCAGCTCGGTCTCCTGATGGTCCTCTTTGCCATCCAGATGCTGGCACTCGGAAGTACACCCATTGGGGCCTTTAAGAGGTCCTGGCTGATGATCCTCCTTGGGTTCCTCTTTGCGGCCCTCGGGGTCGTTTCCTGCATCATCCCCAACATCCTCGTCGTGCCGCTCACCTTCCTCGTCGGTGTGCTCAATATGGCCGGGGGCATCATCGGGATTATACGGGTCACCGTTCCGTTTCTGAAAAGGAGGAAGGCTTCTGAACCGGTCCCCACTATTCTCCTGAAGATCAATTCCGCAAACCTTGTCATGAACATCCTGACCATCCTTTTTGGGACGACCATGCTCGTCTCCAACCTGATCCCCGGAATCATCCTCGGAGGGGTCCTTGCGGCAAATGGATGTGTTCTGTTCTACCTAGTTCAACAACTGCTATCCCTGGAGAAAGGCCAATGACAGGGCACGATTAACGTTTTACCGACCTCTCGCTCGTCGTTTATCTGTCAACAGTAGACTAACTCAACGGCTGATCATCGTCTTGAAACATTCAATGTGTAAAAGAAGGCAAAAGGAGAACGGATATGGGAAATGAAGTGCGACATGACAACGGCTTTTATAAAGACAAAGTGGCGATCGTCACAGGAGCGTCTACTGGCATAGGACTTGGGTTGAGCCGCGGTTTGCTTGAGCGCGGCGCGGAGGTGTATATGTGCAGCCGGACGCCGAAAAACATCGCCGCTGCGGCTGAATCTCTCCGAAAACACGGTGGGCGCGTTCATGCCCAGGGTGTGGATGTACGTGACGAAAATGCGGTTAATGATTATATCGAATATGTAGGGAGCAGAGGTCCGATCCACTACATATTCTGCAATGCGGGCGTGGGATATGGCCAAGCGTTCACGATAACGAAAAGAGAGGACTGGAACACGGTTTTCGATGTCAACCTGTTCGGCGTCGTGAACTGCGTACACGCGGTCGTGCCCATCATGATCAAACAGGGATACGGACATATTGTGAACACTGCTTCCGTGTGCGGGATCGTGCCACTCCCTTATCAGACCGTTTATGCGGCCTCGAAGTATGCCGTCGTGGGCTTCGGCGAGGACCTGCGCTACGAGATGTCCTTTCACAATATCAAGGTAACGACGGTCTGTCCCGGCGCGGTGGATACGATGATCTTCTACCGCTCTCTGGACTATAAGCTCCATATGGAATTGCCGAAGCCACCAGAGGCGATCAGCATCGATCAGGCGGCCGACGAGATTCTCGAAGGCGTGGAGGCGGGGCGCAATATCGTCCCCGTCCAGGACTTCGCGCGCAAAATGTATCATGCCATCGGCACGAACCCCTCGGAGGTCGAAGAGACGATGTGGAATTTAGCAAACCTGAGGCACCAGGACCCACAATACAACATGGATAAGCTGGCCGGGGAATGATCCCCTTTTCATGCTGACGGTACGGGATGTTCGACTCCCAATACCTGCGTCCTCATCGCCGCGAACATCCGGTCCCTGTCCACCGGCTTCACGCTTCGGACAATCCATTCCCGGAACCTCTGTCCGGCAGGGAGTGACTGCTTGTAACTCATGAGGTCCAGCTTAATCCCGAGGGCGTCTGCCGTCTTTGTGGCCAGGATGGGCCATATCTCGCCGATATCGCCTACCACAGGGAGGCTCCCCGGGATTCGGGCAAACCCGGACATCTCCATGCGAAAGGGGATGTGCATGGATAGGGTCTTTGGAAGCCCCTTGTCCACTGCAGCAGATACCATCCCGGCTGATCGCTCCTTTTGCCAGGCCTTGTTCAGATTGGGGTCCAGGTCGATCCTCACGATCTTTTTGTCTCTGAGGGAATAGGTCCATCCCCCTTCCCAGTCCGCCCAAATGCCGTGTCCTGTGAACCGTTCAAAGGGCCCGTCATGGACCTCCTGGGAGAGGGCCAGGGCCGATTCGATGATCACGTCCGCGCCGGCCAGGAGGTGCGCCATCCGCTGGCATCGTTCGGAGATGGGGATGGAATCGCCGATACACAGACCCACCTCGCCGCCGCCCACCAATTGGGGGACGGTAACGAGGACGGGGACCTGGTGAAGGGCCCCCGCGCCGATCATGGTGTAGGGATCTGCGCCAAAACCGGCCACCTGCTCAAAGGGGAGACCGCATCTTCTGGACAGGGCGAGGACATCCCGTGCCAGTCGTTCCGTGCGAAGTCCGGTGGGATAGGCCATGTTCCCGGCCACCTTGATGATGACATTCCCCTTGGCCCGTCTCATCCGGCGGTAGAGCGGGACGTCGATGTAAATTTCCCGTTGATACGCCTTCAGGACCTTCTCTGATATGAGACTGACCTCCAACTGGCCGTCGCAGGGGAGCTTGTCAGCATCGAAACCAAAGGCCTTGCCGTCGATCCGCTTGACCCTTTCCAAGGTCCCGCCCATCTCATGCCCGACCACCGCAGAGCTGGTGGAGACCCCGTCAATGATCTTTTTGTGCATCAGTTCGGCAATCAGGGTCGTCACCCCCTCGTGGATATTGGGACCGCTCCCCACCACGGCGACCACCCTGCCGCCCCGCTCCTTGGCCTCGACGACCGCCTTCACGGCCTGGTCCACCCGGGTCCGGGTCTTTGGCGCAAGGCCCGTGTACAGGGTATCGATGACCTCGGGGTCAATATTCATAGGGAGGCTCCTTTCTTCTACGTGACTAAAGTTTAAAGTGACTAACGTGGCACAGCCACAACCCAAAAAGGTCTCAGACAAAGTCACGACGATTCCACATTCCCTGCCCGCATCTGTCGCGCAGACGCCAGAAAGAGCATCCTTTCAAAAATGACACGAAGTTCCTAAAATTTAGTCACTTTAGCTCACTTTTATCTTTCTACCAGCAGATACCGGTCGGGTTTCAGGCGTGCGAAGATTGTAGCTCCAGGGCAGGGCGCGACAAATTTTCTCTCAAAATTCGCCCCCAATACCTGGAAGAGCTC
Source organism: Thermodesulfobacteriota bacterium (assembly GCA_030837545.1). Classification (GTDB taxonomy): domain Bacteria; phylum Desulfobacterota; class DSM-4660; order Desulfatiglandales; family Desulfatiglandaceae; genus AUK324. The sequence continues at coordinate 191 of JAUPKI010000391.1, read as the reverse complement.
CACGCAGCAGGAACAGAGGTGGGCGCTTCGGTCGATGGAATAGGGGATCTTCAGACCGTTTTCCTCCACAAAGAAGCGGGGATGGATGAAGTTGGCATGGTTGGCCGTGTGGGATTGGTACAGGAAATCATAATCCTCGACATTCGAACCGAGTCTTTTGGCCCATCTCAGATAGATCCGTTTCTCGGTTT
>JAUPKI010000046.1 GCA_030837545.1 Thermodesulfobacteriota bacterium | reverse complement strand
TCGTTTCATCCATATATGTTTTCCTTTCAATTGCTTTTCGAGTGCGGGGACTCTATGGCATGGGGAGGGGTTTGTGCAGGTAGAAGGCCTTGATCCAGGATAAATTGAACCGCAAGCCGGCTCGCCTTCCCTACCACATCTGTACACTTGTCATCATGGCCTCCCGCCTCTTCAAACTTGGCGAACTCATCCAGGTCCGCAATGTAATAGGGCCTGCCAAATTTCCGCATCTGAATGTCACGGCAGATAACGGAACCCAGTTCTTCGATGTAATCTCGAGTGAATTCCCTGACCAACCGAAAATTCTCAAAGCGGATCCGCTCAGGGTCCTCGAAGTTTGAACGTTCCCGTCCGAGGAGAAGGCTTATGACCATTAGTCCCGCTGCATATCCGCCGCACACGCTGACTCCAGTGAGGCCGCCTCCGCCTGCAAACCCGGTGGCAGATTTGAATACCCCGTCATCCTTGAGATGGAGCGTATCAAAGATAGCCGCAACAGCGCACTGGGAACATCCCCGGTAGTGTTTTTCATAGCTAAATCCCAACCTGTACGCCTTTTCCAATAAAGCGTCTCGGTGCTGGTGTTCTCCCATTTTTTTCTCTCTTGCTCCCGTCGATCCAATACCCGGGTTGTGTGATATTGCGAAACCCGGAAAATGTTCATGCCAACCCATGCGATTGCCCGTTAGATGAATCTTGAAACCAGATTTCCAGCGCCGTCAAATTCAAGGTCAAAGGGTTCTCCATCCATATCGATGGCAGCCCCTTTTTCGATGGATTCGATACACTCATTGGAGACGGCGATGGTGTTTAGTTCAAGCGTGTTTTTGATATGGACAATGCGAAGATCATCCAGGGTATAGGGCCTCAAGGTCATGAGGGCAGCCGCGATCGCATCTCGGTCGTTCTCATAGACGAGCGGGATTTTGCCTGCCTCGGGGCAGCAGGAAGTCAGGCAGTTGATGGCCGTGACCGCAAAGTCCATCTTGTCCACCAGTCTGCGGGTGGTGAAATCCGCCTGGCCAATGCCCAGCGCGCTTCCTTCTGTCCCCTCTGTGAGATCCCGTACAAAGATGCGGGCAACCCTGGGAAGAGGTCTTTTTGCCCCATAGGCGCAGACATCGCGTCCCACCACATTGGGATCAATCCCCTCGCCGCTGATATCCTTTCCCATCTCGTCAATGATCAGGAGATCAATCTCGTCCAGGGGCAATAATGGCAGGTTCTCTCTGGCCTTCTTCAACAGGTCCGTCTCCATGGCCTCGATGTCTACGGCCGTGGCCATTTTCAGCAGGCACGTCTCATGGTCCTGATTTTCCAATAGACCCACTCCGAAAAGGACGTTGCACCGTTTCAACAATTCCTTTCCAGCCGTGCTGATGATGGTAAACTGATCCCGAACAAGGGAGAGGCGATGGTAATGCTCCGCGCCCTTCTGGTTTCCCATGCCAATGGCCATCATCTTGATCAGGCCGCTCTCCGTGGGCCCGATGAAATTGGTGTGGGGCTTGATCCGGTTGACGAGGACAATGCCTGCGGCCTCATGGGCCAACCGGTCCACGAAAAGGGGAATCCCGTCGGCCTCTCCCATGGAAACCACGTCCATCGTGGCCTCCACCGGGCCGCCCACGCTCTCTTCCGTGATGCCCCGCAGTCTCAGGACCTCCTTCTGTCCTTCAGCCGTTGCCCCGCCGTGGGAACCCATGGCCGGGGTCACAAAGGGCCTGCACCCGGCCTGCTTCAGCCTCGAAACAACGTCCCGAACAACCTTCGAGAGATTGGCGATCCCCCGGCTCCCCACACCCACGGCCACCCTGCCCCCCACGGGCAGGGCAAGCCTGTCTTTGAGAAGGCTCCACTCCCGCTCCATCTCTTTCAAGACGTCCACGGCCGGCGGCACTCGAAACCGCTGGTGAACCATCCACATCTTTGGAAGTTTCCATTCATTTTCGTGCATCGTCCCCATGTCTTTCTCCCCCTTGTCTATCCTGCTTCGGACCCTTTTCGCAAGTTTGCTATTCTCGAAAAGGCGTTTGCTTTTGATACAGACTCAGCCGCTTTCCCAGTTCGCCTGCCAGGTCGGTGTTTTCTCCCTTTCGTGCCAGATCAATGGCCTCGCGTGCCGATTGTACGGCCTTATCAAAGTCGCCCGATGCTTCGCCAAACGAGACAAAAGAGATGATGCTGGTTTCGATCAAAATGTCAGAAAGATTTCCCAGCCTGAAAAAACCGGGCTGAAGGATGGTGACGATGGTGTAAAAGAGACCAAAGGCGACAGAAACCCCGTACTGAATGAGGGGGAGTCTGCCAACCTGACCGCCCGCATCCATGTCGCTGGTGTTTTGAACCCAGAGGCTGGGCCATGATGCGGGAGGCAGGAGCCAGTATTTGAGTCCATCAACTCTGAACATTATGAAAGGCGGTCCACCTAAAAAGCCCTGGCACTGTCAAGCAGCAGGGTGACCGGGCCGTCGTTGATCAGCGATACGTCCATCATCTCCTGGAAACGGCCCGTTTCCACATGGATGTCTTTTTCTTTCAGGAGACGGATGAAATGCTCATAAAGGGCTTTTGCCTTTTCAGGCCGGGCCGCGTGGGCAAACGAAGGCCTGCGGCCCTTTCGGCAGTCTCCCGACAGGGTGAATTGAGAGACCACCAGGGCTGCCCCGCCGGTATCCATCAGGGATAGATTCATGGCCCCGGCTGGATCAGGAAAAATCCTCAAATAGGCTATCTTGTCGGCGAGGTAAAGGGAGTCTTTCTGAGTGTCGTCTTGTCCTACTCCCAGGAAGATCAGGAGTCCCGGGCCGATCGTCCCAACCACACTCCCCTTGACTTCCACTCTCGCCCTTTTTACCCTTTGAACCACAGCTCTCATGGCAGACGTTGACACAATTGGCAATGTGTTTGAATCGGGATTCGGTTCATTGTGAATGGAAGGTCTATTGGCAGCGAAGGACCTGCCTGGCGAACACAGCTGGGACCCATCTCCAATGCTACTTCCCCTGACCCAGGCTGGGAAGCCAGAGAGCGAGCTGTGGGAAGATAATGAGGAGCGCCACCCCGATGAGCTGGAGCACCATGAAGGGGATGACCCCTCGGAAGATATGGCCCATGGTGACACCGGGCGGCGACACACCGCGCAGAAAGAAGAGGCTTGCCCCCACGGGAGGGCTCAGAAAGGCCGTTTGCAGATTCATGGCGATAAGGGTGGCGTACCAGACCATGTCTATGCCCAGGTGCTGGGCCACGGGCACGAGGAGCGGCACGGCGATGAGACTGATCTCCAGGAACTCGAAGAAGATCCCGAGCAAAAAGATGATGACCATGCTGGAGAGGATGAACCCCGAGGGCCCCCCCGGCATGCTCAGGAGCCAGTCGCTCACGATCTCCCGTCCCCCCATGCCCACAAAGACCAACCCGAAGGCGCTGGCGCCGATGACCACCAGGAAGACCATGCTGGTGAGGCGCATGGTTCCCTCCATGACCGAGACCAGGACCTTGCGGTTCAGACGCCCGTAAAGGGCGCACAGCCCCAGAGAGGCAAGTGCGCCGACTGCGGCTGACTCGGTGGGCGTGGCTATCCCAAAGAAGATGGAGCCCAGCACGCCCACAATGAGTGCGCCGGCCGGCAGGATGGACTTCACGCTTCGCCAGAGGACCTGGCGCGATGTTACGCCTTCCTCCTTCAGGGGGGCTGCCGGAACCTTCTCGGGTCTCACCACTCCCAGCACGAGGATGTAGCCCACGTACAAAACCACCAGGATAATTCCCGGAAGAAAGGCCGCGGCAAACAGGTCGCTCACCGATATCCCCATCACGTCTCCCAGGACGATGAGGACGATGCTGGGCGGGATAAGCTGCCCCAGGGTCCCGGCGGCGCAGATCGTCCCGGTGGCCAGCTCCGGGGAATACTTGTGGCGCAGCATGGTGGGAAGGGCGATGAGGCCCATGGTCACCATGATGCCCCCTACGATGCCCGTGGATGCGGCCAGGACTGCCCCCACCAGGATCACCGAGACAGCCAATCCTCCCCGAACCGGGCCGAAGAGGCGCGTGAGGGCCTCCAGCATCTCGTCCGCAATGCCGGAGCGCTCGAGAAGAATGCCCATGAACACGAAGAGGGGAACGGCCACAAGGGTCGTGTTGGTCATCTGCCCCCAGACACGGAGGGGGAGGAGGGAAAACAGGTTTAGACCAGCGCCCAACCAGCCGAAGAAGAAGGCCGATGCCCCGATCGCCAGGGCTACTGGAAAACCCAAAAGGAGCAAGACCGTCAAAGTTATGAGCATCAAGATGCTCAGATCACCCATGGGCATGAATTACGCCTTCTTGCTGAAAAGGAGTCGGAGGTTCTTGACGGTCTCGGCCAGCCCCTGAATCAGCAGCATCGCGAACCCCAGGGGGAGGGCCCCTTTCAAGATCCAGCGGGCGGGCAGGCCGCCTGGATCCGAGGATTTCTCCGCCATGCGAAAGGACTGGATCACCCAGTCCCAGGAAAAACCAATGATCATGATGCAGAAGGGGATCAACAGAAGGAGCACGCTCAGGATATTGATTACGGCCTGGCCCCGTTCCGACATCCGATCATAAAAGATATCCACCCTCACGTGGCCATTGTGTTTAAGAGTATAGGCGAAACCAAGGAGAAAAATAAGCGTAAAGAAATGCCAGGCGAGTTCCTGGACCGGAGTGGAGCTTCGATGAAAGATGTAACGCTCCCCGGTCTCGAACGCAGAAATAAAGACCAGGAGCAGGGTGAGCAACATGCCCACACGGCCGCCCCACTCGCTGATCCACTCGGTCACGCTGACAAAAAAACGGACCATCAGACCTCGATTCCCATCACTTTACCTTGGACAGCCAGAGGGCTGCGTATTCGTCATACCGGTACAGGTACTCAACGGCCCAGTAGTCTTCCATTTCTCCCCTGAATTTGCGGTAGGCATCCATGACCTTCTTGAAATCGCCGGTCTTGTCTGCTGCCGCCTCTTGGTTCAGCACTTCTTCGGTGGCCTTGCGCATGGCCTTGAGTACGTCTTCAGGAAGCCGCTTCACCTGCAGGTCTGGAAACTGCTTCTTCATCTCCGTCAGAGCCTTGGCGCTCTGAATCTCAAACTGGGCGTAAGCCCAATTATTGATCTCTGTGGCAACCGCAAATACAATCCCCTGGAGGTCTTTGGGCAGGCCCTCCCAGGCCTTCTTGTTGATCATGAGTTCGGCCTGGGCGTTAGGTTCCTGCCAGCCGGGGTAGTAGTAGAACTTTGCGACCTTGGGGAATCCCAGCCTCAGGTCGTGGACGGGCCCTATCCATTCGGCGGCATCTACAGCCCCCTTCTCAAGGGCCGGGACGATCTCGGCGCCAGGCAGGAGCGTGATTGCCGCGCCCAGCTTGGCCATCACCTTTCCGCCGAGTCCCACGGCGCGCATCTTGAGTCCCTTGATGTCCTCGACCGACTTTATTTCCTTGCGGAACCACCCCGCCATCTGCTGGCCCGTGTTCATGAACGGTACGGCGACGAGCCCCGATTTGGCATAGATCTCGTTCCACAGCTCCAGCCCCCCCCCGGCCATGAGCCACGTGGTCATCTGGTCAAACATGAGCCCAAAGGGAATGGCCGTGAAGAACTGCGCTGCCGGGACTTTACCGGCCCAGTAGTATGAGGCGGTGCTTGCACACTCCACATTGCCTGCGGAGACGGCGTCAAACGCGCCCAGGGGCGGCACCAGGACGCCGCCGGCAAACACGTCAATCTTGAGTCGTCCCTGACTCAGCTCATCCACCCTTTTGGCGAACCGCTCGGCGCCCTCTTGAAGGATGACCAGTCCCGGCGGCCAGGACGTCACCATCTTCCATTTGAAGACCTGTCCCTGGGCCAAGACCCTTCCGGCAGGAAGAATACTGGCGGCTGCTGCGCCTACACCTACTGACTTCAGGAAATCCCTTCGTTTCATGGCTGTCCCCTTTCATTTTTGTAACACGTTAGGTTTGTGAAAAAGGTCCGCTGTCATCGCTTCTATCAGAAGGCTAAACAGTTACTCATTTCTTTAATGAATAAAATGCTCATCTATGCCATCGTCTGGTTTCTGTCAAGGAAAATAAGCGGTTCAACCCGTGGTCGAGTTGGAAATGACCTGCTCTCGCGCAGGCAAGAAAAATCCTTTGCGTGCGTTACTCTGTCACAACACATCATCCACTTGGTGAAGGTGATTCTGGTATCCTTTTCGGGGGAGGAGCATAATGCAAAGAAACTTGTGAATCAAGTGAAATCCGACCGCTGCGCCTTCAAGAATTATGATTGAAATTCGGCCAGATATAATGACAGTTAAGGGGACCTTACTTGATGCTTGATACTGGACCTTGGTTCCTGTATAAAGTCCTTGTGCCTTGAGCCGAACGCCTTGTGGCTTCAACCTTCAGACATTTTAGGCAATTCTCCCTGATGCAACCTTCATTCATCCTGATCAATCCGTGGATATTTGACTTTGCGGCCTACGATCTCTGGTCCAAGCCGCTGGGCCTTCTTTACATTGCAGGATATCTCAGGAGGCGGGGATGTCGTGTGCATCTGATCGACTGCCTGGACGTGCATCATCCGCAGATGAAAACACATAGCGATGTCAATCACCTCAAACGGCGGTTATACGGGACCGGTAAATTCTGGAGAGAGGTCGTTGCCAAACCTCCCCCTTTGCAGGATATCCCGAGGCCTTACAGTCGCTACGGGCTGCTGCCGGAGATCGTTGAACAGGAATTGAAAAGCGTCTCTTCTCCTTCTGCCATACTGGTTACCTCTCTCATGACGTACTGGTACCCGGGCGTGAGGGAGGCCATTCGTCTGGCGAAGGACATCCACCCCGATGTTCCTGTGATCCTCGGCGGCATTTATGCGCGTCTGTGCCGCGAGCACGCCCTCATGAGATCCGGGGCGGACAGGGTGGTTTCAGGCCAGGGGTTTGAATCCCTTTCCGCGGCGCTCCATGAATACGGGATTCATGTGTCCGCAAAAAGCGGCGATGCCCAGCCCACGGAGTACCCTGCGTTCGACCTCCTGACAAAAATTGACTATGTCTGCATCATGACCTCTTCGGGCTGTCCCTTTCACTGTCAATACTGCGCCAGCCATTTTCTCTATCCGGAATTCTCAAGAAGGGAACCGGGTGAGGTCCTGGAAGAAATTGTCTACTGGCACAGGGGCTCTGCGGTTCAAGACTTTGCCTTTTACGATGATGCGCTCCTCGTGGCGCAGGAACACCATGCGGGGCCCCTCCTCGAAGGTCTTGCCCGCCTTGACCTGGATCTGAGATTTCACACGCCCAATGCCCTCCATGTTCGGGAGATTACAGGCGAGATCGCCCGGCTGATGCGCCGTACCGGTTTTCGGACGATCCGTCTTGGCCTGGAAACCTCGAATATGCCGCTTCACCGGGAGCTAGATAACAAGGTCGCTCCAGGCGATTTTGAAAAGGCCATGCATCACCTGCGCAGGGCTGGCTTTGGCCCACGGGATATCGGCGCCTATATCCTGATCGGCCTTCCCGGTCAAAGCGTGGACTCCATCTTGGAATCCATTCAGTTTGTTGGCGCACAAGGGGCTGTACCCTATCTCGCTGAATACTCTCCGATTCCCCACACGGCCCTGTGGAAAAAGGCAGTGGCCTGTTCCGGCCGCGACCTCTTGTCCGAGCCGCTCTTCCACAACAACACGCTCTTGTCCTGTTGGGATATGCCGCAAAAAAAGGAGCTTCCCCGCTTGAAGCGAATGGTATCGGAAATCCGTGAGCGGTATCGGAATGGGAAGGCGCAAGGCGCAAGGCATAAGGTGCAAGGCTCAAGGCGTTAGGCGTGAGGGGTAGAAATTTTGGCCAACAAGCTAACCTCCCAGCATCATTCAATTCCTAAATTTTTCAATCCCTCAATCCCAGCATTCCGACATTTCAGCATCTTTCAATCCCTGAATTCACACTGCCATCATGCCCTGTTGATCAGACCAGCGGCATATCCTGCACCGAAACCGTTGTCGATGTTGACGACCGTCACCCCGGCCGCACAGGAATTGAGCATCCCCAGTAGGGCGGCGATTCCCTGAAAACTGGCGCCGTAGCCTACGCTGGTAGGGACCGCAATAACCGGTTTGTCCACCAGGCCCCCCACGACACTCGGCAGCGCCCCCTCCATTCCAGCGGCTACCACAAGTACCGAGGCCTTCGTGATCCTTTCCCAGTGGCCGAGAAGCCTGTGAAGACCGGCCACTCCTACATCATAGATGGTATCGACCTCATTGCCCATAAAGCGGGCCACGACCGCGGCCTCCTCTGCGACGGGTATGTCGGATGTCCCGGCCGTCATGATCAGGATGGTGCCTCTCCCCGAGATCTGGATCGGCTGTCGGATCAGGGTCAGCATCTTTGCGGTCTCATGATAGTCGCCCTCCGGAAACCGGCGCTGGATCTCCCCCGCCTTTTGAGGGGAGAGCCGCGTCACCAAGACATTGTCTTGCTGGGAGAGCATCTGTTCCATGATCCGAATGATTGCAGACACCTCCTTGCCTTGACCGAAAATGACCTCTGACAGCCCTTTTCTGAGGGCGCGGTGATGATCGATGCAGGCAAACCCCAGGTCTTCGAACGGAAGCTGTTTCAGCCGCTCGAGTGCATGATCGACCGTTATCTCGCCCCTGGCGAGGCGATTCAAGAGATCTGTGAGCGCATCCTGATTCATTCGTTGAAAGACCTCATGGCGCCGGGTTCTCTAAAGAAGGCCTTTTTCCTTCAGGAAGGACATGGAGCGATGGCCGATGCTGGTGACCCTGCTCAGGGCCTGGGTGAGATGGACGACCGAATCCGGGGCAACGCCCGAGTGAATCATGACCATGGCCTGGTCCAATATCGACTCGATATCATCCCAGGCAGGGTCCTGTGTGATGTTCCTGGCGAGTCTTATCTCCTGGATCATCATATCGATTTTTAGTCGAATGGCCTTTTCCGCACCCGGCTTTTCGGTTATGGGGAGACCCCCAAGGAGGTCGAGGGCCTGGGAGGCCCAGATAATCCCTGATTTGACCTTTTCGCTCTGGGAAAAGGCCATGATTGCCTCTTGTTCGTTCATGGGTGTATTATCTCCTGAAAATAAAGCCCTATTCCTTCCATCCGTAAACCCCCAACAGGTCCACAAAGCGGCAGCCGCCCAGATTTTTTTGGGTGCAGGTTCCTCTCTTCCGGGTCACCTTTAGCAGCTCCTGGCTGTATTTGTTGCCGATGGGGATGACGAGGCGGCCGCCCTCGGCGAGCTGATCCAACAGCGGTTGTGGAACATTAGGGGCCCCTGCGGTGACGATGATGGCATCATAGGGCGCGTATTCCTCCCATCCCAAGGTGCCGTCAAAGGCCTTGAAGAGGATGTTGCGGTAATTCAAGTCGGCCAGAAGAGCCCTTGCCTTGATCATCAGGGGCCTGATTCTCTCCACTGTATAAACTTTGTCAGCCAATTTGGCCAGGATGGCGGTCTGGTATCCGCTCCCCGTACCGATCTCCAGAACCTTTTCATCCCCTTTGAGGGCGATGGCCTCGGTCATGAGGGCCACAATGAAGGGTTGGGAAATGGTCTGGTTATGGCCGATGGGGAGGGGATGATCGTTGTAGGCCTCTCCCACCAGGGCCTCCTCCACAAAGAGATCCCGACGCACCTCTTTCATGGCCTCCAGGACCCTTGGGTCTTTGATCCCCCGGGGAATCAACTGCGTCTCGACCATCTTTTCCCTGGCCAGCCGGTAATCATGGTTGCGGATCATGTCATTTCCTCTGGATGATGAGCGATCAAAATAGATGTTAGCACATTTCTCATAGGGATGTAAACCAGAGAGGGAAGCCCATTTGAAATTTCGCGCGCGTTGGGCTCTGAATCGATAAAATTTCTTCTTTACTAAATTCGTTTTAAACGGTATGTAGCTGCGTACATTTTATATATGATAGCGAAGCAACAGAGCGCTTCTCACACAGGTCTCGGGTTTCATGTGTCAGCGCAAGCCAAGTGGAAAGGGGGGAAGCCCGTCGGTTTTCTCCTCTCCCACTTGGGCCTGGCATCTGGTCATCCAGGCGAGGTATTTTAAGGGGGGGTTGATGAATTTTCAGGAACTGATCATGGCCCTTGGGACCTATTGGGCCGATTATGGCTGCGTGATCCAGCAGCCGTACGATCTGGAGGTTGGGGCAGGGACATTCAGCCCGGCCACACTGCTGAGGGCGCTCGGCCCGGAACCCTGGTCTGTGGCCTATGTACAGCCCTCGAGACGTCCCACGGATGGGAGATACGGCGAGAACCCGAACCGGTTGGGACACTACTATCAGTATCAGGTGATGATCAAGCCGTCGCCCATGGATATTCAGTATATCTATCTGGCGAGTCTGAAATCGTTGGGGCTGGATCCCCTGGAGCATGATATCCGGTTTGTGGAGGATGACTGGGAATCGCCGACCCTTGGGGCCTCGGGGCTGGGATGGGAGGTCTGGCTGGACGGCATGGAGATCACCCAGTTCACCTATTTTCAGCAGGCAGGGAGCATCCGATTGGATCCGGTCTCCGTAGAGATCACTTACGGTCTGGAACGGATCGCCATGTACCTCCAGGAGAAGGAGAATGTCTACGACCTCATGTGGAACCAGCACGTGACCTACGGCGACGTCCACAAGAAGGGGGAGTGGGAGCTTTCAACATATAATTTCGAGATGGCCGATGTGAAGATGCTCTTCCAGCTCTTTCACCTGTATGAGGCAGAGGCCATGAAGGTCGCGGAGCAGGGCCTGACGCTGCCGGCCTATGATTACTGTCTGAAGTGCTCTCATACCTTCAATATCCTCGATGCCAGGGGAGCGATCAGCGTGACGGAACGAACCCGCTATATTGACCGCATCCGCAACCTGGCCCGTCTTGCTGCGAAGAACTACCTGGCGCAAAGGGAGGAGATGGGATACCCTTTCGGCTTGGGTAATTGAGGGATTCAGAGATTTAGGAATTGAGGCATTTAAGGATGCTGGGATGCTGATTGAATGCGGGGCTCGGAACGTGGAACATCATAAACCACTTCATGACAATATATGACAATACACGACCCGATATAACGGATGACAAACATGGCGAATGAACTGCTCTTGGAGATTGGAACAGAAGAAATCCCTGCCGGGTATCTGGCCGAGGGACTGGCGCAATGGCGGCGGCTGGTGGAGGACTGCCTGAGTGAAAATCGGGTAGAGATCACAGGGGGGGTGGAGACCTTTGGAACACCGAGGCGCCTGGTCCTGATCGGGAAAGGCATCTCCGAGAGGCAGACCGACCTCGTCAAAGAGATCACCGGTCCTCCCAGGAGCGTGGCCTATGATGGAGAAGGTAGACCCACAAAAGCGGCTGTCGGATTTGCCCAGAAACAGGGAGTGCCCGTTGAGACGTTGCAGTGTATTGAGACAGAGAAGGGCGAATATCTGTATGTCAAGCGTGAGATTCCGGGGAGACCCACTGCCGAGATCCTGGCCGAGTCCTTGCCCGTGTTGATGGCGGAGATCCCATGGCCCAAATCCATGCGCTGGGGGGCCGTCGGATTTCCCTTTGTACGGCCCATTCACTGGGTGGTGTGCCTGCTGAACGCCAAGGTCGTTCCGTTTGAGGTGGCCGGGGTGAAGAGCGGCGATACGACTCGAGGACATCGATTCATGTCTCCTGAGCCCATACAGATCTCGGGGATTCAGGACTACTTAAAGAACATGGAAAGGGCCTTTGTGGTGATCGATCTGAAGGAACGGGAGCGGATCGTGCAGGAGGTGGTTCAAAGGGCAGCGGAAAAGGTGGGGGGCAGGCCTGCCGACGATCCAGAGCTGGTCGGCATCGTGGCCAACCTTGTCGAATATCCCTCTGCGGTATGCGGTTCTTTTGATAGGTCTTTTTTGGACATTCCTGATGTCGTCCCGATAACCGCCATGAGGGAGCACCAGAAATACTTTGCCGTCTATGATCCAGGGGGCCGCTTGATGCCCAATTTTGTGGCTGTTAACAATACGGTGGCACGGGATCAGGCGGCGGTCCAACGGGGCCATGAAAGGGTCCTTCGGGCGAGACTGTCTGACGCGGCCTTCTTTCTGAAAGAGGACCGAAAGACGCCGCTCTTAAATCGGCTGGAGGGGCTCCGGCAAGTGGTGTATCAGGCCGATTTGGGAACATCCTATGCCAAGGTTCAGCGATTCACACGGCTTGCCGGACATATTGCAGGAATGGTGCTCCCAAGTGAGGCCGAGAATGTCAACCTGGTCGCAAGGTTGTGCAAGTGTGATCTGATTACCCAGATGGTGGGCGAGTTTCCATCGCTGCAAGGCGTCATGGGGAAGGAGTATGCCCAATTGGAGGGGTATTCGGATGCCGTCTCCACAGGAATATACGAGCATTACCTCCCCTTGAGGGCCGGGGGGGCGCTTCCCACATCCGGGATCGGTGCGGTTGTTGGGATCGCGGATCGAATGGATACGATCGCCGGGTGTTTTGCCGTGGGTCTGGAGCCCTCGGGGAGCGCCGACCCATTTGCCCTTCGCAGGCATGCCCTGGCCATCATTCGAATCATCGAGGGGATGGGGTGGGATCTGTCTCTCAAGGAGTTGACAGAGGAGGCGTTATCGCTGTTGATCGAGGAGGTCCAGTTTGACAAGGCCCAGGTCTTTTCCAAGGTCGTCGCTTTTGTGAGGGAACGCTACAAGCAACTGATGCTGGGGGCGGATTATGCCTCTGATCTGGTAGATGCGGTTATTTCTGCCGATTTTGACCACATTCAGAGACTCCGACCCAGGATCGACCAACTCAAGACGTTTGCTGCTGAATCCGAGGAGTTCTCGCAGTTGTGTCTGACATTCAAGCGTGTCAGCAACATCCTCAAGAAAGAGGAGAGGCCTTTTCAGCCGGACCCGACCCTGTTTCGGGAGGCATGCGAGACCGCCTTGTGGGAGGCCTTTCAGTCGCTCAAAGATGAGGTGTATCGTTTTGTGGAACAAGAGGCCTACCTGGACGCCCTGAGTCTGGTGGCAACGATCCGAAAACCGGTGGACGATTTTTTTGACGGCGTAGAGGTCCTGGCACGGGATGATCAAACCCTGAGGGAAAACAGGGTTGGATTGCTGCAACAGATAGCCGGACTCATGCTTCTTCTTGCGGATTTTTCGAAGTTCTCTATTTGAAGTGCCTAAAGTGCCCTAAAGTGCCTAAAATGCATAAAGTTGGCATTATAGTTCACTTTAGTCACTTCTCAGATGGTTTCTTGATCAGGAGGTAGAGTTCCCCCTCGTGTTTCAAGTAGCCCGCTGCGGCTTCGGCGTAGGGGCCGCTGCCCCAGAAGATGTCTGCCCTGCCGGCCCCTTTGATGGCGCCGCCGGTATCCTGGTTTAAGACAAACCGAGAGAAATCCATCCAGCCTGTAATCTCGCTCCGGCTGTCAATGGACGGTTTTTTGCACGAGATAAAGGCCAGTGCCCCTTTTGGGAAGAGCTTTGCATCCAGAGCCAGGGACCTGCCGGGCGTCAGGGGAACGCGGATGTTCCCTAAAGGACCTGTTGGCAGGCGCTGAAAAAATACGTAGGAAGGGTTGGAATAAAGCACTTCTTTGACTGTTTCAGGATGTTCTTTGAGATACAAGCGGATGGCCTGCATGGAGACTTCTTCCATGCTCAGAAGCCCTTTGTCCACCAGGTACTTCCCGATGCTTTGATAGCCCAGACCGTTGGATGCGCTGTAGCCCACATGGACGGCGCTGCCATCGGGCAACCGCAGGCGGCCGGAACCCTGTATCTGAAGGAATGCCACGTCCACAGGATCCTTCAGCCAGGCGATCTCCAGATTGCGTCCCCTCAAGGCATTCTCCTCGTCAATCTGATATCTCGAAAAATAGGGGAGAAGCCGTTCCCCCTTCAGCCGTCCGACGATCCTCTCCCCTTTCAGCTCAGGTTTGAAGAGCGACAGGTCGGCGGTGATCAGATCTTCAGGCCGATGGTAGATGGGGTACTTGAACGTATCGTCAGGGGAAAGACGAGCCTCATAAACCGGCTCAAAATATCCGGTAAAGAGGACCTTAGGGTTCCCGTCACGACCGGTTGCGCGGAAGATCACGAAGTTGTCCCTGATGGCCCGATCGAATTGCTCCGGGTCAAGGTTTTCCGCCAACAGCTTCAGGAACGTCTGCTGGCTTTCTTTGACATGCCGGCAACTGACTGCTTGTGCCCCGTAATAGAAGGTCTCTTCCGGGTCAAGGCGGTCGAGATACCGGATATTTTTCTGTATGGCCGAGACAAGGGACTCCCTGTCCATGTCATCCCGGAACGTCGGATAGGAGAAGCGGACAGGCGTCAAGGCCTCCTCAGGATGCCGGGCCTCCCTTTTCAAAGTGGGATGGCAGGCAACAAGGACGACGGCAAGGATCAGGAGGAGCGGTCTCATGAATAGGTTTGCGTTGATCCACATGGTCGCCTCGGGGTTATATTGATGTTGGTTTATACTACGTAGCGTTGACTTTTTCAAGTAGGGAGTGGACCGCTGCGAGGGGACCGGATCTACAGGCTGTGCCATGTTTTGTATGTGGTTTTTTTGCCACATATTGACGCATATACCGGCTCCAGTATACTCGGCCGAGGCATCAAGCCGAGGAATTAGCATTTGGTTTCAAATAGATGGAGATGGGTTCTTATTATAGTACGGGCAGCAAAATCATTGGCATGCTATTTGCTTAAATATTATAAAAATTCAAAGGCGGCATGTCACTGGCGCTATCAGCATATGGTGATGCATCCCCTATGCGACGGCGAGGTCCCATTTTTTTTGGGGTTGTCAATGGTGGGAGACGATCCGCGAGAATGAGACTGAGGGAATAGATAAAGGAGATGATAGTGGATTACAGGCAGCGTACGTTAAAGGGTGAGATCGGTTGTACCGGAATCGGTCTTCACACGGGTAAAAAGGTAAGGATCAATATCAGGCCTGCTCCGTGCGATACGGGGATACGTTTTGTGAGAACGGACCTGGAAGGCCACCCGATGATTGAGGCCCGCTTCGACAATGTCTTAGACACGACTTTGGCGACCAGCATTGGTTTGAACGGGTGCAGGATTGGAACCATTGAACATCTGATGGCGTCCTTTTACGGTCTGGGGATTGACAATGCCGTAGTGGAACTGGACGGTCCTGAGGTTCCGATCATGGATGGGAGTTCGGCGCCCTTTGTATTTCTATTAAAGAGCGCGGGAATCAAGGAACAGAAGGCCCCAAAGCAGTTTATTGTGGTGAAAAAGGCCCTGAAGCTTGACGATGGCAGTCGATCCATTTGCGTTTATCCATCGAAGGAACTCCGGATCACCTATATGATCGATTTCCAACATCCGTTGCTGAGAAATCAGGAATATGAGCTTCGTTTCTCGGGGGGAGATTTTGTCAGGGAGATCAGTAGGGCAAGGACCTTTGGTTTTCTGAGAGATGTTGAGGCCCTTAAGGCAAATGGGCTTGCCAAGGGAGGATCGCTCGATAATGCGGTGGTGATCGATGATTTCAGAATCCTCAACGAGGACGGGCTCAGATTCCAGGACGAGTTTGTGAGGCACAAGATTCTCGACTTCATAGGCGATCTTTCTCTTATCCAGTTTCCCATTATCGGGCACTTTGTTGTCATGAAATCGGGGCATTTCCTGAATCAGCAGATGCTGGCCATGCTGATGCAGTCAAAAAGGCACTGGAAGGTCTATTCATTTGTCACAGCCGAGGAATGCAGCAAAAACAGCATCAGGATTCCGGCCTTCGGAGTACCGGAGTTCGTTCCCGCTTGACCCCGCGTTTTTTCGTTCATATTTTTCTACACGTCCACCCCCCTTCCTGGACGGGCTGACCCATAGGGCAATGAGGATGCAGTGCCAATCGCTCAATTCGCACGGTCGGTCCATTAGGACTTGCATTTTCGATATCGCTACCTTATTATCTCTCCTTTAAAAACGTAAAAACCCTGCATTTGTGTAAGGCAAGATACCGTTTGCACCCCTTCGACCGTGTGCCATATTGTCCTTAGGCGAATCCGGCCAAGGGAGGTGGAAAGCTTCTGCCTGATATGATCCTGCTCAGGCATCGGGAGCCCGCGCTCGGCATCATAAAGAAGAAGATAGGGAAAAGCCTACTCATGAGGAAGAGCCCGTTTTTTTATAGATATATAGTTGTTGCGCTGGTCATGTCGTTTCTTTTCGGTCTATTTCCAGGTAGGGCCGCATGGGCGGCAAAGGCCCGGTTGGCCGATATCGTGGTCACCAACACCCGGGATGATCTTATCGTCTATTTCAGCGTCGCCGACTGTTTTACCGACGATATGCAAAAGGCTATTAACAACGGGGTCAGCACGACATTCACATTTTTTGTGAAACTTTGCGAGGTCCGGGACTGGTGGTGGGATAAAGACATTGCTGATCTCAAGGTGAGCCACGAAATTAAATATGACAGTCTGAAAAAGATTTATGAAATCAGGCTGTCGTCATCCGATGACAAGGTGGTGTATGTGAAGGATTTCGAAGAGGCCAAGAAGCTCATGTCAGAGATCGTGGGCCTCAAGGTCACGGAACTTCGTAATCTTCAAAGAGGAAACCGTTACCAGATTAGTATGATGGCCGAACTGGACAAGATCAGGCTCCCCTTTTATTTCCATTATGTCTTTTTCTTCCTTTCCTTGTGGGATTTCGAGACCGATTGGTATACGGTGGATTTCAGATACTGATTCGGTTAAGGTTTTGGTTCAGTCGCTGCCACATTCATTCCGCTGTCATGAAAGACTATATTGAGGCTGAAAGACAAGATCTCAGGAGACGACGCAGAGAAAGATACCTGATTATTTTCCTGGGTGTGGCGATATCTTGTCTCATCTACCTGGGGATGCGTATCTTTCACCTGGGACAGGCCCTTCCTTTTTCGAGCAGCATTTTCGCCTTCGCTCTGATCAATATCAATGTGATCCTGCTCCTTCTCCTCCTTTTCCTTACGGTCAGGAATTTAGTCAAACTCCTTTTTGAACGAAAAAAGAGCATCATGGGCGCCAAGCTGAGGACCAAACTGGTCCTGGCCTTTGTCACCCTTTCTCTGCTGCCCACGGTCATCCTTTTTTTCGTGTCGGTCCAGTTCATCTCCTCATCGATTCAATATTGGTTTAGCATTCAGATTGAACGATCGTTGAAGAACTCCCTGGAGGTAGGACAGGATTACTACAAGGACATCGCAGATGGAAGCCTCTCTTTTGGCAATATTTTGAGCCGCATTATCACCCATGAGGGGTATCTGATCTCGTCAAAAAGAGACGCCCTCACCAAATTTTCGAATGAGAAGCTGAAAGAATTCGGTCTGGCCTCCATCCAGATTTTCTCGAGAGGTTTGGACGTAGAGACCATATCCAGGGACCATCGGATCGACCTGACGGCATTCAAGGGGCCTGGGACAGATATCCTGACCAATGCCATCGAGAAAGGAACAGACACCTACACCATCCAGTCGTCGCCCTATGGAGACCTCGTCAGCGGCATTGTGCCGATTTTCTCGAGGACGGAATCAAAGGCTGTGGTGGGTCTTGTCGTGACATCGGAATTTGTTCCCGGGGCATTTGTCAACCGGCTTCAGGCAATCTCGAAGGGCGTTCAGGAGTACCGGCAACTCAAGATGCTCCGGACGCCGATCCTGGCCAGCCATATGATCACCCTCTCGATTGTTACCCTCCTGATTATCTTCTCATCCATATGGTTTGGATTCTATCTATCCAAGGAAATCACCGTGCCTATTAAAGAATTGGCAGAAGGGACCCATCGGATTGCATCGGGAGATTATAGTTTCTTTATTGACTTGGAAACGAAAGATGAAATGGGCATGCTGGTCAACTCATTCAATAAGATGACGATGGATCTGAAGATCAGCAAAAACCGGCTCGAAGCGGCCAATAAGGAGCTCGTTTCCAGCAACCTCGAACTGGAGCAGAGACGGCTCTACATGGAGATTGTCCTGGCGAACGTGGCGGCAGGCGTTATTTCTGCGGATGCCCATGGGAAGATCCTGACCATTAACAAGTCCGCCGAGCGGATGCTGGGTATTCGGGCTGGCGAGATTATCGGGAAAAGCTACAAGGAAGTCCTCTCTCAGGATTACCGCAAGATAGTCGATGATTTTCTGGGAGATGAGGGCCTTCTTCGCAAGGGCTACATGGAAAAACAGATACGGCTCTCTGCCGGAAACCGGCGTCTGACCGTTCTGGTTTCCCTGAACGTCCTTCGTGATGATCGCGGAATATACCTGGGTCTTGTTGCAGTTCTCGAGGATCTGAGCGAGATCGAAAAGGCCCAGCGTATGGCCGCGTGGCGGGAGGTGGCGAGGCGTATCGCCCATGAGGTCAAGAATCCCCTAACGCCGATTCAGTTATCGGCCCAGCGGCTCAGGAAGCGGTACGGGAAGATATTGGACAACGGGGAAAAAGGGGTCTTCAATGAGTGCACGGGTATGATTATTACCCAGGTGGAGGAGTTGAAGCGTCTGGTGAATGAATTTTCCAATTTTGCCCGTCTCCCGGCCGCCAACCCCGTACCGTCCGATATCGCCAAGATCATCCATGAGGCCATCAGCGTCTACAGGGAGGCCCACAAGACCGTTCGATTCGTATTTAACGATCCAAAGAATGTCCCTGTCTTCAATCTGGACGCTGAGCAGATCAGAAGGGTCTTGATTAATCTCTTCGACAACGCCATTGAAGCCCTTGACGGCAGCGGAGAGGTGCAGGTCGAGCTTGATTACGATAAGGTCCTCAAAATGGTGCGGATTGAGGTGATCGATAACGGCCGAGGGATCAGCCCGGAAAACAAGAGCCGTCTGTTTGAGCCTTATTTTTCAACGAAAAAGCAGGGGACAGGACTGGGCCTTGCGATTGTCAGCACCATCATCTCGGACCATAATGGGTTTATTAGGGTCAAGGACAACACGCCCAAAGGGACCCGTTTCATCATTGAGCTGCCGACCAGGGTCTGAACGATCATGTGTATGTTTTTGTATCATTTTCTATGGACCGTTGCCCTTGTCTTTCTGGCGCCTGTTGTGGGGCTTTTAGGGATCGGGTCTATGGCCAGAGGTGATCATTCAGGCCTTGAGGGGAGGCTTATGGCGAGGCTGGCGTGGCGTTTACCCAATCCCCCGCCCGAGAAGGGGGGCATATGGGTGCATGCGCTTTCTGTGGGGGAGGTGATCTCCGCCCTTCCGTTAGTGGATCGCCTCAGCAAGGGATTTCCCGGAAGGGATATTGTTTTCACGGCAACTACCGCTGCCGGGCTGTCCGTGGCAAGGGAAAAGCTGGATGTCAAGGTACGTCTCATCTTTCCCATGCCTGTGGATGCCTGGTGGGCTGTACGGAGGGTTGTACATTTTGTGAACCCGTCGGTCTTCGTTCTCATTGAAACCGATATCTGGCCTGGCCTGCTCGGCGGTCTGAAGCGTAAGGGTATCCAGAGCATCCTGGCCAATGGGCGTGTTTCACCGCGGACCTTCAGGTCGTATAAGAGGGCTCCCTGTGTGGTACGGAAGATGTTCGACCCACTTGATGTATGCCTGATGCAGAGCGATCTGGACAGAGACAGACTCCTGATGATAGGGGTAGACAAAAGCAAGGTCATCACCGCAGGCAATATCAAATTTGATCGGCAGATGGATGCCATGGGCGAGGAAGAGCGTCAAAGATGGCTATCCACACTGGGCCTTGAACCTGAGGACCCTTTATGGGTGGCAGGGAGCACCCATAAGGGAGAAGAAGAAGTTCTTCTTGATGTCTTCAAGAGGCTGAGTGTTTCCTTTCCCCGGCTGCGTCTTATCCTTGCGCCCAGGGACACGGGACGCGCCGGCGACATCTTGGCCATGGCAGGGGAGAGGGGTTTCAGGGCGCTTCTCAAGACCCAGGTTACGAAGCAGAGAGCTGGGTGCAGGGAGCAAAGTGCAGAGGGCAGAGCGCAAATCCAGCTCGCAACTCCCAACTTGCAGCCCTCCGTGCCCCGTGCCCCATGCCCCATGCGCCATGCCCCTTCAGCCAACCATAGCGGCTATGACGTGCTGGTCTTGGATACCATGGGGGAACTGGGGCGTATTTACGGCGTCGGCAGCGTGGGATTTGTGGGGGGTAGTCTTGTCCCGGTAGGGGGGCACAACCTGCTGGAACCTGCAAGTTTCGGCATTCCGGTCATTTTCGGACCCCATACCCACAATTTTGTATCTATGGCGGCGGCCTTAGTGGAAGCGGGGGGCGGATGCCGAGTCCACAACGACGACGAACTCACCACGACCCTCGAGGCCTTCCTGAAGGATGAGGAGATGCGAACTCGGGCCGGGGCAAGGGCCAGGGCGTTTGCAGAGGAAAACCAGGGGGCTGTGGAAAGGGTCTTTTGCCAGGTGAAGCGTTGCATGGGGCAGAAGGGGGCATAGGGCGTGGGGAACAGCACAAGGCATGGAGCACGGAGCGTAAAGGGCAAAGCGCAACGTCGAACGTCAAGCACCGAGCGTCATGCGCTGTACGCCATGCCAGACTGGTCCAGGATCCATCGAGAAAAACGACTCACTCCGTGGAGACTTCCCCTGGCCCTCTGTTCCGGCATTTATTGGCTTGGCGTGCGGTTGCGCCTGGGTGCATATGCAACAGGCATTTCCAGAAGAAAATCCCTTCCCGGTTTTGTTGTCAGCGTTGGCAATCTGACCGCAGGCGGGACCGGGAAGACGCCGGCAGTGGTTATGCTGGCTCGATGGGCCATCGACCAGGGCCTCCGTGTGGCTGTATTATCAAGAGGTTACGGTGCAAAAGGGCATCAGGATATCTTAGAGGTGTCTGACGGGCAAGGGAGTTACGCAGATATGCGTGTGGCCGGCGACGAACCCTCTCTGATTGCAAGAGCTGTCCCCGAGAGTCCAGTGATCATCTCCAGGAATCGGCACCGGGCGGGGATGTATGCCCTCAACAAGTTTGGCTCTGAGTTTTTTATCCTGGATGACGGCTTCCAGCACGTGCAACTCAATCGAGATCTCAATCTGGTCCTGATGGACGCCACGAATCCCTTTGGAAACGGTCACTTGCTTCCGTGGGGTCCTCTCAGAGAACCGGTGAATCAGTTGTGCAGGGCAGACGCGGTGATCCTCACACGGACTTGCAGGGGGGACATGGCAGGGGGGAGGGTGTCGAGTGCAGGTTACGGAGTCGAGAGCGCAAACAGCGGCATGCAGAGCGGGAAGGGGCACGTCAGACAGGACAGTGCATGCAACATGGTTGAGTCCCAAGAGACGCCCGCAGTTCTGAGGGAGAAATTCGCATCGACGCCTGTTTTCCGTGCCGATCATGAGCCTGATAGTCTGGT
The DNA here is from genome assembly GCA_030837545.1 of Thermodesulfobacteriota bacterium. Classification (GTDB taxonomy): domain Bacteria; phylum Desulfobacterota; class DSM-4660; order Desulfatiglandales; family Desulfatiglandaceae; genus AUK324. The sequence continues at coordinate 8,317 of JAUPKI010000046.1, read as the reverse complement.
TTTCCCCTATTCAGGCACGATTTATGACCCTGATTTCCTGAGAAACAGGCGTGTGGTGGGATTTGCCGGTATCGCCCACCCTCAATATTTCAAGAAGACCTTGAGTGAATTGGGCGCGGATGTGGTGCAGTTCAGGCGGTTCAGAGACCACTATCTGTTCAAGGAAAAAGATGTGGAAGAATTGATCTATGTAAAGAAGGCCATGGGCGCACACTGTCTCGTGACAACGGAAAAGGACTGGATGCGGATTGACCCTGTAGCGTCCAGATATGGAGACCTGGCCTATCTGACGATTCGATTCCGTCTCCTGCCGGGCGAAGACGGAGTTTTCAGGATGATTCGAGATGGCCTTGAGAAGTAGTGACGTTGTCTCAACATGGATTTATGGGGCCATGTATGGGGGTGTCAAGCTCCTGTCGTTGATTCCCATCCGTATCGGCCAATCCATCGGACGGATCCTGGGAAAGGCCCTGGCAGGGGTGCTTAAAAGACGGGTCACCTCCTCCCTGAATAATCTTCGCTTCATCTTCGGACACACCATGTCCGAGTCCGAGTTGATTGCGCTCAACGGCAGGATCATCGCGCATTTTACCCAGATGCTTTTCGAGGCCCCCCATATCCTCAGGCTGACCCGGCGGAATCTGGACCGGTATGTGGTGTTCGAGAATGAGGAGGCACTGACCAGGGCCCTTAAAAAGGGCAAGGGCGTTTTCGTGCTGACGGCCCACTTTGGAAACTGGGAATTCATGTCCGCTGCCACGACCCTGCGCCTTCATGCCAAAAACGCCGTCGTGGTGAGGCCCGCTGATTTTAAGCCGGCCGACAGGCTTCTGACGACCCTCCGTTCAAGGTTTGGGACCGAGATCATACCGAAGCGCCGGGCCATGAAGAAGCTGTTGTCGGCAGAGAGGGAAAACAAGGTGATCGGCATCTTGCTGGATCAGAATGTGGATTGGTATGAAGGGGTCTTTGTCCCATTTCTCGGGAAGCCGGCCTGTACCAACAAGGGACTTGCCCTGGTGGCCTTGAGGACTGGGTCGCCCGTGATTCCCATATTCTCGGTAAGGCAGCCGAATGGGCGGTACCGCATCATCTTTGAAGACGAGGTGATTTTGAAGCGGACTGGAGACAAGATTAGAGACATTGAGGAAAATACGGCCCTGTTTACCCGGATTATTGAAAAATATGTCCGAAGATATCCGGATCACTGGTTCTGGTTTCACAAACGGTGGAAGACCAGGCCGTACTGCGAACTGGATGCTTGATGGTGGATACTGGTTCTTATAAGTTTGAAGTTACGAGTTTGGAGTGCCTAAAGTCAAAAAAAGGGGAGATTCCGATTCTAACTTTTAACTCCGCACTCCACACTCAGGAGTTCGTTCCTGGATACCGGATGCTGGATATTTCCATGTGCCTAACGCCTTGGGCCTAAAGCCTTGTGCCTTGCGCCTGGAACCTTTTCCCCAATGAACCCAACAAACGAACCCAATAAACCCAATGAACCCAACGAACCCAATAAACTCAATAAACCCAACGAACCCAGCAGACCCGACCTCCCCATGTCCCGTTCCCAGGGTATTGGGAGGCAGAAGAATTGATCCATCGAAGATCAAACGGGTCCTCGTCCGTGGCACCAACTGGGTGGGGGACGCCGTCATGACCCTTCCTGCCCTGGATGCTGTCAGGGAGACCTTCCCTTTAAGTTTTATTGCCGTCCTGGCAAAGCCCTGGGTGGCGCCCATATATGAATCCCACCCGGCAGTGGACCGGGTCTTGATATTCCAGAAGGGAGAGAGGACGTTCAGTGGTGTGAATGAATGGATACGGTGCATCCGTCTGATCCACAGGAACCGGTTTGACCTGGCCATCCTCTTTCAGAATGCCTTTGAAGCGGCCCTTCTGGCCCGTCTGGGGGGCGTAAGTCTCAGTCTCGGTTACAACACGGATGGGAGAGGCTTTCTGTTGACTCATCGGGTCTTTCGGGACAGGGAGGTCCTCAAGGTCCACCAGACCGAGTATTATCTCTCCATATTGAGGGGAATGGGGTGGGGGGCAGAGAACAGGGTCCCGAGTCTCTATGTTTCGGCGGCAGACAGGGATGCGGCAGAAACGTTGCTCTTGCAGCAGGGCATCCATGAAGGAGATCTTCTTTTGGGACTGGGCCCCGGCGCTATCTTCGGCGGCGCCAAACGGTGGCCCGCCGAACGATTCGCCGAGATTGGCGACATGGGTGCAGAACGGTGGGGCGCCAGGGTCCTCATATTCGGGAGCGCCAGGGAAGCGGGTATCTGCGGACGTGTTCGCGGGGCCATGAAAAGCCCGGTCCTGGACCTCAGCGGTCGCACCTCCCTGGGCGTGGCCATGGGCCTTGTTGAGCGCTGCTCCTTTTTTGTAACCAATGACTCGGGGCTTATGCATATCGCTGCAGCCCTGAAGGTGCCGACTGTGGCCATATTCGGGCCTACCGATCCGGTGGCGACAGGCCCCCGGGGCCCCCACACAAGGATTGTCAGACACGATACCTCGTGCGCCCCCTGCCTGAAACCGGAATGCGTTGAGGATCACGCCTGTATGCTGGGCATCCGGGCAAGGGAGGTTTGGGAGACAATGGAAGCGCTTCGGGAGGAAATCTGTTGAAGAGGCCTGCTGTTTTCATGGATCGGGATGGCACGGTCAACGAGCAGATGGGATACATTAATGATATCCGACGGTTTGTCCTTCTGCCGGGGAGCGAGAGGGCCATCAGGCTGTTGAATCAGCATGGATTTCTGGCCATCATCGTCTCGAATCAGTCGGGGGTAGCCCGCGGATATTTCCCCATCGACCTGGTCTATGAGGTGCACGATCATTTGAAGATGCTCCTGAAACGGGAAGGGGCGTTTCTTGACGGGATCTTTTTCTGTCCTCATTACTTAGGGGGCAAGGTCCCTGAATACAGCAGGTCGTGTGACTGCAGAAAGCCGAGAAGCGGTCTGATAGACCAGGCATGTCGGGAGTTTTCCATCAACATGGCACACTCCTACATGATCGGCGATCGCTCCACTGATATGGAACTGGCCTTCAGGTCAGGCCTGAAGGGGATACTCATCAAGACCGGATATGGCCTCGGGGACCTGAAATACATCGTCCCCAGCTCCCCCTATCAGCCCTTTCATGTGGCCGAAGACCTGCTCGATGCGGTCGAGTGGATTGTTGGGAGAAGTCAAGGCCCCAAGGTCAAAGACAACAGGTAACATCCTCATTCCGATTTCAGGGATTTTGGCTTTTGTAACTTTAGGCAATTTAATCATCCCGCCTTGCGGGACTCACTTTAGGCACTTCTTAATTGAATATTCTTATTGTAAAGCTGAGCGCCATCGGCGATGTGGTGCATGCGCTGCCCTTCTTAGAGGCACTCCGGAAAAAGTTTCGCGGGGCGCGGATCGACTGGGTCGTGGAGGAGGACTCTTCTCAGATCCTTTTCGGCCACCCTGCGCTAAACCGGGTCATCGTCTCCCGGAGGAAATCGTGGCAGATAAGGCTGACTAAAACCACAAGGCCGGTCTCCGTGATCAGGGATATCTGCCATTTTCTGAATGAATTGAGATCATCTCATTATGATCTGGTGATCGACCTGCAGGGATTACTGAAGAGCGGCGTTTGGGTGGGGCTTTCAAAGGGAAGGAGAAAGATCGGGATAAGCGGATCCCGGGAAGGGGCAGGATGTTTTCTCAGTGAGCGGCCGATCCCGGTGAATTATGGTCAACACGCTATCGACCGATATCTGAGGGTGGCCGAATACATCGGCTGTGATGGGGCGGGAAGAGGGGGGCGTATCCCGTACGATGAATCTGACAGAGAGTCCGTTGATGAGGTCCTGGACCGCCACGGAATTCAACATGGACCACTGGTTGCCATCAACCCGATGGCCAAATGGCCGACCAAACTTTGGGAGGCTGAACGGTTTGCTGTCCTGGCGAGACGGATCAGGGATGAGCTGGGGTGTGAGGTCGTCTTTACAGGGAGCAACAGCGACAGACCTGTCATTCGTCGCATGATGGGAAGGATGCCAAGCCCCCCCCTGAATCTGGCGGGCCAAACGAGCCTGAAGGAACTGGCCTATCTCTACACCCGGTGTAAACTTCTCGTTACCACGGACACCGGCCCTATGCACATGGCGGCCGCCATGGGATGCAGGGTGGTGGCCCTGTTCGGCCCGACTGCACCGTGGCGCACCGGACCCTATGGGAAGGGGCACAAGGTCATCAGGTCCGGCATCGGTTGCAGCCCCTGTTTCAAAAAGCGGTGTGACCACATGACGTGCATGAAGGAGATAGGGGTGGACCAGGTATTTGAGGCGGTTGAAAAGGCGCTGAGGAATTCAGGGATTTGGGAATTCAGGGATTGAGGGATTGAGGAATTTTCTGGGTTGCGAAAGGAGAAAGATATGACCATCAGCAAAGAACTGCTGGATATTCTGGCATGCCCCAAATGCAAGGGGGACATTTATATGACGGAAGCCGGGGACGGTCTCATCTGCGATCACTGCGGATTGCTGTATGAGATCAAGGACGATATCCCGATCATGCTGATCGACGAGGCCAAACCCATTGGCACAATAAAAGGATAGACGATGGGGCCTCCGGGACTGACGCCCGCATGAAGAGAGTGCATCCGTATCCCGATGGCGATGAAGGCGGCATGACCTATTTTGAGTCATTGATTCACGAGGCCGTAAGGCGCAGGCGGGCGGCGTTAAGCGTATCTGAGGTTGTCAGGGCGGTGGGTTCGCTTTATGAAGACGTCTGCATAGGGGGTGAGGTCGAAGAGGCGCTTCAAGATCCATTTTTCCCTCTTACTCTCTATGCGAGACACCATCTGCCTTTTCGGGACTGGGGCAGGTCCGGTGTAGGGAAGGCGGGACAAGACCTGGCACTTCTCAGCCGGATGTTCCTGAGGATCCGCAAAGACATCGACCGGCGCTTCGGGAACCGTGAAGCGACCTGCGTGGACTTGAACGGCGATGCCAACCAGGAGGTCGCCCTGGGACAGTGGTGCAGCCTCTGCGGCGAGTGCTGTCAACTCCCTGGAACCATCCCGGACCCCCCTGAACCGGTGAGATATCCCGGCTACTGGTATGCATATATTGCAGGGGACAGCCCCCTCATTCAGAGGTTCTGCCCCTTCCTCTTCGAACTCGCTCCCCAGGGTCTCTTTTTCTGTGCGATTCACAACGTAAAGCCCCTGACATGCCTCGCCTACGGAAGAGAGGATTGCGAGGAGAAGCACCCCGGAATGTCATTGGCAGTGTGATGCTGGATACCTAACGCTGGTCGAAGCGAAGCGTAGATCCCGCTGAAAGCGGGACTGGATGATGGATGATGGGGTTTATTGGGTTCATTGGGTTGGTTAAGATTGAAAGCGAGGTTGCGGACTGGTGGTCGCATCCCTCGCACCTCGTGTAAAGGAGTGTATCATGAAGATTAATAAGATCGATCATATTTGTATTGCCGTCAGGGATCTGGATGCGGCCAGGAAGGTATGGGAACCCCTGCTGGGAAAGTCAGGGCCGGATGACGCCTATATCGATGAGCGGGAGAAGATCAATGTAGCCCGTTACTGGATCGGCGAGGTCGGGTTCGAACTGATGGAATCCACGACCCCGGACGGAGATGTGGCCAGATACATCGAGAAAAATGGCGAGGGCGTAATGGTCATCAGCCTGAATGTCGACAACACTCGCGAGGCGGTAGATGAACTCATGGCAAAGGACTATCCCTTTATCCCGGATTCAAGGGGCGAGGTGGCCAGGCCGTTCAGGGACTGTGAGTTCGCTTTTATTCATCCGAGGAAGCTGAACGGGGTCCTGACGGAGCTGATCAATGACAAGGTGAATGAAACGACATAGTCACTCAAGAGTCCAATATTTTTTCGTCATGCCGGACGTGATGTTGTCCTTACGTCCACGACATTGCCGTATAGATCGTAAGTGAGAATCTGAAACTGGGGATTCGAAACTTGGCCGGGGGGCTTTCACCTATTTCTCCAGCGCAAAGTTTCGGGTTCCGGTTTTTACATGGAGGAGATACCTGTCGACAAACGCCTTTATGGCGGCGGGGTATTCGGGGGTGAGGCTGCTGGAGCTGTGGTCGGCGCCCTTGGCCACAAAGAGCACGGCCCGTCCGGCCGGGAAGCTGTCCCTGAGTCTCCAGGCATGGTGAAGGGGAAAATTCCGATCGTTTTCCCCATGGATTATCAACACAGGGATGTCCAATTGGGGGGCCAGCCGGGCCGGGCTCACCTTGTCCATCCTGAATCTGTAGAAAATATCCATCCATAGGACGATCATGGGTCCAAACAGGATGCCGAACATCAGGTTGTAGTTCCGGTAGAGACTGCGCAGTGCCTCTTTGGTGCGGGCGTAGCACCCCTCTAAAAAGAGAAGCCTTACTGTTCCTTGTTTGCGGCTGGCGGCAATGATCGCGCCTGCGGCCCCGGCCGAATGTCCGTACAATAGCACCGGTTCGCCCACCCAGTTTAATACCGCCTCGATGTCTTCGGCGAACTTGACCGCATTCATGAAGGCGTGACGGCTGGAACGTCCGTGATCCCGTGCGCTGTGGATAATGGTCGTAAAGCCCATCTCTCCGAAGAGTCTGGCCCTCGGGACCATGCGATCCCGGTTGCGGCTCCACCCGTGCGCGAGGAGCACGATACCTCGTGACGGCCTTTTCGGCTCGATCCGCCAGACCTCCAACTGACCTCCGTCCGCCGCAGGAATCCGCGTATCCGTGACACGGCCCCAGTCAGGCGAGTCCTGGACCGGTTGTCGAGGGAGCTGAAGAACCACATAGGTCAGAAGCAGGGTTGCAGTTAGGTAGACCGCTGTGATAATGAGAATAAAAAGCCACATGATGCGTATTCAGAAGAGAAGCTGAGTGGTCCAAGGATAAAAAAAGAGGTTAAGCTATATTAGCTAACCTCTTGAAATTATTGGTGGCGTCCCCAACCGGATTCGAACCGGTGTTGCCGGCGTGAAAGGCCGGGGAGTCTGCTTTACTGCTATTTACCCTCAAGTCTATAACCTCTTCTAATTTAAAGTATTTCCACATATCACTTTTCCTTTGACATACCGTAAAATACCCTTTATTTTAAATTGCGTGTGGGGTATAGTGTGGGGTATAGATGTTTCCGGCTTCCAAATTCAAGTTTCCGGATTATCGAAAGGGGTCATGGATGCCAGCACAAAAACGGTCCAAGACACAGTATCCGGGCGTGACTTATATCGAGGGCACGTCCCGGACCGGGAAACCCGACCGGATCTATTATATCCGGTATCGAAAGAATAGCAAGATCATTGAAGAGAAGGCGGGGCGTTCGTCTGAGGATATGACACCGGCCCGGGCCAGTCTTAAACGGGGTGAAAAGATCAGCGGAAAGCAACCGACCAACAAAGAACGACGTCAAGCGGAAGAGGCCCGGAAGGCGGAAGAGGAGGGGCGTTGGACTATCGGCAAGCTATGGGAGGCTTACAGCGCAATCAGGGCACCGGGCAAGGCGCTTGACACAGACAAGAGCCGTTACCAAAGATATCTCTCTGAACCTGTGGGAGACAAAGAGCCCAAGGACTTGAACCCTATGGAGATTGACAAGTTAAGAATACGGCTGTCTAAAAAGTTGTCACCGCAAACGGTCAAGCATATTTTGAACCTTTTAACCTGGATTGTGAATTATGGCGTCAATAACGGTTACTGCGAGGGCATCCCGTTTAAAGTCAAAAAACCATCAGTTGACAATAAAAAGACGGAGTTTCTAACAAATGACCAGTTCCAAAAGCTGATGCAGGTTTTAGACGAATATCCAAACGTGCAAGTTGCAAACCTGATGAAGCTGGCCGCGTTTACCGGTATCCGCCGGGGCGGGCTGTTTGATTTACAATGGAAAGACATAGATTTCGAGAGGGGCTTTATCACCATCCGCAACAAAGGTGGAAAAGACGAAATCCTTCCCATGAACGACATGGCCCGCAAGGTGTTAGAGTCTCACCCACGGGAAAAAAGCCAAACAGGGGAGAAGAGCCATTATGTCTTTCCGGGCAGGTACGGGGACAGGCGGGCGACGGTTCAAACGGCGACCAAGGATATTTCAGAAAAGGCCGGGCTACCCAACGGCTTTCGGCCCATTCACGGATTACGACATCATTTTGCCAGTACGCTCGCATCCAGCGGCCGGGTTGACATGTATGTGTTGCAACGCCTAATGTGCCACAAAAGCCCGGTTATGACCCAGAGGTATAGCCACCTCCACGATGACGCACTCAGACGCGGGGCTAATGTGG
>JAUPKI010000390.1 GCA_030837545.1 Thermodesulfobacteriota bacterium | reverse complement strand
CCTACAATGTGAGCGGTGAATACGCCATGGTCAAGGCGGCGGCGAGCAAGGGATGGATCGACGGGGAACGCGTCATGATGGAAATGCTTACGTCCATCAAGAGGGCAGGGGCCGACCTGATCCTGACCTACTTTGCAAGGGAGGCAGCGGAGCGATTGAGCCATGCATGACCAACATCGAATCCCGCCAACGGCGGGAAACATCGAATCCCGCCAACGGCGGGAAACATCGAATGTCCCGCGTGCCGGGAATCAACTGCGTCTTGTAGCGTGGGAGATCACGCGGAAGTGCAACCTCAACTGCGTGCACTGCCGGGCCGGGGCTGAGCGGGGGCCGTACCCTGGGGAGCTGAGCACGGCCAAGTGCCATGAGGTTCTTGAGGAAATCCGAGAGGTGGGGACGCCGATTGTGATCCTGACCGGGGGCGAACCGCTGCTGAGGGAGGATGTCTTCGATCTGGCGCAAACAGGGACCGATCTGGGCCTTCGCATGGTCCTGGCCACGAACGGGACCCTGTTGCGACCGGGACTGGTTGAGCGGATGAAGGACTCAGGGATCAAACGGGTCAGCATCTCCATTGACGGGGCAGACGCGAGGCAGCACGATGACTTCCGAAAGGTCCCGGGGGCGTACCGACGGGCCCTGGCGGGCATCGAACTGCTCAAGGCCGCCGGGCTGGAGTTCCAGATCAACACCACGGTGACCCGCCACAATGTCGGGGATCTGGAGAAGATTCTGGCCCTTTCGGTCAGTCTCGGGGCTGCGGCCCATCACATCTTCCTCCTGGTCCCCACCGGCCGGGCCAAGTACATGGTCAACCAGGAGATCGACGCCCTTGAATATGAACGGGTGCTCCACTGGTTTTATGGGATGCGAGACCGGGTCCCCCTCCACCTAAAGGCCACCTGCGCCCCCCATTACTACCGGATTTTGCGTCAGGAGGCCCATCAGAAGGGGGAAAAGGTCGATGTTGAGACCTATGGCCTGGACGCCATGACCCGAGGCTGCCTGGGCGGAACGTCCTTTGTGTTTATTTCCAATACAGGGATTGTCCAGCCTTGTGGCTACCTTGAGCTGAATTGCGGGGATTTGAAACAGAGTCCTTTTTCCTCTGTATGGCGTGATTCGAAAATCTTCAACCAATTGCGGGATTTTTCCACCTACAAGGGGAAGTGCGGCCGATGCGAATATATACGGTTCTGCGGCGGGTGCCGGGCCCGGGCCTTTGAGGCGGCCGGCGATTTTCTCGCAGAGGAACCCCTGTGCGCCTATCAGCCGGGTAGGGCCTGATGCCTGTAATAGTCAATTAGCCCAACAAACTCAATAAACCCAATGAACTCAACAACCCCAACAAACCCAACAAACCCAATAAACCCCATGAACTCGACCGACAGAAAGATCCTCAATGAGATCCAGTCCGATTTTCCCATTACGTCCCGTCCTTACCAGGATCTGGGCAGACGGCTCAATCTGACCGAAGATGAGGTCATGTCGGCTGTCAGGAGGATGAAGGAGGATGGGATTATCCGGCGGATCGGTGGAAATTTCCACTCCTCCCGGCTCAATTTTGTGAGCACCCTGTGCGCCGCAAAGGTCCCTGAGGAGAAGGTCGACCGCTTTGTCGAGGCGGTCAACCGGCATCCCGGAGTGACGCACAATTACCTCAGAAACAACCCCTATAACATCTGGTTTACCTTTATTGCGGAAGATATGAGGTTTATTGAGAATGCCCTGAAAGAAATTTCAGAGGAGACGGGGATTGAAGAGATCCTGAACCTGCCTGCCATAAAGATGTTCAAGATCAAGGTGGATTTCGAGGTTTAGCCGGCGATCCTCACAGGGCTTGTCATCTCATAAATCTCTAAAATGAAGAACGCCCCAACTCGGAAAGGGTGAAATCTAAAGATTTAAGATCCCGTCTCTGGGAGACGTTCAATGCATGGACACAGAAGAGGGGGCGTGGAGGGATTCCAATGGGGAAAAAGCCGACCTACGAAGAGCTGGTACAGAGGATCGAGGAATTGGAGAAGGAGACAAGCGAACTGAAGCGGGCCGAGGAGGCCCTGCTGCGGAGCGAGAAAAGGTATAGGACCGTCCTTGACAGCATTGGAGAGGCATATTTTGAGGTGGATCTGTCCGGAAATTTTACCTTTTATAATGATTCTCTGTGCAGGATGCTGGGGTATCGCAGGGAGGAACTCCTTGGGATGAACAACCGTGATTACATGGCCCCAGGATCCCACAAGGAAATCTACGAGTTTTTTAATCAGATTTACAGGACAGGAAAGCCTGGAAAAAAGGCGGTTTATGAGATCATGGGGAAGGACGGGAGTCGGGGCTTTCATGAATTGTCCGCTTCCCTGATAAGGGATCAGGCCGGTCAGCCGATCGGGTTTCGTGGCATTGCACGGGACATCACCGAGTCCATAAAACTTCAGTCCCAGCTTCAGCAGGCCCGAAAAATGGAGGCCATTGCCACCCTGGCCGGCGGCATTGCGCATCAGTTCAACAATGCCCTCACGCCCATCATCGGAAATATCGGCCTTCTTGAGATGGATTACCGGGAGAATGAAGAATTGATGAGGTATCTCAAAGACATGAAATCGGCAGGCCGTCGCATGGCCGACCTAACCAGTCAATTGCTGGCTTATGCCAGAGGAGGAAAATATAGTGCAGTCATCCTGTCTCTCGGGGATGTTGTGCAACAGACGCTCCCCCTTATGGAACATACCCTGAATCCCGGCGTCCGCGTGGAGACCGATTTTCCGCAAGAGGTATGGGATGTGAAGGCTGATTCCACACAGATGCAGATGGTGGTCTCTGCCATTATCGCTAATGCCAACGAGGCCATCGATGGTCCGGGCCGCATTCGCATTTCTGCGGCCAATGTGGAGCTGGACCCGGCATTCACAGTGAATTATCCGGGGATCGAGACGGGTCCCTACGTCCGTCTTTGCATTGAAGATAATGGAAGAGGCATGAATGAAGAGACGAGGAACCGGATATTTGAGCCATTCTTTACGACCCACTTCATGGGTCGCGGACTTGGAATGCCTGCCGCCTACGGCATTGTCGCCAACCACAAGGGAATCATCACCGTCGATTCTGCGTTGGGCAAGGGGACCCAGGTTTGTGTCTACATCCCTGCCGCCTAACCCACCCACTGAGATAAGGCATAGCTGAGCGCATCATTTTCCGGAGCCAGGCTGGGAGCGACGGGGTCCGTCTATCCATCATTTCCTAATTGATCGGTTGCATTCGGTGTGATATAAGACTTCACCTAACGGCAACTCAGGGTCAGACAAAGGTCCCTGAGTGGATCGCTGAATCCAACGATAGGAGAGTTGTATGTCTAAACTATGGCACGGGTCGAAATGGCCCGAAGGGGTTCCCTATGAGATCACCGGATACGAGAAGCCGCTGTTTTCCATTTTAGATGAGACAGTGCGGGATTATCCGAATAAAACCTATACCATTTTCAACGACTTCACCCGCACCTTCGCCCAGGTGAAGGATACGGCCGACCGGGTGGCGAATTTCCTCGTCTCCCGGGGCATTCAACCGAAAGATCGGGTGGCCATCTTTCTTCCCAATCTGCCCCATTATCCCGAAATCTTCTTCGGGATCCTCAAGGCAGGGGGGGTGTGCGTCACCTGCAATCCCCTGTACAGAGCGGAGGAGCTGAATTTCCAACTCAAGGATTCAGGGGCCAGGGCGGTCTTCGTCATGGATCACCCCGAGTTTTATGCCACTGCGGTCAAGGCCGTTATCGGATCGGATGTGGAGACCGTGGTCATCTGCAATGTGAAGAGCTATCTTCCCAGAATCAAGGGATTCCTGGGCTCGTTGCTGGGGAAAATTCCAAAGGCCGACCACCACGAACCCGGACATTTCCACTATGATGAGGTGGTCCGATCGGCCCGACCCGAGCCCCCCAAACTCTGGATCGATGCGATCCACGAAGCGGCCCTGATCCTCTATACCGGCGGGACCACAGGGGTCCCCAAGGGGGCGTGTCTGAGTCATGCCAACCTTCTTTCCAATGTGTTGAGCACAGAACAATGGGTCCGCATACCTCAGGATTCAGGGCCGCCGCAGATGATCGAAAAGGGGGGCGCCCATACCTATTTGGGGGTCCTCCCCTGGTATCACAGTTTCGGCCTGACCCTCTGCATGCTGGTAAGCTGCAGAAACGCCTCCAGGCTGGTCTGTATCCCGGATCCGAGGGCCGGAAAACCGGCATTCACCGAGGTCCTTAAATCGATTGAAAAATATAAAGTGACCGCTGTTGTGGCCGTGCCCACGATCTATTCCGCATTTGTCAATCATCCGCTGATCGACAAATACGACCTTTCATCGATTGTCGGGTGCGGGTCGGGCGCCGCCCCGTTGCCGGTGGAGGTCATCCGGCAGTTTGAGGAGAAGACCGGCGCGGTTATTTTCGAGGGGTACGGCCTGACCGAGACCTCTCCTGTCATTACCATCAACCCGACCGACCCTGAGCGGCGCAAGATCGGCTCGGTCGGCATGCCCTTTCTAAGTGTCGATATAAAGATAGTGGATCTGGAAACCGGGTTACAGGAACTGCCGCAGGGCGAGGATGGGGAGATCGCCGCGTCCGGTCCCCAGATCATGTTAGGGTACTGGAACAAGCCCGAGGCCAATCAGGAGGTATTCCGCGAGATAGACGGGAGACGGTATTTTCTCACCGGCGATATCGGGCATTTGGATGAAGACGGGTTCCTGGTCATCACTGATCGAAAAAAGGACATGATCATTGTGGGCGGGTTCAATGCCTATCCCAAAGAGATTGAAGAGGTGCTCTACACCCATCCCAAAGTGGCCATGGCGGCTGTGGTGGGGGTGCCCGATCCTCATACGGGCGAGGCGGTCAAGGGCTTTGTCCAGCTCAAGCCAGGCGAGACCGCGACTGAGGAGGAGTTTATCGAGTTCTGCAAGGGCCGGTTGTCCGGGTATAAGCGGCCACGGGCCATCGAATTCCGGGAGAGTCTCCCCACATCGGTTGTGGGGAAGGTCCTGCGAAGGGTGCTTCGTGATGAAGCCGTCAAAAAGGCCAAGGGCAGATAGACACCGCATTTGCCCGGTAAAGCGGCTGGTCAGATCGCAGGTGAAGGTTCATGGAAAAGCTTTCAGGTTTCGGGTCGGGCTGAATCTATGACAACCCATGACAATTCATGACCACTCATGACGATTTTCTTGGAGGAGAAACCTATGTTCAAGAATATCTTAGTCCCTACAGACTTTTCAGACAATGACAGGAATGCCCTAAATATTGCCGTAAAAATTTGCTCAGTTGAAAATGGAAAGATCCATCTGCTCCATGTGATCGAGGTGATCGCCAATACGACGTTCGACGAGTTTAAGGATTTCTACACCAAGCTGGAAAAGAGGTCTTTCAAGGATCTCAATGGGATGATCGCCCCATTCCAGGGCGGCCAGGCCGATATGGTGCCCGCGGTCGGTTATGGCAACAGGGCGCAGGAGATTCTCAGGTATGCACACGAGCATCAGATCGATCTGATTATCATGAAATCCCATCGAATCGATGTGGAAGACAGGGCCCAAGGGTGGGGAACGATCAGCTACAAGGTCGGCATCCTGGCCCAGTGTCCGGTGATGCTGGTGAAGTAGTCAGGATGGGGTCATGAGGTGGTCATGAGGTGGTTTTCGAATTCTCCCCTTCCGCGTTCCGCGTTCCCCGTTCCGCGTTCGGAAGGTTCCACGTTTAGGAGGAAACGCCTCACGGGGGAAATGATGGTCCTGTGCCTCTTGATCGGTTCGGCCGTTCTGGGATGTGGGAAGAAACTCCCGGAGATGGATCCGAAGGGATTCGCTTCATCAGCCCCCGGAAGGGTCTATCAGGTCCCTGGGGAGGCAAGGCCGGATTCGCTCCCTGATGAAAAACAACCCGGCATGCCGGAAGATCTTGCCCGGCTCAGGGACAAGTTGACCCTGGCCCAACTCTTGAACACCGCCCTTGATATCAATCCTAAGACCCAGGCGGCCTGGGAAAGGGCCAGGGCTGCGGCCTCGGAGTGGGGGGCTGCCCGGGGGAGCTACTATCCGACTGTCAGCGCAGATATGAACGGGAGCGGGGGGAAGTTCTTTCAGACTTTGGGGTTATTCAAAGGGGTATATGGGTCCATGGGCGTCAGCCTCAGTTACCTCCTCCTGGACTTCGGGGGCCGGGAGGCCGGGGCCGAGAGCGCCCGGCAGGCCTTGATTGCTGCCAACTGGAACCACAACCAGTCGATCCAGGACCTTCTCCGAGATGTGCCCCAGGCCTATTACCGCTACATCGGCAACAAGGCCCGGATGCGTGCGTCAGAGGTCAGCCTGAATGAGGCCCTGACCAGCCTCCGCTCCACTGAGCAGCGAAAAAAGGCGGGCGTAAGCACCATTGCGGATGTGCTCCAGGCTCGAGCCAAGGCAGACCAGGTCCGCCTCGACCTGGTGGCCAATCGGGGGGCGGTGCAGGTTTCCCGTGGACAACTGGCGACCGCCGTGGGATGGCCAGCCAACACGGCCTTTGATGTAGCTGAAGCGCCTGATGATATCCCCTTGGAGCGAATGGAGCAGAACACGAAAGATCTGATCGAACTGGCCGTGCGAGAGCGGCCGGACCTGGCGGCTGCCCGTGCGGCCGTGCGTCAGGGCGAGGCAGAAGTGCGCAGGGCTGAGTCTGCCCTGTGGCCGAGGCTGGTTGCCACGGGGAATGCCGGTTGGACAGCGCTCGACGGGAGGGTCAGCGGGCTCGACATTGAGGGAAACGAGACCAGCTACTATGGAGGGCTTGCCCTCCAGATCCCTATTTTTGAGGGGTTCGCGCTGACGAACCGGGTTCAAAAGGCCAAGGCTTCCCTGGATGCGGCGCGGGCGGACCTTCGAACAAAAGAGGAGCTGATAATCGCGGATGTCTGGTCTGCCTATTATAACCTCCATACCGCGGCCCAGCAGGTTGAAACCAGTGAAACGCTCCTGGTCAGTTCCGAGGAGTCTTACAAGGTGTCGTTGGCCCGATACCGGGCTGGTGCAGCGGATATCGTGGAGTTGCTCTATGCTCAGAGCCAGTTGGCCGCGGCGCGGGCCCAAAGGGTGGAGGCCCAGACCCGTCTCTTCACATCATACGCCGAACTGGTGCATGCCATCGGCGAAAGTCTTCCTGCCGAACTCCCTGTGGAAGTTTCAGAATCTGCGCAAAAGGGAGAAAAAAACGTCCCATGACAAGCCGTAGAGAAGGCTGGATCCGAACATGGGCGGCCGTGGCGATGCTCCTCCTCTTTTACGTGGTCCTCGAAGGGTTGAGGGAACGGGGATGGAAGGAAAGAGAAGTGCCTAAAGTGAGCTAAAGTGACTAAAGTTTGAAATTTGGAGTTTGAAGTTTGGAGTGCCGGGGTTATGGTCTGCTGTCAGTTGGCAGTAAGATTGCCTCAACACAATGACGCAAGAGTGCAAGAGCGAAAAGGAGGTTGTCAGATGAAATCCAGACAAAAGGTACGGTATGTCTCAGTACTTCTGCTGCTCCTGTTTTTCATGTCAGGCTGCCTGGGGCTTGAGAAATACGGGAGCATTCGAGCGGCGGACGGCCAGCACGCGAACACCATTCAGAATCTCATCGACAACTGGCAAGAGTACCACATCTACTATGCCGGGCTGTCTTACAAGAGTCCCTCGGCCATTCTGTTCAATCCTAAGCAGGGCGACAAACGGGTGGTTTCAAAAAAATGGATGCCGGTGACAGACCAGTCTGTGGTGATCACCATTGTCAAATGGCTCGATTCCTATATCAATT